>DBWC01000116.1:10892-11084 GCA_002308615.1 Clostridiales bacterium UBA1248
GAGCCGCACGGCGAGCCTGATATGTACCACTACGACACCGACTGCGTCATAAAGCTCGGATACCTTTTCGCGGATAATATCAAGCTCTGAATCTTTATATTTTGAAAAAAGCCTCGTCTTTGACGGGGTTTTTCTGTGGTTAGCGCTCAAAATTACAAAAAATGAAATCGCGGCGTCCGTTCCCCACGAATC
>DBWC01000134.1:0-2580 GCA_002308615.1 Clostridiales bacterium UBA1248
ATCCGTCACTCCGTGACACCTTCCCCCAAGGGGAAGGCAAAAAAATTTAAAATTTAACGACATATTTTATAAAATAACTCTTGAAATCTTCCTGATTTTGATATATACTAATACGAATTCAAAAAAATTATCATGGGTAGATCACCCGGACAGGAGAAATAAACATGAACGTACTTGTTGTAAACGCAGGTTCATCAAGCCTTAAGTATCAGCTTTTCGACACAAACGCGGACAAGGTCCTTGCAAAGGGTATATGCGAACGTATAGGCACGCAGACTCCGAAGGGCGTTGGAGCCGAAGGCAAGATCGAGCACAGAAAAGGCGATTCCCCCAAAATAGTAAAAGAGATACCGATGCCCAATCACGCGGTAGCCACGAAAATACTCGTTGACACGCTTACCGATCCCGAAATAGGCGTCATAAAGGACATGAGCGAGATAGAGGCTGTCGGTCACCGCATAGTTCACGGCGGTCCGTACTTCTACGAGAGCGTTCTTATCACGGACGACGTTATAGCAAAGCTTGAAAAATGCGTTGACTTCGCGCCGCTTCACACCGTACCGCACCTTATGGGTATAAAGGGCTGCACCGCCGTTATGCCGAACGTTCCGCAGGTCCTCGTATTCGATACCGCTTTCCATCAGACCATGCCGGAAGAGGCTTATACTTATCCGCTTCCCCACGAGCTTTGCGAAAAATACAAGATCCGCCGTTACGGCGCGCACGGCACGTCCCACCGCTTCGTCTCCGGCGAGATGATAAAGATAATGGGCGGCAAAGCCGAGGGCACAAAGATCGTCACCTGCCATTTAGGCAACGGCTCCTCCATATCCGCCGTAAAAGACGGCAAAGTTATCGACACGAGCATGGGTCTTACTCCGCTTGACGGTATAATCATGGGCACGCGCTGCGGCGCCATCGACCCGGCTATCGTTCCGTTCGTTATGGAGCGTGAGGGCTACACCCCCGCCGAGATGAACGAGATAATGAACAAGAAGAGCGGTTTCTTAGGCGTTTCCGGCATTTCCTCCGACAGCCGCGATATTGAAAAAGCGGCGGCGGAGGGCGACCCCAGGGCTCAGCTCGTAACGAAGATCACCGCGTATCAGATAAAGAAATTCATCGGCGCTTACACAGCCGCCATGGACGGTATCGACGCGCTCGTATTCACCGCGGGCTTAGGCGAAAACAACCCCGAGCTGCGCAGCAGAGTATGCGCCGGCCTGTCCTTCCTCGGCATCAAGATAGACGAGGATCTGAACACCGTATCGCACCACCAGCCGAATATCGTAAAGCTGTCCACGGACGAATCCAAAGTTCTCGTATACCTCATCCCGACAAACGAGGAAAAGGTAATAGCTCAGGATACAGAGCGTCTTGCAAAGGAATATCTTGCAAAATAAGATAATTTAACAAAAAAACAGGATCCCTCATATCATACATCAGTATGAAGGAGGGATCTTTTTTATGTTCAAACACGAGTATTTCGCCGCCGCGAACACCTCGGACGGCTTCATAAGTTATTTCGACCGCGTTTTCGACCCGTCAAAGCTCGACTGCTTATACGTCATAAAAGGCGGACCGGGGACGGGTAAATCGAGTATGCTTTTCCGCGTCGCCGACGCCGCGGAAAAGCGCGGGTATGAGGTATTTTATTACTATTGCAGCTCCGACCCGTCCTCGCTTGACGGGATACTCATACCCGAAATATCGTTCGGTATGCTTGACGGCACGTCGCCGCATATGACGGACCCGGTATATCCCGGCGCTTATGATACCGTTTTCGACTTTTACCCGTATTTCAATACGAAGCGGCTGAAAGAGAGAAGAGAAGACGTAAAAGCCCTGACGGATAAAAACAAGCTTCTGCACCGCCGCTCCTCCGCATACCGCAGATTTGCAGGCGCGGCGGAAGCCGAGATCGCATCTATTATAAGCTCGTGTATAGATAACGAAAAGCTGTCCGCCGCGGTCAGCAGAGCCGCGGCTGTAAAAGCGGAGCAGGGAAGCGCCGAGCACGGGCAGATATCGGCTTTTTCGACCAAGGGCAAAATAACGCTTAAAACGTATGAGGAGCAGGCGAAAATAAAGATAGGCGTCTGCGACGAGCATACCTCCGCGTATCTGTTTTTGAACGGGCTGAAGGAAGCGCTGATAAAAAGATGCGTACCGTTTTATTACAGCCTCGACACGCTTTTACCGCAGAGGTGCGAGGCGATCTTCATACCGTCAAGCGGCGAATATTACTGTATCACCGGCAGTATGGCGGAAACGGACAGAAGCGGATACGGCAAACTCATAAATATGAAACGCTTCGTCAAAGCGGAGCTGTTGAAAAACGTCCGCGGAAGACTGCGCATGTGCGAGAAGATCCGGGACACGCTCGATAACGAGGCCCTGCGCTTAATAGCCGAAGCCGGCAGAGTCCACGACAGGCTCGAGGCGATATATAAAATCGCGGTGGATTTTGACGGCGTAAGAGCCGCGACGGACAGGATTATAGAATTAAGAATTAAGAATTAAGGTGTCCCTGCGGGACGGAATTTGGGGGTTCCCACCCCTCTCGTGAACCCCCATTGC
>DBWC01000134.1:2639-18169 GCA_002308615.1 Clostridiales bacterium UBA1248
AACAAGTTTGCAATGGGGAACCCCTCGAACGCCCCCAAACCCCCTCTTACCCCTCCCGGGAACCCCCAACGCTCTCCGGTTCGCGTCGGGGAACCCCGGTCCCACAATCTCCGAAGAGATTGAGGGGGCGCATCGATTGTAGGGGTCGGCGCCTCGACGACCCGCTTGTAGGGGCGACCGTTGGTCTTCCGTTTAGAAGATAAAAGCGGAAAAATTAAAAATTTAACGATAAATATTAAAAACCCCTTGACAAACGTAAAAAAGTGTGGTATAATACGGACGCAAACGGCAAAGGAGGAGAAAATATGAAAAGAAAAATAAACGTTATCGGAAAGATATGCCGTATTATATCAATGGTGATCATAGTATTACTTATGATAGGCGCGGCCGCGTCGCTTATAACGTCCGTCGTTCTTATCGTCATACCGCAGGACGGACTGCAGGCGGACGTCAGCGGCACGGCAAAGGTAGAGGTATACGGGCAGCTGGTAGACAAACTGCCGGACGGCGTTATCAAAGATATAGCGCAGGGCATACAGGACGGGACCGCAAAGATCAACATCAATTCAAACCGTGTAAACGGCATAACGCAGTCCGAGGACGGGATCGTTATGGATGCGAGCGGAGAAATAATGCATCTGACGTTCCGCAGGATCGGTTTTGCGCTGCTTGCGTCAAGTGTCGTCATAGGACTTTTGATCTACGTGTTCATAATGCTGAGAAGACTTATGAAGGAGTTTGAAAAGTGCGATTCGCCTTTCAGCGACGGTGTTATCAAAGCTATGACGGGCTTTGCAATATCGCTCATACCGTATACGGTGCTGAAACCTATGCTTACAAAACTTTCAGGAAGCTTTCTGACTTCCGGCAATATCAACATAGATTTCTCACTCGATCTTTCAATGGCGTTTTCCGCACTTGTCATAATACTCCTCATATTCATTTTCAAATACGGCGCGTCGCTTCAGAAAGAATCGGACGAGACGCTTTGAGGTGAGCATATGGGAAGAATAATACTTCGTCTTGACAGGATGATGGCGGACAGAAAAATCAGCCTCAACGAGCTTTCGGAAAAGGTTGGCGTGGCAAACGTCAATCTGTCCAAATTAAAAAACGGCCATATAAGCGCCATACGCTTCTCAACGCTCATAGCGATATGCGAGGCGCTTGACTGCCAGCCCGGCGATATACTTGAATACGCGCCGGGAGAGGAGAACGAGACGGGGCTGTCGCAATAAGCGACAGCCCCTAATGAATTGCGTCCGAGACGGCGCATGAATTTCCTTACGGAATGAACAGCGCAAGCGCATGAATAGCCCTTCGGGCATGAAGGAAGCGGATTTCAGGTAATAAGATCTTTGATTATCACCGCGTTCGCGTTTCCCGCGCCCATGATCACCGCGGCGTCACCTTTTCGCAGTACGGTTTTAAGATATTCCGCCGCGTCTGTAAATCCGCCTTTATACGAGCCGTTTTTTGTATCCGCGGCTAATTTCTGCGCCGACATACCGAGCGTATCCGTCTCGCGCGCGGGATAAATATCACAGTAGATAACCTCGTCGCAGTTGCCGAACGCCGTTATGAAATCGGAGTAGAATTTTTTTGTCCTTGAATACGTGTGGGACTGGAAAGCGACGTAAAGCCTGCCTTTCGTACATTCGCGGGCGATAGACAGCGTCGCTTTTATCTCGTCCGGATGATGCGCGTAATCGTCGTATATCTTTGCGCCGTTGCATTCGCCCTTCAATTCAAATCTGCGCGCCACGCCCTCAAAGCCTTCGATTCCCTTCGCGGCGTCTTTTCCGCTTATGCCGAGAAGTATGCAGGCGCCGATACAGCAAAGCGCGTTATACACGTTATGCATACCGTATACGCGCAGTTTTATATGCGCGTATTTTTTTCCTTTATACATAGCGTCAAACTCGGGAAAACCGTCTGTGCGAAGATTTTCCGGGTAAACGTCGGATCCCGCCTGCAGACCGCATTTTATAAGCTTTCCGATATAGCCTTCGACCGCTTTTCTGCCGCCGTATGAATCTGTGTTGACGACAGCGCACGGAGACTGAGAAATGTATTTTTTAAACGACGCTATATAGTCGTCGACGGTCTTGAAATAATCCGCGTGATCGTAGCCGACGTTCAATACGAGCGCGATCTTCGGAAAAAACGACAGAAACGAATCCGTGTATTCGCATGCCTCAAAGCACAGGCATTCTTTTCCTCCGTGTCTGTACGGGGAATTGACGTCCTTCATCACGGCGCCGTTAAGCACGGTCGGATCGAGCCCCGCGGCTTCGAGCGCGGCGCCGAGCATAGCCGTGGAGGTGGATTTTCCGTGCGTTCCGGCGACGCCCACCGAATTATTAAAAAACGTGACGACGTATCCGAGAAAATCCGCGCGGCGAATGAGCGCAAAGCCGTTTTTCTTTGCGTACGCGTATTCCGGGTTGTCTTCGTGTATCGCGGCGTTGTATACGAACACGGTAAAGCCGGCGCAGTTTTTCTCATCATGACCTTCAAAGACCCGTATCCCGCGCTCTTGCAAAGCATCCGTTATAGGGGACATGGTCCTGTCGCTCCCCGCCGTTTTATATCCGCGTCCCGCCGCAATTTCCGCAAGACTTGACATGGAAACACCGCCTATTCCTATGAAATACACGTTTCTTTCTTTTTCAAGGATACCGCGTACGGAATCGGGCGTAAAGCGTTGAAAAATAAACATATTAAGTATAAACCTCTTAAAGATGAATTTATATTAAACTCGACAAAAAAATTAACAAATAAGCGCAAAGTGTTAAACAAAAGTCTATTTTTGACTATATCGTTCCGTTATTTATAATGCTATAATAAACCATACACAAAAATGAAAAAATCTACGTTGAAAGGAAAATGTCAAATGGAGATTACGAGTGTAAAAGTCAGAAAAGCGTTTGAAGAAGGAACTATGAGAGCCATCGTTTCGGTAACCCTTGATGAACAGATTGCCATACATGATATAAAAGTCATTTATGCGGGGGAAAGATACTTCATCGTTATGCCGTCGCGCAAGGTCGCGGAGAATTCTTTCCGTGATATCGTACACCCCATAAATTCGGAATTCCGCGGTATTCTTGAGAAAGCCGTCATCGACGCTTATTTTGAGCAGAAGGACGCCCTCCTTGAGGAAGCACGCGAGAGAGCCGAAGCAGCGGAATCGGACGCACCGGCAGAGGAATAATAAAACGTCTTTATCTCAAAGCCGCCTTAAAAGGCGGCTTTTTCTTCTTTTTGTTTTTTCTTTACTCTTTTTCTGATCCTTATCACGTCCGCCATCATTTTGAACGAGTCGGAAAAGACGTGTACCTTGGATTCTCTGTGGTTTATGATCTTGACCGGTATCTCGCCGATCTTGTATCCGAGCGCGGACGCGGTCATTATCGCCTCAAAATCGAAAGCAAAACCGTCCGTTTCGCAGCGTTTGAATATTTCGTGCGCCGCTTCACCGGTAAAGCCCTTTATGCCGCACTGTGAATCGGATAAACGGAAGCCGCCCAGGATACCGAGCACTTTAATGTATATCTTTGACGCCAGCTTGCGGATAAAGGTGTAGCCCTCGTAGCCGTCCTTTGAAAGATTTCTGCTGCCGACAGCCATCTGCTTGTCGGGATTTTCCCCGAAATATTTAACGACTCTGCCTATGACGTCAACGCCGAACGCTATGTCGCAGTCCGTGAAGATCGCTATGTCGCCGGCGGACTGAAGCATACCCGTACGCACCGCGCAACCCTTGCCGCGGTTTTTTTCATACCTGCAGAGCTTTACGTTTTGATGATCCTTTGCGTAATCGAGCACCGCCTGACCGCAGTTGTCTGTCGAGCCGTCGTCGGAAAAGATAAGCTCGTAGTCGTCAAAATGTGAAGAAAGGTATTCGTCAAACGCTTTGACGGAGCCCTCTATTATTGACGATTCGTTATACATCGGGATAATGACGGATAATTTCATAATAACTCCTTAATTGGATACGCTTATAAGCACCGCGTGAAGCGCCCAGCGCATACCGTCTCCCCTGACCGTGCAGGTGGAAAGCGTAAGCAGCTTGCTGTCTTTTGTAAACGTGATGTCTTTTTTATATATAGATTTTTCTCTGCAGGCGTTGCAGAAATCAATAAATTCCTCGTCGGATTCAAAATCGGTCTGGATATAATTGTACGACGCGTACGTATCGTATATCGAAAACAGCTCGTACGTGTACAGTCCGTCCGGAGTTATAACGTTTATGTGCTGGTTGCGGAACGCCTCCTCGTCCGTTACGAAATCGAGCAGCGGGGCGAACATTATACGCGCCGTGTTCATGTTATGGCCGTAGATCACGGTGTTTCTGTTTCTTAGTATATTGCGCGAATTGCGGCAGTCCGCGAATATCGAGCCGTAGCGAGTGTACGATCCGTCGTAATCCGCGTACAGATAGTCTTTGTTGTCCCTGCCCTGCATGACGATATAGTCTATGCCGGTGCCGGGAACGTCTATCCAGCCGTAAACGTCCGGATACATCCTCTGCAGACCGACCACGGGTGCGCGTTTCTGCTCAAAGTATTCATTATACGTATCGTTGTTTTCGACGGGAATGTCTATGACGAAATCATCCATAGACTGCCCGAGCGCGGCGTTTGCCGCGTTCCCGGCGCTTTGCTGCGAGCGTTCCGCCATTCTTGAATCAACAATGCTTTCCGCAAGCTCGGAGATCTGGGAATTTTGCTGCTTTTTTTCCATATACTGTATGGCGTAGGAAGCAACGTATCCGGACGCGCCTAAAAATACGAGAAAGCAGGCGAGCATAGCGGCGTATCTTACGGCGCCGTTAAGAGCCGTTTTAAGCAGCTTTTTCTTTGTTATTTCATTTCTGTGGGATATGTCGGCGGGGCGTGCGTTCGTCAGCTCTTCCGTCAGCTCCGTGTTTTTATTCGACCACGCGGAATTCAAAACGCTGTTTCCTTTTTCACCGGCTGTTTTTTTCTTCATCTGGACCGTCCTTTGATTATATACTGTTTATTATTATATTCCGTATTTTTTAATTATGCAAGGGCTTTTGATGTATTTTATTTTTTGTTGCTGTTAGGATATTTTAAATATATGAGGTATATTTTTGCAGGAAAAAGGATAAAAATAAGCGTTTTTCTGCCCGTTTTCATATATTTATGGACCGTATTTTCCGGGTATGAGGCGGCTGTTTCAGCTGCCGCGGCGGTGCTGATACACGAGACCGGGCACTTAGCGGCGGGGCTTTTTTCACGCCGCGGGATAAAGTCCGTTACGCTTTCGCTTTTCGGCGCGGATATAGAATATTCCGGCGTCGTACCGTATAAAACGGATCTTTTTATCGCGCTGTCGGGACCTTTGGCAAGCCTTGCTGCGGGAGCTTTGCTTTACGGATATTTGCCCGTGTTTTCCGGCATAAGCGTCATATACGGTCTTATGAACCTTATCCCCGTGCCGTGCTTTGACGGCGGACGCGCGCTCAGATCCGCGCTTTATTCTATTGCCGACGTCTGCACGGCGGGCAGGATATGCGATACGGTAAACGTCGTCCTCTTACTTATTATGTACCTTTTTTCCGTGTTTTTGCTGTTTTACACGTCGTTCAACGCGTCGCTTTTGCTTATCTGCATATACGTATTTGCGGATTCCTACGTAAAAATGAAAGAATAACGCCCGTTTATATAAATTTAAAAAGGTTTTTTATCAAAAAGTATTGCATTTTGCGGAAGTTCGTGATATAATAGTCACGATAAATAAGGAATCGGTCTTCACATGACCGGTCGTCGGCTCGTCCGATGGGGCGGGAGGCGCAGCCTCTGAACGTCCGTGTGTTATATCTGGATTTTTAATCCTTTGCGGTTTTTTATCTGTATATGACGCCTTATAAAAGAATGGTAACATCTCTACCCTAAGGCAAAATCAAGTTCGCTTTAGCGGTGGCAGGTGTTTTTTTGTACAAGGAGCACGCTTATGGAGCAGACAAAAGTTATTGATTTGAAGGGAATAAGCAAGTCTTATAACGGCGAAACTGTCCTTGATGATATAAACCTTTATATCAGGGACAAGGAGTTCGTCACTCTCCTCGGACCGTCGGGCTGCGGAAAGACCACGACTCTGCGCATAATAGGCGGTTTTGAAACGCCCGATTCAGGCGACGTGTATTTTGACGGCGTTCGCATTAACGACGTACCGCCTTACCGTCGCCACGTCAACACGGTGTTTCAGAGATACGCGCTGTTCCCGCATCTTAACGTTTTTGAAAACGTGGCTTTCGGCCTGCGCGTTTCAAAGGTCAAAAACGACGAGATAGTCAAAAGAGTAAAGGAAACTCTCGAGCTTGTGAATCTTAAAGGATTTGAAAGGCGCTCCATATCCACTCTGTCCGGCGGTCAGCAGCAGAGAGTCGCCATAGCGAGGGCGCTTGTGAACAATCCGAAGGTGCTTCTTTTAGACGAGCCGCTCGCAGCACTCGATCTGAAGCTCCGCAAAGATATGCAGAACGAGCTCAAAGCCCTGCACGAGCGGACGGGCATAACGTTCATATACGTAACGCACGACCAGGAAGAGGCGCTTTCCATGTCCGATACCATAGTCGTTATGGCAAACGGCAAGATACAGCAGATCGGCACGCCGACGGATATATACAACGAACCGAAAAATGCGTTCGTCGCGGATTTCATAGGAGAATCGAATATACTTGACGGCGTTATGATAAAGGACCTGCGCGCAAAGTTCGCGGGGCATGAATTCGACTGTCTTGACGGCGGCTTTGAGCCGAACGAGCCGGTGGATATCGTCGTCCGTCCCGAGGACGTGGATATAGTACCGGCGGAAAAAGGCATGCTCAAGGGCACGGTCACGTCGGTCACGTTCAAGGGCGTTCACTGGGAGATAATAGTCGATATACAAAATTTCAAATGGATGATACAGACGACCGATTACTGCGCTCCCGATTCCGAGATAGGACTTTATATAGAGCCGGACGCGATACACGTTATGAAAAAATCGGAATTCTCCGGTATGTTCGGCGACTACTCGTCGTACAGCGAGGAATTCGACGAGCTTTCGGCGCCGGAGGAGCCCGCGCCCGAAGAGGTGTCCGAGCAATGAAGAGATCTTTTCTTGAAAAGGCGGCGGCGGTACCTCATATCGTCTGGATGATAATGTTCATCGTCGCTCCGCTTCTGTTCGTTATATATTTCGCATTTACGGACGCGGCGGGAAAGTTTACGTTTTCAAATATACTGAATCTGTCAAACTACGGCGATATATTCCTAATGTCCGTGCTGTTCGCGTTCATCGCGACGGTCATATGCCTGTTAATAGGTTATCCTCTTGCGTTCTTTATGTCGAGGCTGAAGCCGTCAACGCAGAAGGTATTCGTTCTGCTTCTGATGCTTCCCATGTGGATAAGCCTTCTGATAAGGACTTATTCGCTGCTCGCGCTGCTTGACAACGGCGGACTTTTGAACTCGCTTCTGACGGCTCTCAATCTGCCGGCGGTGAAAATAGTAGGCACGCCGGGCGCCGTCGTTTTAGGTATGGTATACGACTTTCTGCCCTATATGGTGCTTCCGATATACACGTCGCTTTCAAAGCTCGATATAAAATATTTCGAGGCGGCGGAGGATCTGGGCTGCAACGGAATTCAGACGCTGTTCAAGGTGGCGCTTCCGCTTTCAAGATCGGGCGTCATATCCGGAATAACGATGGTGTTCGTTCCGTCTATTTCCACGTTCTATATTTCACAGAAGCTGGGCGGCGGCAGATTCGATCTTATAGGCGATACGATAGAGCGTCAGTTCCTTATGAACAACAACAAAAACGTCGGCGCGGCGATATCGCTCGTCATGATGATACTCATTCTCATTTCCGTCGCGGTTATGAACCGCTTCGGTGACGACGACGGAGGTGAGCTCATAGTATGAAAGTTTTGTCTAAGATCTATATGTTCCTTATATTCGGAATGCTGTACGCTCCAATCATCGTTCTCGTGCTGTTCTCGTTCAACAGATCCGGCTCGTTCAACGAATATTCCGAATTCTCGTTTTACTGGTATAAGGAGCTTTTCCGCGACAGCACGGCGCTCGACGCGCTCAAAAACTCGCTTATCTTAGCGGCTTTATCGTCCGTTATAGCGACGCTTATAGGAACGCTTGCCGCGTACGGCATAAGCCGTATGAAAAACAGATACGTAAAAACGGCAATAACGTCTGTCACCAATATACCGATGATGAATCCGGATATAGTAACGGGCGTGTCGATGATGCTTTTGTTCGCGGCGGCGTCCGCCATACCGTTTTTGACGGTGGAGATGGGCTTCTGGACGATGCTCATAGCCCACACGACTTTCAACCTCCCGTACGTCATACTCTCCGTTCTGCCTAAATTCAAGCAGATGGACAAACATCTTTCGGAAGCGGCGCTCGATCTGGGATGCACGCCCGGGATGACGTTTCTTAAAGTCGAGCTTCCGTTCATCATGCCCGGCGTCATATCCGGTCTGATGCTCGGCTTCACGCTCTCGCTTGACGACTTTGTAATATCCCACTTTGTTTCAAGCTCCGACTTCAAAACTCTGCCGCTGTACGTTTACAACCAGACGGCGCACGAGGTGAAATTCAGTATGTACGCGCTCTGCGCTCTTATGGTGTTTGCGATACTTCTGCTTATGATACTCGTAAACTTCGTAGGCTCGGGCAAAAACGATAATAACAAAAAGAAAAAAAGACAAATAAAAAGGAGACAGATGAATTGAAAAAGAAGCTGATAGCCGTTTTACTTGCGGCAGTTACCGTTATGTGCGTGTTCGCGTCCTGCTCCGGCGGATCCGACGGCGGCACCGTAACGCTTTACGTTTACAACTGGGGCGAATATATTTCGGACGGTTCCGAGGATTCGCTTGACGTAAACAAGGCTTTTGAGGATTACTGCAACGACAGCGACGAAATAATGGCGCTTACGGGCGGCAAAAAAGTAAAGGTCAATTACTCGACGTACGCGTCAAACGAGGACCTTTACGCAAAGCTTGAATCAAAAACGGTCAGCTACGACGTGGTCGTCCCGTCGGATTATATGATAGCGAGACTTGCAAAGGAAGGACTTATTCGGAGAATAGATACTTCCAAAATAGAAAACTACGTCAATATAGACGATAAGTTCAAGAATCTGTATTTCGACGTCAATAACGAATACTGCGTACCGTACACGTACGGCACCGTCGGCATCATATACAATACCAAAGGCGTCTCTGAAAAAGACGTCGAGGACAAGAGCTGGGCGCTGATGTGGAACGAAAAGTACGAGGGCAATATACTTCAGTTCAACAACCCGCGCGACGCGTTCGCGACCGCGCAGTTCTATCAGGGCAGCAGCGTCAACGCGGAGGATGAAAAATCCTGGACCGACGCTCAGGAGCTTCTGAAAAAGCAGAAGAGCATAGTCCAGGGCTACGTCATGGACGAGGTCTTCAACAAAATGAAGAGCGGCTCCGCGCTCATCGCCCCGTACTATGCGGGAGACTTCCTTACCATGTACGAAGATAACGAGGATCTGGCGTTCTATTATCCGAAGGAAGGCACAAATGTTTTCGTTGACGCGATGTGCGTACCGGCAAACGCCAAGAGCCCGGACCTTGCGCTCGAATACATCAACTTTATGCTGAGCGAGGAAATAGCCATAGCCAACGCGGAGGCGATCTGCTACGCATCCCCCAACAAGCTCGTGTTTGAAAACGAGGATTATCAGGCTGATATGGCGGAGATACACGAGGACGTCATGGAGATACTCTACGGCTATAACGACGAGAATATGGAATACTTCCACGATCTGCCGGACGAGACGAGAAACCGCATGAACGATCTTTGGGAAGAGCTTAAGATAGACAGCGGAAAGGGCGTCGCCGTATATATCATCTGCGGCGTTATAGTCGCCATAGCCGCGGCAATAATCGTTATAGCAGTCGTAAGGAAAAAGAAAAAAGCGCTTTCGTACTGATAAAAAAGGAGCGGCCGTATGAATAAAGAAAAGCTGTTTATAATAATCGCGGCGATCTGTCTGTTTGCCGTCGCCGTGTTCATGATCGGCGGCGTTATACAGGACGTTGATTATCACGATCTTGCAGGTCTTCCGCTGCTTGAGCAGAAGGCGGCGTACGACAGTATGCAGACAAGAAAAACGGTAGGCGAGATAACTCAGCTGATCGGAGCGATACTGTCGCTTGCCGGTTTTGCGACCGTCACGGTGCTGTCTCTTTCGATAGGTCATAATACCGCCAAGGAAGCTGAAAAGAAATTTACCGAAAGCAAGTAAACGTTTTAGAGTGTCCTGACCTGTCGGTTCAGGCACTCTTTTTTTCAGATTACAGGAGGAACAAATGAAAAAATTTATTTCCGCGTCTTTGGCGGCGGCAATGCTTTTCGCGCTGTGCGCCGGACTGTCCGTGACGGCGTCCGCCTTCGTCAGCTTTGACGCGCTGCAGATAAACAACAGCGTAAACGCGACGAGCGAAAACTATAACAACGCGTCAACGCTGAACATCAGAGCGGGAGACCGCATTTATATAATCGGCTGGGCAGCGTTTTCAGCCGCGGACGGGCTCAGGGAGATAAAATATCAGATAAACGGCAAGGAGTATTCCTGCTCGGACGTCTACCGCGACAGACCGGACGCCGCCGCTGTCGTTACCATGTATAACAACGGCGCCCACGGAGGATACGGCAAAGACGACGAAATGATGGAGCTGCTCGGGATAAACGAGCTCGGAGAGGGAACGTATACTCTTTCGCTCGTCGCGTATTCAAACAAGGGCTCAAAAGACGTCTTCAAAACGTATACTCTTGTTGTAAAGAACGAGGGCATGGCTGTGATCGACGCGATACAGCTGAACGAAGCGAAGCTCGGAAAAAGCGACAACCTTGCGGATAATCCCCGCATGACCGTAAGGAAAGGCGATAAAGTTTACGTGACCGGCTGGGTATCCTTCGGCGCCAAGGACAAACTGAACAAAATAGTTTATACCGCGGACGGCAAGGACTACGAATGTTCGGACGTTTACAGAAACAGACCGGACGCCGCCGCGACGGTACCCATGTATAACAACGGAGAACACGCCGGTTACGGTTCGGAAGATCAGATGATGGAGCTGACCGGTATAAGCTCGCTTTCTTACGGAATACACGGCGTTACGGTAAAAGCGATATCGGATAAAGGCAAAAGCAAGGATATAACGTCGTTTACGCTTAGGGTCATCTCGGATTCGGCTCCGTCGGAGACCGTCGAGATCAACGGGAGCGGAGACGTAAACGGCGACGGAGAAACGGACAATAAGGATATCGTCATGCTGTTCCGCTACGTTTCCGGCGATACCGTGAGCGTAATTGAAGAAAACTCCGATATAAACGGCAACAGCGAGATAAACAACAAGGACGTCGCGGTGTTGTTCAGATTTCTGAGCGGCGGATCGGCCGTTTCCGACAACTCGTATTACGCCGGAACGCCCGCATATACGGTAAGCGGCGATAAGATAATAGTGAACGGCGTATCATATCCGAACACGGTCAATATGACAAACGGCGTAACGTACGCGTTAGACGACCTTAACAGAGAGCTTTCGCTCACCGAGACGTCGTATACGGGCGACGAAAGCAAAAACGTGGGTCTGTTCTATTTCTTATGGATGGGCGAACACGGCGACTCGGGCATCTTTGACAATACGAAAATACTTGCAAAGGGCGGATCGGCCGCCAAAAAAGCGTCGTATTCCGGCTGGGGACCCGTCGGAGCGATGCACTTCTGGGGAGAGCCGCTTTACGGTTATTATTATTCAAAAGACAAATGGGTAATGAGAAAGCATATAGAGGAGCTGACGCTTGCAAACGTTGATTTCCTTTATATCGACGCGACAAACGGTTTTCCTTATATAAGCAACGCATTGAACCTTATGTCCATAATGCATGAGTTCAACGAGCAGGGCTTTACCGCGCCGAAGATAGTTTTCTATACTCATTCATCCTGCGCAAGCACGGTAAATCAGATATACAACAATATTTATAAAGTGAACAAATATACGGATACGTGGTTTTACGTTGACGGAAAGCCGGTGATCATGGCGTATCAGAGCGAATGCAGGACCGGACTTTCATCCGAGGCGTACAATTTCTTCACGTACCGCGAACCGCAGTGGCCGAACGAAGCGCAGAAAACGAACGGCTGGCCGTGGATGGACTTCAACTATCCGCAGAGAGTGTTCAAAAACAACAAGGGCAAAGCGGAGGCGATGAGCGTGTCCGTCGCACAGCACAGCGGAACGGTCTGCTTCTCGGAATCCGCGATATACGGCAACAGATCGGACAGAGGCAGAAGCTTCCACAACGGACTGAACGGCATAACGGAGAATTCCGTGTTATACGGCTATAACTTCCAGGAGCAGTTCGATTACGCCATTGAATCAAACGTTCCGTATATCCTCGTCACCGGCTGGAACGAGTGGGTCGCGCAGCGTCAGAATCCCGGATCCGGCGACAGAGTGGTATTCGTGGATAACTGCGATATTGAATTCTCACGCGATATAGAGCCTATGAAGGGCGGATATTTTGACAACTATTATATGCAGCTTATAAACAATATCCGCAAATACAAGGGAGCCGCGCCGACGCTCGTGCAGAACACGAGAAAACCGATAGATATAAACGGCGGCTTTGACCAGTGGGACGATATCCTCGTAACGTATACAGACCCGAAGGGCGACACGGTCAACAGAAACAGTCAGAGCTTCGGCAGCGTCCGCTTAACAGACGATTCCGGAAACAACGACATAGTATATTCAAAGATCGTATACGACAAAAAGAACATCTACTTCTTTGTTGAAACGGCAAATGACATAAGCTCACCCAAGGCAAACGCATCGTGGATGCAGCTTTACCTCAATTCCGACTATGACGGCGGAACGGGCTTCTACGGATTTGACTATATAGTAAATCAAAGCGCGTCGTCCGACGGCAAAACGACGCTTGCAAAGATAGAAAGAAACGGCGATACGTATAAGATCGTATCGACCGAGCAGATATCTTACAGGGTCCGGGGCAATAAGATGATGATAAGCGTACCGCTTAAATCCGTTGGGATAAGCGATTACCGCGATATAATGATAGCATTCAAGTGGGTAGACAGCGATACGGACGTTAAGACGATGGAGCAGATGTATACAGAGGGCGACGCCGCACCGATAGGCAGACTCTGCTACACGTTCCAGAATCATAAATAATACGGAATAATACAGAATAAGCCGGCAGAATGATCTGCCGGCTCGTTTTTTATTCTTATTTGGTTTCCTTCGGCTTTCCGGTCGTGCGGTCGGATCTGCGCCTGTCCTCGCGCTGCGAGTAGAACAGCGCTTTATCGGCATACATCTCGTCGTCCGCGCGTTTGAAAACGTCGTTGAAGTGGCTGTCAACGGCGGAATTGTATAACACCGTGCCTTTTGACAGGTAAAGCGTGGCCTTCTGTCTTTCGGGACGTCTGTTGACGTCCTCAAGATATTTATTTACGCGCTCTATGGTGCTCTTTATGCTTTCCGCTGTCGTGTTCTGTATTATGACTATGAATTCATCTCCGCCTATGCGGTAAACGTTCTGCACTCCGTAAACTTCCTTCAGTACCGTCGCCGCGTCGACGATTATCGAATCTCCGGCTTCATGTCCCTGCTCGTCGTTTATGCGCTTCAAACCGTTTATATCGAAGACCGCCGCCGCGAAATCCGCCGTGCCGTCGGCTATTTTTCTGTTAAGATCGTCAACAAGCTCGGCAAACGCCGTTCTGTTGCCCACCCCGGTCAGCGCGTCGCTGAACGCCTGCGTCTTCATATGAGATATGTAATCTCTGATCTTTTTCTGAAGAGTTCTCAGCCTCAGTATGGACTCTGATATTTTATCTCCGTTTTTTATAACGGCGACGGCGGGATCGTAATTCTCCTGGCTCTCGTCGGTAAGATCGGATATATCGTCCGCAAGGATATCCATTTCAGTATAAAGCCTTGACAGGCTGTGGCGCAGCTTGTTTGTCGTCAGAAGTATCGCCGCCGCGTTGACCGTAAGCGATATAACGCTTACGAGTATGATGACCCACATATCCGCCATTATCTGATTTTTATACCAGTTGGCGTCAAAGTCGACCATCACGAGACCGACCAGCTCCCCGTCCGAATCGTATACCGGGCTGTATGCGCTGAAGAAATTGCCCCATGAGTCCGAATACGATTTGGTATCGACCGTCGGTATGCCTTTCAGCGCGTCGTAAATACCGTCTCCGTGATTGGCTTTCTCGCCGTACTGACCGGGAGCTTCATCGTCCGGGTCAAGCGCGAAGCAGATATCTCCGTTTTCATCCTCATATACGCAGTAAATGTATTTAAGGTGATCTTTGTTGATATTGTCGCGAAACGCCACAATAGACTTGTAAACGTCAAGGAACTCGGGTGTGCCCACGCTGTCGGCGGTCAGCTTTTTAAGGTTGTCTCCGTTTATGGAGGCCGCCGCGCAGTTGACTATGTCGAGCATCCTCTCGTTGATCAGCGTTATCGACGTAATTCTCGTGTTATGAAGCAGTAAGACACTTAAAAGCAAATTCGTGACAAACAGAAGAACTATCGTTATAAGAATTATTCTTGTTGTTATATTGCTTTCCGTTCTGTTCAAGAGAACCTCCGTGTTATTTTAAAGCGTTATTAAGGCGGCGCATGATCTCGGCGTACGCGTCCTCAACTCCGCCCATATCGCGGCGGAAACGGTCTTTGTCGAGCTTTTCTTTTGTTTTGCTGTCCCACAGACGGCAGGTGTCCGGGCTTATCTCGTCCGCTAAAATGATCTTGCCGTCGGACGTTTTTCCGAATTCAAGCTTGAAATCCACGAGCGTAACGCCGCAGCCCGCCCAGAATTCGCTTAATACCTGATCTACTTTAAGAGCGTATTTCTTTATCGTCGCTATTTCTTCCTCGGTCGCAAGCTTCAGCGCCAGCGCGTGATCGTCGTTTAACAGCGGATCGCCGAGCTCGTCGTTTTTATATGAAAACTCGACCGTGGGTTTATCAAAGACTATGCCCTCTTCAACGCCGTATCTTTTTGAAAAAGATCCGGCGGATATATTTCTTACTATAACTTCAAGCGGAACTATTTTAACGCGGCGCACGACCGTCTCGCGCTCGGATAATTCCTCTATATAATGCGTAGGAACGCCTTTTGTTTCAAGCAGCTTCATCAAGCGGTTGCTCATCTGATTGTTTATGACGCCTTTGCCGGCTATCGTGCCTTTTTTAAGGCCGTTGAACGCCGTTGCGTCGTCCTTGTATGAGACGATAAGATATTCCGCCTCATCTGTTTCAAATACCTTTTTTGCTTTGCCCTCGTATAACTGTCTGCCTTTTTCCATTTTGTTTTCCTCCGTATATTTCAATGCCAGTATTTTCTGTCAAGCGATCTCATATTTACCGCCTGCGCTATATGGAAATCCGTTATCTGCTC
>DBWC01000134.1:18292-18514 GCA_002308615.1 Clostridiales bacterium UBA1248
GCGCGTTGCACGTTATGCCGGACGCTTTGTTGCGCTCCGCCGAAAACGCGCGGGCTTTGTTGATCCGCTCGCGTATTGCCGCGGACGTCTCACCGTCCGGCTTTTTCGCAAGCTCTTCAAAGGAGAGCGACGGCATTTCGATCTGTATATCTATCCGGTCAAGCAAAGGACCTGATATTTTTGATAAATACTTCCTTATCTCCTGCGGAGTGCAGGTGCAGC
>DBWC01000134.1:18545-19857 GCA_002308615.1 Clostridiales bacterium UBA1248
TTCATCGCGCAGACGAGCATGAATTTGCTCGGGAAAGAAAGCTTTCCGTTCACACGCGTTATCGTTACGCGCCCGTCCTCAAGCGGCTGTCTCATCGCCTCCATAGCGGGACGCGAGAATTCCGGCAGCTCGTCTAAAAACAGCACTCCGTTGTGAGCAAGCGATATCTCGCCGGGCGTCGGTATCTGACCTCCGCCGGATAGCCCCGCACTTGACATTGTATGATGCGGAGAGCGAAAAGGTCTCTGCGTGAGAAGAGAAGTATCGGGCGGTAAAGTTCCGGCGACCGAATGTATCTTCGTCGATTCTATCGCTTCTTCAAAGCTCATCTGCGGCATTATCGTAGGTATGCGCTTGGCAAGCATGCTTTTGCCTGTTCCGGGCGGGCCGATAAGCAGAATGTTGTGCCCGCCTGTGACGGCTACCTCTATCGCGCGTTTCGCGGCTTCCTGCCCCTTTACGTCGGAAAAATCTATCGGAAAATCGGTAAAAGAATCTTTGAACAGATTTGCGTTGAACTTTACCGGCGTTATTTTTTTGTCGGTGTTTAAATGTGTGATAATATCGTATAAGCTCTTTGCCGGATATATTGTCAAGCCTTCGACAACGGACGCTTCTTTAGCGTTATCCGGCGCGACGAATATCTCGGTAAGTCCCGCCGCCTTTGCCGCCGCGGCCATGCATAACGCGCCTCTTACCGGGCGCAGATCTCCGGACAGCGACAGCTCGCCGATGAAGCACATATTTGAAAAATCAACGAGAGGGTTTATGATCTCAGACGCGGCGAGGATGGCGACGGCTATCGCGATATCGTACGACGAGCCCTCTTTCTTCCTGTCCGCGGGAGCGAGGTTTACCGTAAGACCGCTCTGCGGAAAGACCATGCCGGAGTTCATCACGGCGGCGTTTATACGTTCTTTCGACTCTTTTATCGCCGTATCCGGCAAGCCGACTATTTCAAAAAACGGAAGCGTAGGCGCACTGCTGCACTCAACAGTCACCGTATATCCGTCAATTCCGCGCAGTCCGCACGTATAAACAGTCGCTAACATATCGCCTCTCCTGAAATTATTTAATGTATTATATCATATAAATTCAAAATAATCAACCCTAAATTAAGAATTATTTTGCATATAAATGCGGAATTTTGAGATTTTATACAAAAAACGCGCCGATTGTGCATCGGGCGCCTGTATTGAGGTAAGAGGTAACAGTGAAGAGTGAGAGTTAAGGAGTCGGCTTCGCCGACGGAAATGGGAGGTTTCCCCCCCCTCACGGGAACCCCCGCCGCTCACAAAGTTCGCGGCGGGGA
>DBWC01000035.1:0-11548 GCA_002308615.1 Clostridiales bacterium UBA1248
GATCTCATATCCGGACGACGTCTCGGTTGCCGTTATGTTCAGATTTTCCGCAGCCTGCTGCGCCGCTTCGAGTTCAAGAAGCGCCGTTTCAAACGACTTGTATTCATCGGAGCTCTCGACCGCATCGGGATCAATGGCGAATTGTTCGACTTTTATATGAAAGTGCTGTGACGACAAAAGCTCATCCGACGTTCCGTACAGCGCGATTTCTGCGATAACGACGCCGCTTACGGCAAGCGCCTGCGCGGAAAGCGTGACGTAAATCTTTCCGTTGTCGATCGTCGCGTCGTTCAATATTTGTGTTCCGTCAGGTTTCTTTGCGCCGAATCGCGCCGTTGTTCCTGCCGGTATCGTATAAGCTGCGCCGTTATTCAGCGGCGATATTTCCAGAATACGCGAATTCTGGTCGCCTTGCTTCGCAAATATATACTCAAGCGGCGGGGCTTTTGCAAAGTCGAGCGAGAATGATTTTAATATTGTCAAGCTCATTTTTCGGTCTCCTCTTTACGAAGCTCGGCGGCATATTGCTGTTCCGCCGCGGCGAGCTCGTTTATTTCAGCATCTTTAACGGACGCTAAGAGTTCCTCGACGATCGGCCGCAGAATGCAGCACGGAAGACCTTTTTCACATATTGCCTTGTTGACCGTGGCGACGAGTTCGGTTTTCACGTCGCGTATCTGCAGACACAGCGGCTGAACCGCTGTTTTTTTCTCTTTTTCCGACATTTTATCCCCTTTCTGCTTCAAGAGCACGTATACGCGTGTCAAGTGTTTTTATTTTTGCAAGCATAGGAGCTATAAGCTCCTCGTAGCGTATGCCCCACGTTTTGCCGCTTTTGTCGAGCGCGGCAAACTCGCCGGCGGAAAGATTCGCCGTTTTCATCGCCTCGTCCAGCTCCTGGGCGATAAATCCGGTGTGTATCGTCCCGGTCTTGTCGCTTTTGTATCTGAACCGGCGCGGCGTAAGATTGTCTATCAGACGGATATACCTGCAGTCAAGGGCGTCTATGCTGTTTTTCGCCCTCTCGTCGGAATCTACCGTTATAGGGTGCTCCGATCTCCAGTCGCCGTACAGCTTTACGTAATTTGCGCCGTAATCCAGCTCTATACTTGCAATTTCGTAAACCGTTGCGTCGTTTACCGTTGATATGTCCGTACCGCCGGAGTTGAAAAAAGATATCTCTCTGCCGCGGATAGCAATCTGACAGTGATCGTTTCCCGTTTTTCCGCGGAATATTCCGACGTTTGATCGTATGATCGTAGCATAGCCGGGATTTGTCGAAGGCGACGTATAAGACAGTCCGTCGGTACCTATGTATACGTTATTGCTCGTTATACCGAGCCCACCCGTGCCGCCGAGGCTGTTCGTGCCGCAGTACAGGCTTGCGGTGCTGCCGTTTGCGCCTATCGTGAAATTGTGATCGCTGTCGCCGAAAACGCCGGACATCGCTTTTACGTAGCCCTCGGCGTGCGCGTTTCCGTTTGCGTCTACCGTAAATTTGCCGTTGCCGATGTTCAGCGTGCCGCCGGTTATGGTACAACCGCTTACCGATATTGCCGAAAGCGTGCCGGTTTTGATATAATCCGCGACTATTTCACCGCTCGCAGTTATTGCAATCCCGTACTGGCCGTTGTATCCGGTGGAGCTGTAGCCGAGGCCCGCGGAATTCCACCGCCACACGTTGACCGCCGTTGCTTTGCTGGCGGTATCCATTATAAGTATCTCCTCCGGGTTGTTCGGCGGGGAAAGAACGACGAAGCCGCCGGAATTGCCGGTGATCTTGTTTGTGGCGTCTATTATGGCGTTGTTAAGATCGACGAAAGCCGCGTTTTTGTTGTCTTTTTCCGCCTTTTTTTCTTCGTCGAGTTTTTTGTTTATCTGCGATACGGTGTCCGCCAGGCTTGCACGGGCGGATCCGATCTGTATTGACGTGTATCTTTCGTTTAATACGTCATAAACGGTCTTTATGACCTTTGCTTTCGCGTCAATGCCGAGAGCGGAGAAGCGCACCGTTACGGTGTCGCAGAGCTTCACGCGTTCGAGTACGGCTATATCTTTATATTCCGGCGTGTTCCAGAGCTGCACAAAGCTGCACGTTATATTAACCTCCGGAGCCGTCAGCTCGTGCGAGGAAATATAAGTGTTCGCCTTCGTGCGGAGATTCGCCTCCGTTATGTCGGCGTCGTCGTCAAAATCGTCAGTGAAGTCGACTATAAGCGCCCGGCTGTGTCCGATATTCTCCGGATTCAAAAGCGTTATAACGTTTTCGGTAAGCTTTACCGTTTCTTCGTGCTGGCTCGTTATCTCGCCGGCGGCGTTGTATGTACTGACCGTTTTTATTGCATACGGGCATAGATGCGTATAACAGGCTTCTATATTGCGTTCCTGCTTCGCGTCCGTCAGATTTTTGCCGTACGCTATTATCACGCCGTTGTCGGCTCCGCGGTTCACGTGGAGCTTTACGGTGAAATTGTCAAATTCAAGCTCACCGCCGTACAGATCGAGGATCGAGCCTTGCTGGCCGCCTATGAAATTGCGCAGTGAGCGCGGCGCCGGAATATTGATATTTTCAAGCGCCGTTTTGTCGCTCCACGCGGTGAAATCGTGAGACAGCGGAGACGCGCTGAAGCCCGCAGTCATAGCCGCGGACGCCGTGGAATCCGTAAGTGACAGGCTAATAAGCGGGTATCCGGACAGATCATAGCTTATATGCTGCGCGGTAAACGTCACTATTCCGTTTATGGGCTTGCTTGACTTCTTTATCCGGAACAGCTGAGGATCAGCCGTATCATTCGGTTTCGCTTTTATTAAACAGCCCTCTCCGATATTTGAAAACCAGTTTCCCGTCATGGGATACTGAAGCGTGCAGGTATATTCACCGTTGCGCTCTTCGGTAACAATGCAGGAAACGGCGTCTTTGAGTAGACCGATGCCGTTATTGTCAAACGCGGCTGCGTCTTTTGCGTATAAAACAGGTATCATAAGCAGCGCCACCTCGGAATTATTTCAACGCTCGAAACCGTTCCGATCCACAATATGGAGTTGGCACCTTTTTTTAATTCCGGAAACGTTGACGTATACATTTTTGAGTTTTGAGACGTTGTGCCTTTATATGCGTTCATCGTCTCGGAATCGACCTCTATATACCCGTCAACGTCTCTGAATGCGTATAGCTCGCCGTTTATCGACAGTGATATATTTCCGCTGCCGTTAATCTTTATATACGGTTTTGACGCAAACGCTTCCGGATTCTGTATTGTCGACGCCGCAGACAATTCAATCGGTTGTTTTCCGTCCAGGCGGTACCGGTACGGTTTGCAGTTGAATTTTATCGTAGACGTTCCCCAGCATTTTAATTCCTGCTCGAGATTGAACGTATCCGCGTACGCGGCGAGGCGGTAGTAATCCGGATTATAACTGTCTATAAGTTCAAAATATCCGGGCTCTGAGCACAGCCAGCTTTTGACACGGTGTGCGATTTCCGGTACGCCGTATATCCCTTCAAGAACGGCGACCTTATAAAAGATATCAACGTTTTTAAACCGTTTGTTATCGACTATAAGGTCGCCGTCGCGGCCGGGGACGGATATAAACGATACGTCGCGCTGAGCGCCGGCGTACGTGTTTTTTTTCTGAATATAGAGGTTCTCGTCAAGCGACTTGACCTCTTTGTAATAGAAATAAGGAAGTGTATCTGCCATTATGCGAATACCGCTCCTTTCTCCTTTATCTTTTCGTTAAGAAGCGTCATAAGTTCCTCGGCGAGGCTGTCAAGGTCTTTATCAGTGTTGTTGTTGAATTTGTCGATATGAAGATCAAGCGTCAGATAGACGTCGCTTTTTGCTTTCCCGGGTTTTTCTTCCTTCTCCTGCTTTCTGCTTTCCTCTGCCTCGGAAGCCGTGAGGACTTTCTCGCCGCGGTGCAGCAGAGCGGGAAAGTCGTCGTACGGAACGTATTCCATACCGACGCGCAGCTTCTTGATCTCCGGTATATCGATGCCGAATTTCTCTCCGCCTAAACCGGGTACCCAGTCGGGAATATTGAACGATATCTTATTAAGCCCGCGTATCAGCGCGTTGATGCCGTCTATAACGGCGTTGATCGGCAGTTTGATGCCTGACTTGATAGAATCCCAAACGTTTGCGAAAACGTTTTTGACGCTTTCCCACGCGCCTTTCCAGTTGCCCGTAAAGACGTTTTTAACAAAGTCTATCATACTTTTGAAGGCGTTCGTCACCTTAACGAGAATATCGAGTATCGGCGTAAGGATCGGCGCGATCATATTTAAAAACTCAATGAGGATCGGCAAAACAAACTGTATGATGTTTGTTACGAGCGGAAGAATGAGTTTTATAAGGTCAAGCAGGATCGGCAGGATCGTGTTTACAATGTCGAGTATGGGCGGAAGAATGGTTTTTATGAGGTTTATCAAAACCGGAAGTACCGCGTCGATTATCTGTATCACAAGCGGCAGAACGGTATCTATCAGATCAAGAAGTACCGGCAGTATCTGATTTATGATCTGCAGTATAGGCGGTAAAAGCGTGTTTATAAGCGATATTATCGCCGGGAGCAGCTTTTGAACTATCTGCAGAACGTACGGCAACAGTTTTTCTATCAGCTGAATGAATACCGGAAGTATCGTTTGTATTATCTGCGTCACGATCGGAACGATCTGGATTATCAGATCAAGGATCAGCGGAAGCACCTGCTCCACAATAGACGCAAATAGCGGCATAAGTGACTGTAACAAGCTTATTATGACCGGCAAGAGCGACGTCAATATGCCCTGCAGAACCGGCAAAAGCTGCTGTATGAACGATAACAGCATCGGAAAGACCGTCCCGATAAAATCGAACAGCGGCGGCATAAGCTCGCCGAACAGGCTTACAACAACGGGCGTCAGGTTCGATACGAGAGTTTGAATTTTCGGCACTGCGCCGATTATCATATCTGTAAACGTTTGTACAATAGGTATGACAGCGCCGCCCAGCGAGTTTTTAAGCCCTTCAAACGATCTCTTTATCGTATCAATAGAATCGTGAAGCTGTACGCCGGATTCGACGGTTTCGTCGGACATTACCATGCCGAGTTCGTGAGCGCGCTGTTTCAGCTTTTCCGTACTTTCTGCCGTTTCGTTAAAAAGCGCGGTGAGTTCCTGTCCGCTCTTGCCGAACAGGTCGTTAGCGAGCGCTGCCCTCTCGGTCGAATCCTCCATACCCTGCATACCTTTGATAACCGCATTGAATACATCTTCGCGGCTCATCGAATTAAGGTCGTTGATAGATAAGCCGAGCTGTTCAAATAAGGCTATCGCCCCGCTTGATTCTTCGAGCTTACTTAAAAAATCACTTTGTGTGTTTTTTGCTTTTTCAAGTGATTTTTCTGCTTGATCGACCTTTTTAGCAAGGTTTTTATATTCGTCCGATTTTTTATCGATTTTTCCCGCTTCAACCTTTTTGTTTAATTCGTCTTGTTGCTTTTTGAGTTGATTAAGATTGCTTTGAGCTAAATCAACAGCCTCGGCATAAGCTATTTGCTTTTTTGTGTTTTGTTCTGCACTGTTTTTTGCGTCGTCTAATTTGTTAGTCAGGGTTTTTAAACCCGTCGCCATATTCGTTATTTCGACGCCCGCCTGCGATAAAACGTAGTCCCATTCCTGGTAGGCTTCGCGCGACAGTCCGAGCTTTTGGCTCATTTTATCGACCTCGTCCGCGGCTTCAGTCGTATCGCTCGCCATTTTATAAGCCGCGGTTCCGAGCGTGCCGGCGGCGGTCACGACGGCGGTACCGAGCGCCGCCGCACCTTTTGCAATAGAAGAAAAGGCGGCGCCGACTTTGCTTCCCGACGTTTCAGCCTTTTTTGTGGTCGTATCGATATTCTTGTTCGCTTCCGCGTTGTCTATGAATATCGTTCCGAACAGCTGAAATATGTTAGCCAAGTTTGCGCCTCCTCTCCTTATCTGCCGCGACTATCGCGTCAAAATCCGCCTCGATCTGTGACGGAGTGCGCGGCTCTTTCACCGCGCCTGTTTCTTTGCTCATAATCTGTGATATATAGACGTCGTAGCCCATAGGCTCCGCACCGTTCATTTTGCTTAACATGTAATGCGCTATATAAAGCGGTCTCGCCGCTTCTTCCGCTTCGCGTTCCTCCGCGTATTCAATCAAAGCGGGAAGCTCCGAAAGCGGGAGCTTCCCTATAAGATCAAAACTGTAGTATCTGCTTAATAGATTTAAGACTCTTGCTCTACCTTTTGGCGTAGAGCCGACTCGAAAAAAGTCATCAGACCCGTGTCTTTCAGCACTTCTTTGACTATTTCGATAAAGTCAAGTTTTTTCGCTTCCTCGATGCTTATATCCTTGTACATAGCGACAAATTCGGGCACGTCCGCACCGATCTTTCCGAACTGAGGCATAAGCTCAATAGCGATCTTCGTACCGAGTTTTACGGCTTCACCGTTTTTTATGTTGTACAAAGCGCCTTTTTTTGCGCTTTTTTCGTCGAATATATCGGCTTTTTCAAGAATAGGCAGTATCGGTTTTAAATCGAGATTTGACAGAATTCTTGAAAGCACCGGGATAACGCCGACTGTAAGCATATTTTGACCTCCGCTTATGATTTTGTCACAACGACCGTATAAACGCGTGTGTTCGAGCCGTTCGTTACGGTCACGGTGACGGTGTTTTCGCCCGAAGACCAGGAAGCGGCGGCGCCGTTGTTCACGGTCGTGCTGCCGTTCTTTATTGCGACGGTCGCGGCGCCGGCTGTCGGCGCGGCGGTGATCTTGTCGCTTGCGTTTGTCGTGGCGGCTGTATAGTCGAGCGTTCCGGAGTTGAACGCCGGGGAAAGAACGAGCTCGCCGACGGTCAGAGACGATAAAGCCGCCTCCGCGTCAGCGGAGCTGACCTCTTCTATCTGATACAGATCGCCGTTCAGATCGGATATCGTCTGATGCGCGTATATTTCTAACGCGAGCTCGTTTTCCGATTTCTGGACGGCTTTTATGCCGAGATTCCCCTCGTTCATCGGGTTGTAGATCGTGATCTTCTTATACGTGCCGTCAAGCAGCTTTGCAAAAGCCGTAATGTTTTCGCAGTACGCGGAGTTTCCGGGTCCTGCCGGGATAACGCCCGCCTTCGGGTTCTTTATGACGGCGCCGTCGCCCGTGCCGGTGACGCGGCAGCCGGGAAGTGCAAGCGCAAGGTTTTCCTGACTGCAGCAGAGCGTGTTTACCTTTAAAACCGCCTCCGAGCCTTCGTCAACCTGCATTCCCGCGGTCTTGCCGACGCGTCCGTCAAATTCGATGTCGCGTATCGTTCTTGTCGCCGTAAATTCACCGCCGCCGCGCGTGGGCGCGAGCTTTCTTTCCTTTGCGGTGCCGTAATCAATATAGATCAGTGCTTCATCGATCTGTATTTTGTCAACCTGCTTCTGCGTCAGGTTCGTAACTGTAGGCATTTTTTGTTCCTCCTATAAATAAAAAATTCTTGCCGCAAAGAAAAGTCTGCGGTGTGAAAGATCGTCCTCTCTTTCGTCGGACGTATCTCTTCCTTCGTATCCGACGTGCGCCGCAAAGACGCCGTCGTAAGATATGACTCTGTTGTGCAGGGCGTTTCTCAGATCGTCGCAGAGGCTTTCAAGCTCCTCCGTCGCGGACGCCTTCTTGTCGTCCGTGTAAAGCTCTAAATCAAAGGACGTAAGATCGCCCTCTCCGAGATCCGTCGCGGTTATGCCGGATACGACCCCGTAAGGATACGTTCTGTTCTGCGGAGCACGGTCATAATATGCCGAAAAACCGGTTTTAACGGTATTCAGGTAATTTATGAGTTTTTCAATAAAAGCGGATGTGTTCGTCAATCGTCCTCGTCCTCCTCTCCTGCGTAGATCTTAGCGCCGGCTTCTTCAAGCGTTTTGTTGAGCTCTTTAAGATATTGCTCCTGTGCGGCGCGTATCTCTTTGATGTTGTCCTGCACGGTATCCCGTAACAGATGCGTCGCGGTCTGCCCCGGATGATCCACTTTATAACCGAAAACGTTGTCTTCATAAGCCATAAAGTGACCTTTTGAAGTGATCGTATGCGGCTTTGTGCCGAATTCGATCCAGTGAGGCGAGGCGTGCGAGGCTTTTTTCCCTTTTTTCAGCACTCTTGCACGCGAATAAAAGCCTATCTGCAGCTGCGGCTGTCCCGTTTCTTTGTCGATGAACGCCCAGGTGCCGATATGATTTTTAAAGCGGTTTGAGTGTATAAGGTTTGACGACTTTATTTTTTCGCGTATCAGCTTTCGTACGACCTTTCCGGATTCCCGGAGCGCCGTTTTTGATAAGCCCTGCATCGTCTTTTTCGCCTCTTTGCTCGTGTCGATGAATTTTACGTTTGCCGTATTACTCATCTCCGGAAAATCCCTCGCATACAAGCTCCAGGCATTCGTTTTTTACCGGATACGTCCGGATTATCTTATACATAACGCCGTTATGCTCAAGATAACGCTCGCGCTCATAGTCGAACTGCTTCACCTCGACGGTGATCTCCGGCTTATACCCGGCGGCCTGCGCCTGGTAGAACTCCGTGCGTTTTACGCCTTTGACGTCGCAGTTGACCGTACGCTTTGTATAACCGCTTTTCTGCGGACGGTTGAACTTGTCGTACGTTACCGTTTGCGCGCATAATTTGACCGAATCACGCCAGTACATCAGGACTCCTCCTCTGCGGGTTCTTCTATGTAGTCAGATGCAAGCGCTAAATGACGTTTGAGCAGGTCGAATGACTCGCGGTAACGCGGCGCGTCCGGATTGTCAAGCCCGAATTCCGCTTTTACGTAGAGCACGACCGCGCGTTTTATAAGCGGATCCGTATCGCTGCTTGTTTTTGACGGCAGAACGCCGATCTCCGCCAGCTCAGCGCGGGCGGCGGAGATCAGGTCCGTTATTTCCGGGTCAAAGGCGTCGCTTGAGATGCGAAGGGCAAGGCGAGCCGCTTCCAACATCGGATCGATAGTGTTTACGTTGTTTTCGTTGTTGTTTTCGGTCGCCATTTCGTCCTCCTTAAGCTATGCAGTATACCTCAACGGCTTTGCCGTTAAGCGTTGTGTTGAGCGTCACGGTGTTTCCGGACACGTTGTCCTTGTCGGCTGCTACCGTCGGCGCCGTGCTTTCTCTCGCCCCGTTATGCGTTGCGGCAAGAACGAGATTCTGATCGAAGCGCATCGGCAAACCGAGCTTAGAGCCCCAGCCGAGTTTTAACTTTGCACCGCTGCCGTCCATTCCGGGAACGACGACCTTTGTCACGGAAGCAAAAGCCTTGTTTCCGGTGACCGTGGTCGCGCTGTCGGCGGTAAAGGACGGCAGCTGCTCGGATATGTCGTTTCCGGCTATATCCTTGCCGTAAACCGTGGCGGCGACGGCTTTTATATCGCCGGCGGTGCCGGCGGTCGTTGCGGTGACGTTTCTCGCACACGGCATTTCAGCGTCCGTGTCCGGCAAAAGCGTCGTTTCCGACGTGCCGAGACTGCCGTTAGCTATAAGCCCGTCGTTATCCGCCGCGACAGCCTCCGCCTCTTCCCAGCGAAAGCCGGCTATTCTGAACGGTACTGCGTTTTTGTTATAAACATCTGTCTGAAATTCACCGCTGTTTCTTTTAATCATCAGTCTGCCTCGCTTTCTTATCAGGCGCTTGCCTTGCTGATTTTTACGAACGCTTCTATAGCTTTGACTTTTCCGTCAAACATAGCGGCGCCGAGGAAATCGTACGCGTTTTCCCTTACGTTGAAAGCGGACGTTACGTTGATCTCTTCCGCCATATTTCCGGCATATCCCATATCAAAGTTGCCTAAAAACGCGTCGTGACCGAGTACGCGGTCGTCCCAGTTGACAAGATAGCCCATAACGTAATATTTGCCGTTGTCGTACGTAACTATATTGTCTTTGCTGTTGTTCATAAGCGGATGGTAGCTGTTCATAAACTCGGTCTTGTTCATAAACCATTCAGCTCCGTCGTCATATCCGCCGTTCAGCTTACCTACCGCCGCCTTTACGTTAGCCGCGGTAAGGCTTGCGTCAGCTGCGACAGTAACCGAATTTGATTCCGTCCACGGTATAGCGTTGATGCCCTGAGCTTCGTTTACGCCTGTTCCGTAGTATGAGAGTGAGCCGATTTTTACGGCTATCTTTTTTGCGATTTTTTTCACAAGCCAGGATTCAAATGCGTCCATTGACATTCTTTCAACGGACTTTGATATTGAAACGAGTTTTGTGATCTCAAAGGCTCCGAGCGTTACGTTTCCGTATGTATCTGCATCCGGTGTAAGAGCAGCGCCTTCAGAGTGGATAGCCGCGTCGACCGTAGTGCCTTCCGCCGGTATCGTTACGTAACCGGGAACGTGCAAAAGGTCTATTTTTTCAAGAAGCGGGCAATACTGGTGTACCTTTTCTATGATCTTATTTACGGTGACCGTAGGTATAAGGCTTTTACCGGAAGCGGCGGCGGTTGTGATAGCTCTTTTTTCAGCGTCGTTAAGATCGAGTTTTCTGATATTCTTAAGCCAGCCGGAGCGGTATTCGGGTGTCGCGTATACGTTTTCTTCGGGTGTTTCGGCGCTTCTGGTCTGCGTCGCGGGGTTCGGAATCGAGGACGCGGGGATCGTGCCGGCGTTTATGCCGGCCGCTATTGCCTGACGGCGTTCGATCTGCGCCTTTTCCTCGTCGAGTGCGCGCAGCTCGGTGTCGAGCGCGTCGAGGTCTGCGGTTTCGCCTGATTCGAGCAGGCTGCGGATCTGGAGCTTACGCTCTTCGATCTCTTTAAGTCTTTTGATGATTGCTGCCATTGTGTTTTTTTCCTTTCTTTTTTAGATAAATGTGCGTAATATAAGTTTTCTCCTGCGCTGCTCCTGCTCCAGTTGCACGATCTCTTTGCGGTGCTCCTCCTCAAAGAACGATCTCGCAGAAATTGACGTCTGTGAATATGCGGGGAACGTTACGGCTGATGTGTCATACAGCTTTTTCACTTTTCTTACGTGACGCAGACGCTTTGATTCATCGTAGCTTTGTTCGCGTATGGTAAATGAAAAACTCATCTGATCGATGAGTCCCGTTTTCACGTCTCTGTAAAGCTGTTTGTGTCGCTCGTCTTCGGCGTTAAGATACGCCGTTATATCGAACGTATCGCCGATACTGTACGTCAGCGTTCCGTTCTTGCTGCGCGCGTACGGTGCAAGCTCGTGATTTACGTTGAATATGAAATCTGACATATCGGCTTCATCAAACGCGCCGCGGTCTATCTGCTCGTAATACTTCACACCGTCAATTTCGAACATAACGGTCGGCGTGTCGAATACGACGGGCGTGCCGCGTAATATAAGCTGTTTTTCGTCGCTGTTTTCTTCAAAGCTGTAACCGCCGCCGAATGCGCGGTATTCCCTCTCAGGTATCTTTATCGGCATTGTTTTCATCTCCTTCATCGTTATTTGTATCCGGGCCGCCGCCCTCTCCGAGCTGGTAATCGTCCGCTTTCGCCGCGTTCACGACGTTTAACGTCTGCACACGCCGGCGG
>DBWC01000035.1:11556-11773 GCA_002308615.1 Clostridiales bacterium UBA1248
AGGCGGGAAGCCGAGCGTCGTCAACGCCTGGTCGAGCGTCAGCGCGCCGATATCCGACAGATACTTGACGGTATTTAACTTGTCGTTTATCTTCGCGTACTGCAGCGTGTTTATATCCGCGACTATCTCGTTTCCGTAGCCGCGTTCCGTCTTGGTAAACAGGCAGTTCGTCAGAGCCTGCGACAGCTGAGCGAAAAACGGCTTTAATTCGCCCTCG
>DBWC01000046.1 GCA_002308615.1 Clostridiales bacterium UBA1248
ATGGATCATTTCAGAAATCCGAGAAACGTCGGCGTTATTGAAGACGCGGACGGCGTGGGAGAAGTCGGCAACGCAAAATGCGGAGATATAATGAAAATATATCTTAAAATAGAAAACGATATAATAGTTGACGTAAAGTTTGAGACGTTCGGCTGCGGCTCGGCTATCGCTTCAAGCTCTATGGCGACCGAGCTTATAAAGGGAAAGCCCTTGTCGGAAGCTCTGACGCTTACAAACAAAGCCGTCGCGGAGGCGCTCGACGGACTTCCCGCGCATAAGATACACTGTTCCGTCTTAGCCGAGGAAGCAATAAAAAAAGCCCTGCAGGACTACTATGAGAAAAACGGCATCGAATACGACCACTCAAAATTTCCGGACTGCGAAGGCTGCGCACATTGCTGTGAATAATAACGAAAAGCGGGGCGATCGCCCCGCTTTTTAACATGATCTGCTCAATAATAAACTATCGGAAACCCTGTGTCGTCGTCGCCGGAATACTTGCCGAATGCTTCGCTTAAATTATCGTCAAGGAAAACGGGCAAATACTAGGCAATTCTGTTGTCTTCTTTCGTATTTTTTATATCGTCAATACTCATAAAGAAAACGTCGCCTTCTTCCGTTCCGGATATGAGCTCGCCCTCGTATTCGGTCGTTTTATATAAGTATACCATATATTTTTTGCCGTTATCGATATTGTGCCAGTGGATAACGCCGCAAAATTTCAAATTGTGAACGGTCAGACCCGTCTCCTCCTTTGCCTCTCTTACCGCGCTTTCGTAAAAGCTCTCGTTTGCCTCTACGTGCCCGCCGGGAAAAGACAGACCTTTCCAGCTTAGTTTTCTGTTTATGACAACGGCTTTATTTGTGTCCTTGTCAATAATCATTATCATATTCGTATGTTCGGTATCGTTCGTTCTTGACATATATTACTCCGAAATTCACTCCTTCCGTCTCGTGCTAAGCGCGATCCGCCTCCCTCAAAGAGGGAGGCAATTAAGGGCTCCCTCTCCGAGGGAGCTGTCAACTTGTTGACTGAAGGAGTTTTTTATTTATTTTACCTTATTTTTTTCAAAAATGCAAGATATACCTTGCAATTTCTTTTTATTTTTGTTATAATGAAAAAAACGTCTGTCGGAGGTCGTTATGTTAGACGAAAAAACACTTTACGATAAAATATACGCCTGCTGGCTCGGTAAAAACATTGGCGGAACGCTTGGCGGTCCGGTCGAGGGACGTATGCAGGTGCTTGATCTTACCTGGTATCCGGTGCTGTCCGAAAACGGCGCGCTGCCGAACGACGATCTTGATCTGCAGCTTGTAAATCTGCACGTCCTGCAGGAAAAAGGCGCGGCGATAACCGCGGATGATATAGCGGAGGCGTGGCGCGAGCACGTGTTTTTCCCGTTTGACGAGTACGGCTATGCCGCGACAAATATGAGAGAGGGCTTCAAACCGCCGTTTTCCGGCAGCTTTGACAACGTTTTCGTTGACTGCATGGGCTCCCCCATCCGCTCCGAGATATGGGCGGCGGTCGCGGCGGGTGACCCTGAGCTTTCGGCAAGCCTCGCGGTGCGCGACGCGATAGTCGACCACGCCGGCGGCGAGGGCGTTAACGGCGAGATATTCAACGCCGCGCTTCAGGCGAAAGCCTACGTCTGCGACGACATACAGGAGCTTATCGAGTCCGCGCTTGCGTGCATACCGGAGCAGTCAAACGTGTATAAAGCCGTCGCGCTTGCCTTGCAGCTTTTCCGCGATGGCAAAACTCTGCTTGAAGCAAGAGAGCTGATACTTTCAAAATACGGCTCGCCTAACTTTACCTACGCGCCGCAGAATATAGCTTTCGGCGTCTGCGGTATTCTGTGGGGCAAAGACTTTGAAGACGCTATACTTAAAACCGTAAACCTCGGCTACGACACTGACTGCACCGTTGCGACCGCCGCTGCGACGCTCGGCATAATGTACGGCAGCTCGTACATCCCGGAAAAATGGAGCAAGCCGATAGGTGATAGCATTACCGTTTCCGCTATGATAAAAGGTTTGCCCGCGCCGAAAGACCTTGACGAGCTGACAAAAGAATCCATAAGATTACATAATATGCTGAAATTCGCGGACAGAGAAGCGATAATAGCGTCAACTCCGTCGCGTACCGATGCGGATTATCAGAGATATTTAATAACTTCAACCGAAAAAGACGGCATATACGCTACGCTTCGTTATCTTGACAAGCCGATCTGCGCGCCGGACCGCGACTGCCCGGTCAGCTTTGCGATAAAAAACAACAGCGGTTGGGCTTGGCGCATAAAAGCCGGGCTTATCTGCCCGGACGGATTTTACTGTGACGAAAACCCGGAGCTTTTGATCGAGCCGGGCAGGGAAGAAACTGTAAAAATGACGCTGAAGGCAAGCAAGATGCCCGAGCAGAGATACAACCGCATATGCTTTAAGATAACCCGCATTAACGACGGCTCGGTATGGTGTGAATACAGACTTCCGTTCACGGTCCTGCGACCGAACGTGTGGAGCATAAACGGCGAAAAGCGGTATGAAGCGGGCTGCAACGTCACGCTCGATGACGATTCGCCGGAGCACGTATGCGAGGCGACGTTATACGAGCCGCAGAGCAGAAAAACAACGCTTATCTGCAACAGCGAACGCCCGGTAAAATTAGAGCTTGACGGAAACGTACTCTTTAACGCCGACGTCGGACTGCACCTGCCCGCGTACCACCGTTCGCCGGGAGAGCAGAGAGCGGAACTTTTGCTTACGCAAGGCGAGCACAAAGTAAAAGTCACCGTCAAAAACAACGGCAAAGCCCCGATTTTCACGTTCTGCTGCACCTCAACAAGAGAAGTGTCAGAGCCCGGCAGCAACTATATGCATATAGAAGCGGTACTGAAATGAAGATCAAAACAAAAAAGGCGGACGCGGCATACGTTATGTCGCTGCCCGGAATAAAGCATAATAAACCCGTTAAGCAAAAGGCGTTTTTCAGATGGCTCGTAAACGCCGTTTCCAAAAAAGAACTGACGGACGTCGGGTTTACATACGACGCAAAAGGCTTTGAAGACGCGGGAGACGAGCCGTGTCTTGTGCTGATGAACCACTCCTGTTTTCTTGATCTGCAAATGGCTTTTAAAATGATGGCAAAACGTCCTTTCAACATAGTATGCACCTCTGACGGATTTGTCGGGAAAGAAAAACTTATGTATTATCTCGGCTGTATCCCAACGGAAAAATTCGTATCGGACTACTCTCTTGTGCGCGATATTAAATATATCCTCACAAAACTGCAAAGCAGCGTGCTTATGTATCCGGAAGCGAGCTATTCGTTTGACGGAACGGCAACGCCTCTGCCGGACAGCGTCGGGTCTTTGATAAAGCTGCTTAAATTTCCCGTCGTAACGGTTATAACGAAAGGCGCTTTTCTTCACGATCCGCTCTATAACGGTCTGAGACTGAGAAAAGTCAGGGTTTCCGCCGTGTCGGATATGACGTTTACGAAAGAAGATACGCAGAATATGACGGCGGATGAGATAAACAAAAAACTGGCTCAACTGTTTTCATTTGATAATTTCGCGTATCAGAAGCAGGAGAAAATCATAATTGACGAACCTTTCCGCGCGGAGGGACTTGAACGCGTTCTTTACAAATGCGCCTGCTGCGGCACGGAAGGAAAAATGCGCGGCGCCGGAGCTGGCGCAACGTGCGGCGCCTGCGGTAAAACTTACCGTCTGCGCGAGGACGGCCGGCTTGAAGCGGCGGACGGCAATACAGAATTTCCGCACATACCGGACTGGTTCGGCTGGCAGAGAAGAGAGGTCAGACAAAGCATAATAAGCGGAGAATATCTGCTTGACATCAAAGTCAAAATAAGGGTAATGGCCGATATGAAAGCCATATACGATGTCGGAGACGGACGCCTGATACACGACAGAGAAGGTTTCAAACTGCAAAGCGACGACGGCGTGATATCGTACAGTCAGTCGCCTGTCGCATCGTACAGCGTATACGCGGATTTTTTCTGGTACGAGCTCGGAGATATGATCTGCATAGGCGATAAAAAAAGGCTGTATTACTGCTTTCCGGAAGACAAATCCGTCCCGGTCGCAAAAATACGCCTTGCCGCGGAAGAAATGTTTAAGATAAAAAAGAAAAAACAATAAAAAAACCGCCGCATTCATGCGGCGGTTTCGCTTTATATCAGCCTATTTCTATTTTGTGGCTCTGCGGGATTTCTTCCTTCTTCTTCGGAAGCGTGAGCGTAAGAACGCCGTTTTCGTGTTTTGCGGTGATCTGTGACGCCTCGACCTCTGAAATATTGAAGCTTCTCGATACGGAGCCGTAATAGCGCTCGCGTCTGATGTAGCCGTTCTTTTCCTCTTCGTCGGTCTCCGCGTGTCTTTCAGCCGAAATGGTGAGGATGTCGTCGTTTACGTCAACGTTTATTTCTTCTTTCTTGTAGCCCGGAAGCTCCGCGTCGATCACGTAGCTGTCGCCGGTGTCCTTGATATCGGTCTTTATGGTGACCGCGTTTTCATCGTTGAAGAAGTTCTTCTGCCAGGCTCTGAGTTCCTTGAACGGATCGTATCCGTTTTTCTTATATGTTGTGATTCCGTACATAATAAATACCTCCTTTAAACTCGGGGATTTTTCTTCCCTTTTGTTTGACTATATGATACTCTTTAAATGTTAAATACGCAATACAAATATGTTTCATAATTGTAAAAATAGCACTAACATATAAAGAGTGCTAATAAAATATCGAAATAACGCGAAATATATTGCATACTATCAAGCACTCGCAGAAAAATTATGTGATATAACATATAAAAATAGCACTTTAAGTAAAAATATGCAGATTTTCAAAATGGCGTACAGATCAACATCTCCATATAATATAACGTGACATTATAATATAAGGAGATATAAAAATAATGCACTCTTTTGAAAGCCTGCATCCCGTTTTACAGGGACTTTTGGCTACGTTATTTACGTACGCGGTGACGGCTTTGGGCGCGTCGCTCGTGTTTTTCTTTAAAAAAATAAATAAAACTTTGATAGATTCGATGCTCGGCTTTTCCGCCGGCGTTATGATCGCCGCGAGCTTCTGGTCGCTTTTGTCGCCTGCGGAAGAGCTTTCGGTACAGCTCGGCTACAACGCGTGGATCGTAAACGCATCGGGCTTCATAGCCGGCGGATTGTTCGTAATGTTATCGGATATCCTGCTTACAAAAGCAAAAAGGTTTAAGGGATCAGACAAAACGTTTAAACGCTCCGCAATGCTTGCCGCCGCGGTCACCATGCACAATATACCGGAAGGACTTGCCGTGGGCGTCGCTTTCGGCTCCATAGCCGCGGGCGGCGCTACGCTCACGGGCGCGATAATGCTTGCCGTCGGAATAGCGCTGCAGAATTTTCCGGAGGGTTTATGCGTTTCAATGCCGCTTTATCTTTCCGGCAAAAGCAAGGCAAAGAGCTTTTTCGCCGGGCAGGCGTCCGGGCTTGTCGAGCCCGTCGCCGGAGTTCTCGGCGCGGCGTTCGCGGTAGTTTCAAGGTCGCTTTTGCCGTTTGCACTGGCATTTTCCGGCGGCGCTATGATCGCCGTCGTATGCGCGGAGCTTATACCGACGGCGTTTGAAGGTAATAAACTCACGGCGCAGATAGGCGTTATGTCCGGTTTCGCCGTTATGATGATACTTGACATAGCTCTCGGATAATTTCAAAAATAGTCACTTGTGATGATGTGGAAACAGATAAAATAAGGTAAAATATAAATAATAAAATAAAGGAGGTCAAATATGGCAAATTATAAAAAGCTCGTTTTGCTCCATTCAAACGATATGCACGGAGACTTTCTGTCCGAACAGGACGGAGATAATCTCATAGGCGGCGTTTCGCTTTTGTCCGGCTATATAAACAAGGTGCGCGAAGAAGAGCCCAACACGCTTTACTGCATAGCGGGCGATATGTTCCGCGGCTCCGTCATAGACTCGGAATTCAAAGGCATTTCAACTATCGAAATAATGAATATGCTCTCGCCCGACGTCGTGACGATAGGCAATCACGAAACGGATTACGGTCTGTCGCATCTTTTGTTCCTTGAGAAATGCGCAAAATTCCCGATAATAAACGCAAACCTTTACATAAAGACCAATCACGCGCGTCTTTTCAAACCTTATACGATAATAGAAGTTGACGGAATGAAAATACTGTTTATCGGTATTTTGACGGAGGAAGTCCTCGCTCAGACCAAAAACGACGGTCTTGTCGGAACGTTCGTAAACGTTGAGGAGGCCGCGGCTGAGGTCGGAAAGATATGCAACGCCTATAACGCGATAGACATAGATTTCACCGTGCTTTTGACGCATATCGGTTTTGAGGAAGACAAAAAACTCGCAGCAAAGCTTGACCCCGCGTGGGGCGTAGACGTTATAATCGGCGGACATTCGCATACCTTCATAGACGAGCCGGCCGTCGTAAACGACATCTTGATCGTTCAGGCGGGCACCGGAACGGACCAGATAGGAAGATTCGATATAACGGTAGATACGGATACGAACAGCGTTGCCGAATATAAATGGCACAGCATACCGATAGACGCCGAGCATTGCCCGCTTGACGACGCCATCGAAAAACTGCTATTGCAGTACAAGTCAAAAACGGACGAGAAATACAGCAGAGTCGTGACGAGATTCAGCAGAAAGCTGACGCATCCGTGCAGAACGCAGGAAACGGAGTTAGGCGACCTGTTCGCGGACGTTCTGAAACGCAGTCTGAACGTTGATTTGATGCTGCTTGGCTCCGGAAGCATACGCTGCGAGGAGTTAGGACCTATAGTCCTGTTTTCAGATCTTGTCGAATCTTTCCCGTACGACGATGAGGTATATATGCTCACCGTTACGGGCGAACAGCTGAAGCGCATGATAAAATACATGGTGCGCGACGAGGTGTGGGAAGGCGCTCACTGCGAATTCTATCAGTTCTCGGAAGGGATGCAGGTAGTATATACGCGTGAAAAGCATGAATTCATCACGTTTACTTTGAACGGCATACCGGTCGAAGACAACAGAACGTATACGATCGGTTTGCAGAGATTCCATTATCTTAATACGCAGATAGGTTTCGGCATCCCGCTTGAGGAGCTTTCGCAGCTGCACAAGGGCAGGATCGTTGCGACGTCGTGCAGGGAGATACTTGACGAATACCTGTCTTCGCATCAGAGACTGGATCAGAAGACGGGAAACAGACTTGTAGTGATTTGAAAGGACGTAAAAAAATGAGAAAATTCATAATTGATACAGATACCGCGTCTGACGACTCCGCCGCCTTGATGATCGCGGCATTCTCGCCGGATATAGAGATCTTAGGCGTTACGGCGGTAGCCGGAAACGTCGGCGTAAAGCAGGCGGCGGACAACGCGTTAATGACGCTGCAGGTCTGCGGCTGTGACGCTCCCGTATTCATCGGCGCGTCACGCCCGCTTTTCAGAGACAGAAAAGAGACTATCTCCGTTCACGGCAAGGACGGTATGGGCGACCGCGGTATTATCCATCCGAACAAAAAGCCGGAGAATAAAAGAGCCGTGGAATTCATACTTGACACCGTAGCCGCAAATCCTGACGAGATCGAGCTCGTCGTTCTCGGTCCGGCGACAAATATAGCTCTTGCCATAATGACGGACAGAGAGATAATGAGCCGCGTCAAACATATATGGACTATGGGAACACCGGGTTTAGGCTCCGGCAACGCGACGCCCGTAGCGGAATTCAACGTGTTTATAGACGCGGAAGCGTACGCGGTAATGCTCGATTTAGGCGTTCCTACAACCATAATCGGCTTTGATATGTGCGAGGGCGAGATCGGACTTGACGAAACGGAGCTTCTGGCGCTGTCGCACGGCAACGAAGCCGGAAAGTTTTTGGAGCAGGCGACGAAGGTCATTTTGCAGTTCAACCTCGACACGCGTGCAGCGCATATGGTCGATCTGCCGGACGCCGTCGCGCTTGCTTCGGCGGTCTGGCCGGATTACGTGACCTCCACGGTAAAATGTCATTGTTTTTGCTGTACGGCGAATAACGAAACGTACGGCCAGGTCATCTTCTATCAGAAGGGCAGAACGTACGAATCCATGCCCGTTATAGATAGCTATAACGCGGAAGTCGTTACAAGCGTATCGGAGAGAATGTTCACCAAACGTTTTATGAGTATGCTTTTAAAATAAGCTGCATTTGCGGAACGAGAAATTTGGGGGTTTCCCACCCCTCCGGCTCCGCTGATGCGTCGCCAACCCCCAAACCCCCTTACCCCTCCCATCATAAGATGGGGCAGTGCGGCGGCAGGCAAGAAAAAAATTCCAATTAAGTTTAATACATAAAAAAGACGCACCGTACGGCGCGTCTTATTTTGTATTATCTGTAATTATTTGAGTTCTGCGAAGTATTTGATCGTTCTGACCATCTGGGAGGTGTAGGAGTTTTCATTGTCATACCAGGAAACTACCTGTACCTGATAGGTGTCTTTGTCTATCTTGGTGACCATCGTCTGGTTGGCGTCAAACAG
>DBWC01000069.1:0-11004 GCA_002308615.1 Clostridiales bacterium UBA1248
CGGTGATGAAATCCGCCTTACGGCGGATTGACTGCAGGGAGATCACGTAAGATCCTTACCCTGCGGAGTCAGCCGCTTAATTTTTACCGTATTTTTCAAATCTCTTATCGTCAAACGCCGGTATGCGTCCGCTGCCGCGGCGGATGCTGCCGAGAAACGCGCCGAGGAGCGCGCAGCCCGCTGTTGACGGGATGAACGCCGGGTGCAGACCGCCCGATGCGATAAGCGATACGATAAGCACGGTGACGATGAACATCGCCCCGCTTATAAGTCCCGCGGCAAAGGGACGCTTCTCCGTGCATTCAGCGCCGATGAAAGCCCCCGTAAAACAGCACAGAAGCAGCGCGGCGGCGCCGAGCCACGAAAGCGACGCCGGATCGTCCGACAAAAGGGAAAACGCGGCAAGCGCCGTCAGAAGCAGCACCGCGAAAACGGAAGCGGACGCGCCGCCTACCGCGGCGGAAGCGAGCATATCAAGCGATTTTTTCGTATCTTTCAACTGCATAAAAAAGACCTCCTATCCTTACCGGACTATCCGGTAAATGATATGAGGCTTTTATTGTTTTTATTACTTCTTCTCGGCCTGATCCGCCGCGGGCTCGCCGACCTTTTTGTCAACGCGGGCGATGGAGCCTTTGACTATGCGCAGCTTCGTGCAGTCGCCCGAGGTGCCGATGACGACCGTGTCGTCCGATACGCTTAAGATCCTGCCTACGATGCCGCCCGTGGTGGTTATCTCGTCACCGACGGTAAGGCTGCTCCTCATCTCCGTCTCCTGCTTTTCGCGCTTTCTCTGCGGACGTATGAGCAGAAAATAGAACGCTACGACGAGCACGAGGATTATACCTATCGACGGAAGCATCGAAAGAAAGCTGTTTGTGTTTGTCGCCGTTGTTGTGGCTGTAAGGATATTGAATAACATAATACCGACCCTTTCATAACTTGATTTCGCTCCATATTATACAATATAATCCCGCATATTGCAAGAGCTCTTTGTCATAAAAAGAGGGCAATTATGTAAATTTTTTACTGTGCGCCGGTCGAAAGACCGAAGCTGACGGACAAAGCGCTGTCCACGCGCGCCATGTCCGCGTCGCCGATGTGGCCTATTTTCTCCTTCAGCCGCCTTTTGTCTATCGTTCGCACCTGCTCGAGCAGGATGACCGAATCGCGCGACAACCCGCAGCCGGACGTCACGCCTATATGCGTCGGCAGACGCGTTTTCGTCACCTGACTCGTTATCGCGGCGGCGATGACCGTGGGACTGTATCTGTTGCCCACGTCGTTTTGTATTATAAGTACCGGGCGGAGCCCTCCCTGCTCGGAGCCTACCACCGGAGACAGCTCCGCGTAAAAAATATCGCCTCTTACTATTTGCATTTTCGCATCTCCTTTTTCCTTTCTGACCATATTTTTTCCATCAGAGAAGCGATATACTCAGCGCAAATATAAAACTTTTTGTAAACAGTAAAAAGCAGGCGAAACTTTTGACGTAAAAAAAGCGTCTATATAAACGGGGCGCGAATAACTTTGTTTACATATTATATTATTTAAACTGTTGAAAAACCGCCGCGCCGATTTTATAATTGACAATGGTACATCACGCAATATTATGAATGGAGATTTTGATATGAACGAAGAAATTGCCGCGGGAAGAGAAAAGCTCGTTTTGATGGCGGACGAGATAGAAAAGGTGATAGTCGGAAAAAGACAGCAGATAGTATCGCTGCTTACGGCGCTTCTGTCCGGCGGTCACGTGCTTATAGAGGACGTGCCCGGCACGGGCAAGACGACGCTTGCCGCCACGCTTGCCGCCGTGTGCGGATTATCGTTCAAGCGCGCGCAGTTCACGCCTGATATCATGGCGTCCGACATAACCGGCTTCAATATGTATAACCGCCAAAACGAGAGATTCGAATTCAAGGAAGGTCTGGCGATGTGCAACATCCTGCTCGCGGACGAGATAAACCGCGCCTCGCCTAAAACGCAGTCCGCTCTGCTCGAGGCGATGGAGGAGGGCAACGTCACGGTCGACGGAAAATCATACCCGCTTCCCGACCCGTTTTTCGTCATAGCGACGCAGAACCCGACGGGCTTCGTAGGCACGTATCCTTTGCCCGAGGCGCAGCTCGACCGTTTTTCCGTAAGACTTTCGCTCGGATATCCGCAGAAGGAAGAGGAAATACGCATAATCTCCGAGCGCCACGGCAAAAACCCGTTTGAAGACGTACGCACGCTGACGAACCCTGACGAGCTGAAATCCATAATCAAAAGCGTCGGAGACGTATTCATAGAAGACAGGATCTACGCGTATATAGTCGATCTTGTATCCGCAACGAGAAGACAGGACGAGCTTGCGCTCGGCGCAAGCACGCGCGCGGCGCTGATCGTCTCCAAAATGGCGCAGGCGACGGCGTACATAATAGGCAGAAGCTACGTTGTGCCGGAGGACGTCGCGGCGGTGTTCGTATCCGTAACGGCGCACAGAGTCGTGCTCAAGCGCGAGGCGAAGCTTGCCGGGCAGACAGCCGAAAAGGTGCTTTACGGAATACTCAAAAGAACTCCCGTTCCGGTGATTTGACGTATGAAAAACAAGACCGTCCGTTTCAGGGGGCAGAAAAGAGCGTTCAAGGTCACGGGCTTCATCCTTATGTGGATACTGATGTTCATCGTGGCGATAGTGTTCACGCAGGCCTTGCGGAATTCCATATCTTATATATTCTTTATTATAGTGTGCGCCGTCCTGCCGATAGATCTAATATATACGGTCATAGCCGCGTCGTCTGTCGCGGCGGGTTTTTCGTGCAGCGCGGAAAGAGCGGAGAAAAAAGAATCCGTCAGCTTTACCGTGACGCTGTCCAACAGATCCGTGCTCCCCGTCCCGTTTGCGGAGGCGGAGCTTCTTCTGCCGGATGAAAAAGGGATCTCTCCCGTAGTCTACGTCCGCATACCGCTTGCCGCGCGCGGCACGAGCAAATTTTCAAAGAGCGTGGCGTTCCGGTATAAAGGCGAATATTTCTGCGGCGTAAGATATCTGTACGTCGGCGGACTTTTAAGGTTTTTCCGCATAAGGATTAAGCTGCCGGAAGACAAAAACGGCACGGTAACGGTGCTCCCGCGCCGCATATCCGCCGAGCTTTCGCCGGAAAGATATATAAACGAGGCGTCCGTCGCGTCCGACGCCGCCGTGACAGGAACCGACAGCGCGGAGCTCGCCGAAATAAAAGAATACGTGCCGGGCGATCCGATAAGAAACATACACTGGAAGCTGTCTACGAAGGTAGAGGAGCTTATGACAAAGCATTTCGGTGCGGAAAACGGCTATTCCACCTGCGTTATAGCCGATCCGGGCGCTTATTACGCCGATACCTTCGGCGCCGATATAGAGATAAACGAATACTGTGACGACGCCGTATGCGAGATAAGCTGCTATATCCTCTCCACGGCGCTGTACGAGGGAAAAAGCGCGGCGCTCATATATTACGATACGCACGGCGGCGTCAGGCGTATTGAAAGAAAACGCTTTGACGGCATAAAATCGCTTGACGATTTTGTTCCGTATTACGCAGCTTGCCTGCCCGTGCCGCCGCTTAACGCGTCCGCGCTCACCGGATACACGGAGGAGGGCGTGGACAACGACATCGTTTTTGTAACGTCAAGGCTGACGAAGGACACGGTTTCCGCCCTGTGCGAGGCGCAGAACGTGAGCAGAGCCGTTTCCGTCGTTCTTTTTGAGCCGTACGCGATGATAGACGACCCGGAGGCCGTAAAGAACGAGGCGGAGGCCTGCATCAGGGAGCTTATATCCGCAAACGTCAACGTGAAAAGAGTCAGTGAAACGGAACTTATATGAGATACGATAGAAAAAACGACGCGCCGGAATCGTTTACCGCCGGCAGCGTGGGATTTGTGCAGAAAAGAAGCATACCAAAGGTGATCCTCGGTATGCTTTGCCGTTTTGCCGTCGCGTTCACCGGCGCCGCCGGAGTCTGCATGATGTTTGACGACGCGCTGAGATTCACCGGAGATTTCGATCCCGGGAAGATCATGCTCGTTTCTCTTGCTTTCTGCTCGGCGTGGTTTTTGTTTTTTATAGCGTCCGATCTGAACGGCGTGTTCTTCGGCGCAGTCTCCGCCGGTTATCTTTCCGCGCTTATTTACGGCGTCGTCCGCATAGGACCGAAGGCGGCGTTCGGCTTTGTGCCGGTGTCCGTGTGGAACCATCTGCTCGCCCGGCTCGATTCGCTCGGCTTTACGGCGCTGTCCGGGCTTAAAGTGCTCGCGGAGGAATGCGACCCGCTGACGGATCAGGGCGCGGCCTACGCAAGGATCGGCTTTTACGCGTTCTGCGCGGTCATATCTTTCGTATTTATTTCATGCCTTTATAAAAAAGTCAAGGCGGTCCCCGTCATCGTATCGGCCGGCATCGTTATGACGGTGACCTTTACATACAACCTTATAAGCGAGAATTTCGGATTCCTGCTCACTGTAGCGTCCGGCTTCGGTATGCTCGTTCTGCTCCATTACTCGGCTTTCACAAAGCAGAAAAGCGAGGACGAACAGACGGACGGCGAGGGGTATTATAAAAACAGGAGAAGATCGCTTGCCCGCGCTTCCGCGCCGGGTCTTGCGGCGGTACTCGTCACGGCGATAGTCCTGGCGGTCGGCGCCGTGCCGGCGAGCCGCATCAAAGAGCCGGCCCCGGAGCTTACCGTGCTTTACGACGTGATAGACGATATGCGCAGCTTCTTTTCCAAATATCTCGTCGGTGAGACCGGTCCGGGAGACGGATACGAGGCCGACAGAAAAAGCACCGAGCCGACGCCGAGGAATTTCAAAGAGAAAAAACTGCTGTCCGTATCCGCCGAGTACCCGTCGCCTCTGTATCTGCGCGCGTGGGTGTCTGAATCATACGGCGGCGACAAATGGACGTCCGCGGAAAATTCTTCCGCAAACGGCATAGACATACTTCCGGAGCAGATAACGGAGCTGTTTTACACTATAATAGACGTCGACGCGAACATACTTACAAAAACGGACGGCGCGGATATAACGACTCTTGACCGCGGCTTCTTAAAAGAATTCGTAGTGATAAGAAGCGAGGCGTTGAACGGCAAGACCGGCCTGCTCGCCAGCCGTTTTTCAACGCTGTACGGCGTTATGGATACGAAGATGAAAGAGGGCTACGCAAACGAATACCGTATGAGAAACGGCGTGGGCACCGTCGGTATGTCCATGAAGGGCGCCGAATACGGGACCGTGGCGTACGCTCCCGATTACAAATACATAAAGCTTGAAAAATTAGACGGCGATATGAGGATATACAATATCGTCCTGCCTTATATCAGAGCGTACGCTGAAAGACGTCTCGGCGGAGAGACCGCGCTTGACGACTGGCTCGACACCGTGAAGAAGGAAGTGAGACGGCAGGCGGCGGAGTTCGATCTGACTATACCGGACGGATGCCTTATAAACTATATGGCGTCCCTGAGCGACGAGGATCTTGTGTCACTGAAGATCAGGCTGGATCAGGTGCGCGCATACGAGGAGCACGTATATGATAACTGCACGTCCGTGCCGTGGAGCGACGAAAGAACGCTTTCAAAAGCCGCCGAATCGGCGTTCGGCGGAAGAACGGCAGCTATGCCGTCCGAGGTATATTCGATCGCAAGAAGGACGGCGCGCTATCTTGAAGATCTGTGCGAGTACGATCTTATGCCGGAGGGCTATACGGATCGCGGCTCGTATATAGCTCAGTTCCTTACGTCCGCAAAGACGGGTTACTGCGTACAGTACGCGTCGGCGGGCGCGCTTATGCTGCGCACCGCGGGCATACCCACAAGATACGTCGACGGATATCTGGCGTCCGATTTCTATATCAAAAACGGCAAATACGTATGCGACGTGCTTGACAGCAGCTCGCACGCCTGGGTAGAGGCTTACGTGCGCGGCTACGGCTGGATGACGTTTGAGATGACGGAGCCCATGCTCGACGGTATATACGGAAAGCCGGGAGAGATCAACACAGTGACCGAAACGGATACGGAGACGGCGGAAACGACAGACGCGGAGGAGACGACAAAAGACACGGAAACGACGCCTCCCGTTACAAGACCGCTCGACTCGCTTACCGTTCCTGAGGATACGACCGTGACGTCCGATCCCGTAGGCGACGTGATATCCGGGCGCGTCCTCGCCGCCGTCGGTATCTCGCTTTTGTGCGTGCTCGTCATATCGACGCTCGTGTATATCTATATAAACACAACGTCGAAACGCGCGAAAAAGCGGCGCGAGATGCTTGAAAGAGCGTCAAAAGGAGAGTCGGCCGATCCCGGAAACGACATAAACGAGATAAGCCGGTACATATTCTATATGTTCGGGCGCACGGGGCTCAGAAGAGAGAAAACGGAGCTTATGACCGATTTCGTAAAGCGCGCGGACGAATTTACGTTCTCCGATCAGAGCTTTGCCGCCGCGGCGCGCGCCATACAGAAGAACGCTTTCGGTCGCTGCGCCGACAAAAACGACTGCAAGGACGCGGCCGATTACGCGTTATATCTGCGGAAGATAACGCTCAACAGGCTGACGCTTGTCAAAACCATCTGGTATTGTGAGGTGCTGAAACGGATATGACGGCGGATAAGAAAACGGCAAAAATGTATAACGGATCGACGCTCGCCTACGTGGGAGACGCCGTTGCGGAGGTCTTCGTAAGGAGCGTTCTGGTCGAATGCGGGATAAGCGATACGGCGCGCTTCAACGAGCTGGCGCTCAGGTTCGTTACAGCTCACGCGCAGTCGGAGGCGTATTCAAAGATATCGGAGCTTGTAACAGAGGACGAAAAAGAGATACTTTTGCGCGGCAGAAACGCAAAATTAACGCACCGCCCGAAGAATCAGACGCAGTCCGACTACCGCCGCGCCACCGGATTTGAAGCGCTCATGGGCTATCTTTATCTCTGCGGAAACGAGGAAAGAGCCAAAGAACTGTTTGAAAAATCGTATGAAGACGTCATTTTTGGCATAAAAAACAAAATGTTGTAAAAAATTTACAATTTATTTTTGCAAATATCTATTGACAAAAAGCGCAGTTATATAATATAATATGCTTTGCCTGCCGAAAGGCAAAAGAGTGCTTTGATTATATTGATGCGTTAATCGGGGCATCGTATATACAAATAAGATTCCGAAAAAAGGAGGCAAAATCAGATGCTCAGAACATACCAGCCGAAGAAGCGCCAGCGCAAGAGAGAGCACGGCTTCAGAAAAAGAATGGCTACGGCAAACGGCAGAAAGGTTCTTAAAAGAAGACGCGCAAAGGGCAGAGAAAGACTGACCTATTGATTGGCTTACACAAGGCGATTGCCGCTACTAACCTCTGCATCCCAGGGGTTTTTTAGTTAAAGAATGAAATACTATACCTTAAAAGAAAATCATCTTTTTTCAAAGGCATACAGGAACGGACAGCGTGCCGGAGGAAAATATATAAGCGTTTACGTCATGCCCGATTATCATGCTGCGCGTTTACAGCGGGCTAATCCGTTAAAATTGAGGATAAACCGTGTCGGCGTCACCGTCACGAAAAAGCTCGGCGTCGCGGTCGTGCGCAGCCGCGTTAAGCGGATACTGCGGCAGGCCTATTACAAAGCATTGAAAACGCTTGATATGAAGACCGGCAAAATCATAGTCATCGCCGCGAGATCGGCGGCGATACCCGCAAAAACGGACGATATATACAAAGAGCTGAAGGAGGCGTTCTTACAGCTCGGCGTCGCGGAGAACAAAAAGGAGGCGGAGGATGAGTAAGATCTTTATGGCGCTCATAAGCTTTTACCGTAAATATCTCTCCGGACTGAAAAGTCATCCGACCTGCAAGTATTATCCCACCTGCTCGGAGTACGGCTATGAATGCATCAAAATACACGGATGGTTCATAGGCTCGCTTCTCACGGCGTGGAGGATACTGCGCTGCAATCCGTTTTCACGCGGAGGAGTAGACTATCCGCCCGAGAAAAAAATCAAGATGATCAGGCCTAAAGAAAGGCCCTGATAACGAAAGGATCAACGGATGAGTACAATACTCGGATACCTTGCCGAGGGACTTAAGTACCTGATGATATTCTGCGACTGGATCTGCGGTCACAACTACTGGATCGCGCTGTTCCTTTTCGCGTTTATTATCAAGCTGGTGCTTTTCCCGTTTGGTATCAAACAACAGAGAAGCCAGCAGAAGCTGGCAAAGCTTCGTCCCAAGGAAGAAGTAATAAGGAGAAAATACAGAGACAGGACAGACCAGGAATCCGTTCGTAAGATGAACGAGGAGATCCAGGCGATGTACCGTGAGGAGAAATACAGCCAGTTCAGCGGCTGTCTTCCAATGCTCCTTCAGCTGCCCATACTTTTCTCGCTTTATTACATCATTCAGAACCCGCTTCACTATCTGTGCCAGTTCGGAAAAGCTCAGATAGAAGTCATAATGGAGACGTTCCACAGGCTGACCGGTTATGCAAGCGCGTCAACGTATCAGAACATTACGATAAAAGCGACGAGCTTTTTAAACGACGCCGCAAGCCGCCAGAGCCTTATCAACGCTTTGCCGGTAGACGGCACAGTGCCGACGGGCGCGGTGGGAGCCGCGGGACAGACTTTTGCAAATTACGCGGAATTCCGCGCTGATCTTGTACAGCAGCTTACGACCAAGAATTTCCCGAATTTCAAAATGTTCGGATTTATCGATCTGTCCGTAATGCCGAGCGAGCAGATACTCTGGTATATCCTTATACCGATAATCACGTTCGGACTGCTTCTTCTGACCGCAAAGCTGCAGAAGAAATTCACTTATCAGCCCTTGTCCGCGGAGCTTCAGCAGAAGAATTTCTCAACAAAGCTGATGGAATACATGATGCCGGCTTTGTCCGCGATGATCGCGTTCTCGCTCCCGTCCGCCCTTGCGTTTTACTGGATCTACCAGAATGTGCTCGGCTTCGGTCAGCAGGTGCTTTTGTCCAAGCTGTTCCCGACGCCTAAGATGAGCGAAGCGGAGATAAAAGAGGCTTTGAAAGAAGCGGACAGACAGGCGTACGAGGCTAAAAAAGCGGAAGAAAAACGCAAAAAATCAATACACGAAGAAGACAGAGCCATGTCGGAAATGAACCGCGGAACGGGAGTTCCGGAGGGCTGGGTAGAGCCTATGGGTCCAAGCTCTGTAAAACCGGAGAGCACCGACAGTAAAAAAGGCAAAAAAAGCAAGGTCTTAGACCGTGCGGAGATGAAAAACGATAAAAAGGAAGACAAATAAGTTTTAATATGAAAAAAGAAACGATAAAGACAGCGCCGACGGTCGAAGCCGCCGTCAAAGCCGCCTGCGAAGAGCTCGGAGTATCGCCCGACGACGTTATATACGAGGTGCTTGCGCAGCCTAAAAGAGGATTTTTCGGAATAGGCTCGGCGGAAGCGAAGGTCAGAGTTGAATATACGGTAAAGCCCTCGTCCGCGGCGGACGACTTTGCAAAGAAGCTGCTTGAAAATATGCAGATAGACGCGGAGATAGAGACAGAGCTCTGCGACAACGGAGAATATCTCATAAACATTACAGGAGAAGAAGCCGGCGTTCTTATAGGACACCATGGAGAAACGCTTGACGCGCTCCAGTATCTGTGCAATCTCGCCGCCAACAAAAAGGACGGAGAAGCGGACGACAGAGAGTATACGCGCGTCGTGGTCGACATTTCCGGTTACCGCGCAAAGCGTGAGGAAACTCTGCGCATACTTGCGAGAAGGACCGCGGAAAAAGCTTTGAAATATAAAAGAAGCGTATCGCTTGAACCGATGCCCTCGCACGAGCGCAGGATAATCCACTCCGAAATACAGAAAATAGAGGGTGTTACGACCAATTCGATAGGCTCCGAAAATAACCGCAGAGTCGTGATAATCCCCGAAAAAAGATAATTTCAAATCCCCGGTGCTCCGGGGATTTTTTATGGCAAAGCCAATTCATTCCGCAAGAGCGGAAATTCACGGCGAAGCCTATTCATGACGGCGTTTGAATGAATTGCCCTGCGGGCGTCCGGAAGATTATTATTTGTCGTTGACAAACCGATTATTATATTGTATAATATAAAAAACGAAAGGGTTTTTTGTATGGATCTTGATAAATTATATTTTCCGCCGGACGAAAAGCCGCTTGACCGGCTCGTTTCCGACGGCGGCTTCTGCGGTATATTCCGCACGATAGCGTGCATAGGCGACAGCCTTGCGTCAGGCGATTTTGAAACGGTCGCGGGCGGCTGCAGGTACTTTATAGATATGTTCGATTATTCGTGGGGGCAGTATCTTGCGCGCGCGGCGGGCTGTACCGTGTATAATTTCTCAAAAGGCGGCATGACGGCAAAGGACTACTGCGGCGGCTTTGCTTCAAATATGTGCTTCTGGAACACGGAAAAGGCGGCGCAGGCTTACGTCATAGCGCTCGGCTGCAACGACTTTTTTGAAAAAGACCAGCTTCCGATCGGTGACATTCCGGATATTCGCGACGATTACAGATACAACGCGAACACGTTTGTCGGAAAATACGCCGAGATAATACAAAGGTATAAAATAATAGCCCCGGACGCGAAGTTTTTCCTTCTGACGATGCCCGACGAGGATATGGACGAGGAGGGAAAAAGAAAGCTTAAGCTCCACCACGATCTGATACATAAGATAGCGGAAAAATTCTCAAACTGCTACGTTATAGATCTGTATGAATATATGCCGGCGCAGGATAAGGGCTTTAAGGAAAAGTTTTATATGGAAGGCCATCTTAATCCGTGCGGCTATATCCTTTTCGCGCAGGCGATAACGTCGTATATCGACTACATTATAAGACACAATATAAAGGATTTTGCAAGGGTCGCGTTTATAAATACGGAGTTTTCCGACAGCAGAATTAAGAATTAAGAATGTAGGGGCGACCATTGGTCGTCCGTTGTAGGGGAGGGGTTTCCCCTCCCGAGTGAAGAGTGAA
>DBWC01000069.1:11063-14885 GCA_002308615.1 Clostridiales bacterium UBA1248
CCCTCCGCGTCGCTTCGCTCCGCAACTCCCAAACCCCCTTACCCCTCCCTCAGAAGTATCTGAGGGGCCGCACGGCGGCGGGCAGGAACCCCATGAAAAGCCCCGACACAGTTGGGGGGATGGCGGGGGATTAAGGGGGTGGATAGGGGGGGCGGGGAACCCCCTTAAAAACAAAATTCTGTTGCAAGGCGATGTGACGCTGTTGCAGAGCGCGGGGTCTTGCGCCCGAAAAAGTCCCTGCGGCGCATGAATTGTCGCCGATGCGACGCTCAGAACGGACGAACAGAGGGGTTCCCCGAAAACGAGATACGAGTTTTTGGGGGTTCGCGTGGGTGGGGCCGCCGACGCGCGCGGCTGAAGCCGCAAAAGTTCCGCTGTCACCATAAAATATTGGAGTTAAAAATAATATTAAATAATTAGGATAATATGCAGTTTATCAAGATTTTTGTTATACCCGTTGTAATTTCACTGATGCTCCAGACAATAAGCGTCATTGTTTATAAAAAACATTTAAAATCAATTATTGCTAATCTCAACAACTCCCACGTTGTTGTTAAGCTCCCGAGCGTATATATAACGATCGGAACGATTGATATCGTTGTATTTCTGGCTTTCTTCCTGCTTTCGTTTTACATATCGCCGGATACGTCAGCCTGGTGGGTCAGGGCGTTGTTTGTGCTGTTTGTACTGCTTGGAATACTGGTCGTACTTGCCGCGGCAGCATGGAGAGTTGATGTATACAGAGATAATGATTATTTTGAAATTCGCAATATGCTGAAAAAGAAGCGTATAGCATACGAAGATATAATTAACGTTGAAATCAAAAAGAGCTCAATAACGGTTTTTCTTGATAAAGGTAAACTTCGCATTGATCCGTTTGCCGTAAACGTTGAGTTTTTCTTGGCTATGATAAACATGAAAAAAATTAAAACCATATAATACGTTGATGAAATTTGATCGCTTACGATCAACGGGAGGGGAGACCCCTCGCCTACAAAAAACGAAATCAAAAAATGCACATAAAAAGAAAGGCAAATAAAATGAATCTGGAAAAACTTTATTTTGACCCGGATGAAAAGCCGCTTGACAGACTCGTGTCGGACGGCGGTTTCTGCGGCATATTCCGCACTATAGCGTGCGTGGGCGACAGTTTATCGTCCGGCGAGTTCGAGGTGGCTTTGCCGTCCGGCGGCAAGGCGTACCTCGATATGTTCGATTATTCATGGGGCCAGTACATAGCGCGCGCGGCGGGCTGCAAGGTCTACAATTTCTCGCGCGGCGGCATGACCGCAAAGGAATACTGCGACGGATACGCCGCGAACATGTGCTTCTGGAACACGGAGAAGGCGGCGCAGGCGTACATAATAGCTCTCGGCGCAAACGACCTTTTCGGGCTCAATCAGCCCGTGGGCGATCTGTCGGACGTCTGCGACGAGGATTATAAGCAGAACAAAGACACGTTTGCCGGACGTTACTGCGAGATAATACAAAGATATAAAAAAATCGCGCCGGACGCGAAGTTTTTCCTGCTCACGATGCCGAAAGAGGATCTGCCCGCCGAGCACGAGCATGCAAAAAAGCTCGCCGCGCAGCACGACGTAATACACAAGATAGCAGAACATTTTGCAAACTGCTACATAATAGACCTGCACGAATATATGCCGATCCAAACGGCGGAATACAAGGCGAGATTCTATCTTGAAGGACACTTGAATCCCTGCGGATATATATTCACCGCGCAGGTCGTGATGTCGTATATAGACTACATCATAAGGCACAACATAAAAGACTTTGCGAGAGCTGCGTTCATCAACACGGAATTTTCGGACAGCAAAATGGACCGGTAACCGAAAAGGAGAAATATTATGAGTGAGAAAACAACGGAAGTGAGGATACAGGACGATCTGTATCAGGCGGTCAACGGAGAATGGATAAAAAACGCCGTCATACCGTCCGACAAACCCGCGACCGGAGGTTTTATGACGCTTGACGAAGACGTGGAAAAGCTTTTGATGGCGGATTTTGAAAAATTTGAAAAGGGTGAGGAGACGCCGGATATACCGATATTAGAGGACGCCGTGCGGCTGTACAGAAAATCGTCAGACGCCGACGCGCGCGAAAAAGCCGGGATGGAGCCGGTCTTCCCTCTGCTTGAAAAGATAAAAAGCATAGATTCAGCAGATAAATTCAACGAAAACGCGTACGAGCTTTTGCTCGATCTGGCCGCTTTGCCGTTCAATATAACGGTCGGCGAGGACTGGAAGGACACGTCGAAAAACTGCTTCGGTATAGACGATCCGCGACTTTTGCTGTTCGATCCGTCGTATTATGAAAAGCCCGTTATAAGATTATATCTGCTCTCACTGTACAAAAAAATGGCGGCGGCTATGCTGAAGCTCTCGCCGCTTACCAAAAAAGAGCAGAAGCAGTATATAAAGGATACGGTGGCTTTTGACGATATGCTTCGCAGAAAAGCGCTGTGCATGAAGGATCAGGCAAACTATTATAAGCTTTATAATCCCCGCGCGGCAAAAGAAGTCTGCGAGATGCTCAAGCCGTTCGATATGGCGGGACTTTTGGAAAAGCTGTACGGCGAAAAAGCGCCGGAGACGATAGTCTTATCGAACCCTAAAATGATAGAGGGCTTTAAGGAAATATATAACGAAGAAAATTTTCCGAAATTCATACACTGGTGCTACGTAAGAACGCTGTTCAATTACGCGCCCGCGCTGTCGCATAAGATAAACGAGACAGCGTCGCAGTTTATGATGAAGGTCACCGGCGTAAAGGAAATGCCGTCAGTCGAAAAACAGGCGTACAGGCTCATATCCGAGATATACGACCAGCCGATAGGCGTGTATTACGGCAGGAAATACTTCGGCGAGACGGCGAGGGAAGACACCGTGTCGATCGTAAAAGAGATAATAGAAACGTATGAAGAGCGTATCAGAAAGAATACGTTTTTAGCCGACGCCACAAAGGAAAAAGCCGTTTTAAAGCTGTCGAGCATTAAGATCAAAATGGGTTACCCGGACGAATACGATCCGTTCTACGACACGCTGAAGATAACGGATGAGGAATCGTACTTTGAGGCGAGGAAAAAGCTCTTCCGTCTCGGCAAAAAGCACGAGCTTGACAAGCTGAACAAGCCGACAGACCGCGGACAGTGGCAGATGCCCGGCCACATGGTCAACGCCTGCTACGATCCGTTCAGAAACGATATAACGTTCCCGGCGGCTATTTTGCAGAAGCCGTTTTACTCGATAGATCAGAAGCCGGAGGAGAATCTCGGCGGCATAGGCGCGGTCATAGGACACGAGATCTCACACGCGTTTGACAGCAACGGCGCGCATTTTGACGAGAACGGCAACCTCTTTGACTGGTGGGGCGAAGAGGATATGAAGACGTTTGAAACTCTGACGAAGAAGATGACGGATCAGTTCGAGGGCATACCGTTCCACGGCGGCAAGGTCAGCGGTGAGCTTGTCTGCGCCGAAAATATAGCGGACAACGGCGGCATGGCGGTGACGATCGAGATAATGCACAAGCGTGAAGATCCGGATTTTGAGGCGTATTTCAAAAACTGGGGAAGAGTATGGTGCATGAAAGCGAAGGAGGGCTTTATCAAGCTGCTTCTTAAAATGGACGTCCACTCTCCGTCGGAGCTGCGTGCGAATATGATGCCGCGCAATTTCAGCGAGTGGTACGAGACGTTTGACGTAAAACCGACCGATAAAATGTATATTCCCGAAGAAAAGCGCATAATCATCTGGTAATAAAACAAACGAAGCCGGGGATTCGGCGCGGCGTGATAAGGAAGTA
>DBWC01000132.1:0-30234 GCA_002308615.1 Clostridiales bacterium UBA1248
GAATCGTCGAAGATCATGATCGGGGGCTTTGAGACTAGCATTTGCGCAATTGCGGTCCGCTGCTTCTGACCGCCGGAGAGGGTGACTCCGCGCTCGCCGACGAACGTGTCGTAGCCGTCGGGCAGAGTCATTATGAATTCGTCTATATCGGCGCGTTTTGCCGCTTCCACGACCTCCTCACGCGTCGCGTCCGGTCTTCCGTAAAGGATATTTTCATAGACCGTGCCGGTGAACAGGAATACGTCCTGCGACACGATGCCGATGCTGCCGCGCAAGGAGCTTCTGCTCAAGTCTCTTATATCCTTGCCGTCAACTCTTATGCTTCCCTCTTTTATCTCGTAAAAGCGCGGTATAAGGTTGCAGACCGTCGTTTTGCCGCCGCCGGACGGACCGACGAACGCCACGGTCTTTCCCGCGGGGATATCTATATTTATATTTTTCAGTACGTTTTTGCCGTTGCCGTAGTCAAAGCTGACGTTGTCAAACTCAACTCTGCCGGAAACGTCCGTCAATTCTTCCGCGCCCTCTTTATCCTCCTCCGGCTTCGTATCGAGTATTTCAGTGAAACGCTCAAAGCCGGTCATACCGGACTGGAGCTGTTCTATAAAGCCGATAAGGCGCTTTATAGGCGATATAAATACGTTTGCAAACATCATAAACAGCGCGAAATCGCCGGGAGTTATGTATCCTTTTATGGCGCAAAAACCGCTTGAAACGAGCGCTATGACGCCCAACAGATCGATTATGTAATCGCTTCCGGACGAGAATTCCGCCATAGCTTTATACGCGTATTTTCTCGCGTCCACGAATTTGTCGTTATTCTCCTTGAAATGCTGCAGCTCGTAATCGGCGTTGTTGAACGCTTTTGAAACTCTTATGCCGGATATGCTGTTTTCAAGCGAGGCGTTTACCTCTCCCACCTGCTCGCGCATTTTGGTGAAGCTTTTGCCGAGCTTTACGCGTTTGAACATGGCGAAAACTATAAGCGGCGGCATTGATAAGAATATCACAAGCGTCAGCCATATATTGACGTTTGCCATAAGTATAAACGAGCCGATAAGAAGGATCGCGGCGAGAAACAGATTTTCCGGTCCGTGATGCGCCAACTCCGAAACGTCCATCAAGTCGTTTATTATACGCGACATTATCGTACCGGTCTTATGATCGTCAAAATACGAGAACGGAAGCTTCTGCATATGCGCAAAAACTTCGTTTCTCATCTGATACTGCATCTTGACGCCGACCATGTGGCCGTAATACTGCACGCAGTACGCGCCGACCATTTTGACGGTATAAACGAGCACGAGCACGCCGAGCCAGATAAATATCATCCTTATGTTTTTGTCCGGTATGTAATCGTCTATAATGCTCCTTGATACGACCGGCAGAAGCAGATCGCAGAGCGCGACTACAAGAGAGCAGAACATATCGAAAATGAACTGCTTCATATTCGGCTTGTAATAGCTGCAGAAACGTTTAATCATATTTTCACCGTGCGTTAGCGACACCTTATTTATTCTTTCTTCTTTATTCTTTAAAAAGTATCGGCGGGAGCAAGCCCCCGCCCTACTGATTTTTATTATTTTATACGTTGCCCTGTCTGTCGGCGAGTATTTTCATTATCTGATCAAACTCGTCTTCGGATAAACCGTTGTCCTCTTCCTTGGGTTCCGGTTTTGTTTCCTTGACCGGTTCAACAACGGGCGTTACGACCGTCTGCGGCTGCGATATGACCGGTTTGACTACCGGCTGTTCCGGCTTTTTAACAGCGGGCTGCTGTGTCTTTGAAGCCGGACCTTTGATCGAGCCTTCAAAACCCGTGGCGATAACGATTATCTTCATCTCGTCCTCAAGGTCGTTATCGAAGTTCGCACCCCAGATGACGTTTGCGTCCGCGTGCGTCTCGTTTGAGATGAGCGTGGAAGCCGTGACGACGTCGTCAAGTCCGATATCGGGCGACGCGGTGACGTTGATGATTATGCCGCGGGCGCCTGTGATCGAGGTTTCAAGCAGCGGGCTTGAAATAGCCGCTCTCGCCGCCATTTCCGCCTTGTCCTTGCCTTTTGCCGCGCCTACGCCCATGTGAGCGAAGCCCGCGTCCTTCATGATGGCGCTGATATCGGCAAAGTCGAGGTTGATTATACCGGTGCCGTTTACGAGCTCCACGATGCTTGAAACACCGCGGCGGAGAACGTCGTCAGCTATTTCAAACGCGTTGGCAAGCGTTATTCTTGTATCGGATACCTGTTTCAATCTCTCGTTCGGTATTATGATAAGGGAGTCGACTGACTGCGCGAGCTTTTCTATACCCGCCTCAGCCTGATCCATTCTTCTCCTGCCCTCAAACGCGAAAGGCTTGGAGACGATACCTACGGTAAGTATTCCCATGTCCTTTGCGATTTTGGCTATGATCGGAGCAGCGCCCGTTCCGGTGCCGCCGCCCATGCCGGCTGTGACGAATATCATATCCGCGCCGTCTATAACGGAAGTAAGCTCTTCTATGCTCTCCTCCGCGGCTCTTGCGCCGATGTCGGGATTTGCTCCGGCGCCGTGGCCTTTAGTAAGCTTTTCGCCTATCGGTATCTTTGTCTGGGCTGCTGAATTGAGCAGGACGACTTTATCGGTATTGACGGCGATAAATTCAACTCCTACTATGTTTGACGCTATCATTCTGTTGACGGCGTTGTTTCCCGCGCCGCCTACGCCGATAACTTTGATTTTGACAAGATCGTCAAGTGTGGGTTCCATTTCGACTTCGTATGGCATTTTATTTCCTCCTATTACGTTTATATATGTCTTTACTGATAATCCAACATATATAATAGTATGTTTTTTTTTATTTTGCAATAGCTTTTTTGCAAATTTTCATAAATTTTACGATTTTTTTCGAAAATTGACTTTAATTTATGTCATCGGTTTTCAGAAAAGAGAATTTTTCGGTATTTGTCGCGTCAATTATACCCTTATCGTCCGCGGATAACGTCGAAATCACGCTCTGCGCGAGATTTAATTTTGTTTTGGTCTTCTCCGCCGCGCCGATATCGATTATAAATCTGTCGTCGTATTTGAGTTTGACGTCAAATTTTTCACTCATGTCGATACGCGTTATGTGGCTTGAGGTATCGCTTTCCCTGACGTCCGTCAGCAGATTGCATAAATAATTGTAATGCGTTTCCGTTCTGAACTTTATTATCTCGCCCAACACGGCGCTTGCGATATCGCAGGTTATGAGCTCCGTGCAGCTTTCCGGGACTTTATCCGATATGTCGATTATTTTAAGTCCGGACGTGACCGTATAATACTCTCCGCCCATTTTTATATAATATTCTCCGACGCCGTCCGTCACGTTTATTATTAGCTTGTCCGGGAGCTGTTTTTTTATTTCGATCTTTTCAAGCGACGGGTAAGCCTTTCTCAGGCGGCTCTCAAGCGCCGCCGTGCCGGTGAACACCAGGTTTGAGTTTTTTGACAGTTTAAGCGCGCCGTAAAGCTCTTCTTCGGAATACCGCTCCGAGCCGGTTATGCTCACGCTGTTCACGCGGAAGAATATTAAAACGAACACAGCCGCCAGAATGAGCGCCGCGGCAAGTATGATGCAGACCGCCGCCGTGCGTCTTATAGCCGTTTTTCTCGCGCGGCTCTCGCGGAAGCTCTCAAGCACGCGCCTTGATTCCGTATCCGAGGAAACGGTCGGGCCGTTCTTCTCCTCTCCCGTATCGCGCCTGATTATCTTTCCGTCTTTGAATTCAAAATCGGAGCCTTTGCCGCCGTTCATTTTTTCGCCTCCGCTATACGCTTCAGCTCTCTGTAAATACGCTCGTTCGCGTCCGGTACGGCAAAGGAGCTTACGTTCTTTTCAAGCTTTTCTCTGTATAATTTATCGGAAAGCAGCTTATCAGCCGCCTCATACATGGCGTCGGCACTGAAGTCCGCGTCGCGTATGAGTACCGCGGCTTCTTTATCGGATAACACCTTTGCGTTTTTATACTGCTGATCGTCCGTGACGTTCGGCGAGGGCACGAAGACCGCCGCGCGTCCCGCCTCGGCTATCTCCGACGTCGTCATAGCACCGGAACGGCAGATTATCACGTCCGCCGCCGCCTGACGGACCGGCATATCGTAGATATAATCAAGAAGCTCCACGTTTTCGGCGTCTATAGAGTCGCCGTACATTTCTTTAACTTCCTCATAATTTGCGGCGCCGGCGGCGTGTGTCATAAGTATATCTTTTCTTTTCGGCAGGTATTTTTTCGCAAAATCCGCCGCGGCGTGATTTATCGTATCCGCGCCGAGCGATCCGCCGTAGACGAGGACGCTGAATCTCTGCTTTATGCCGAGCTTTTGCCTCGCCTCTTCTCTTGTATAATTCTCATCCGCGCGTTTGCCGGGGTTGCCGACTTTTATAATCTTGTTTCTGAATTTCGGCTTGATATGCTCCGCCGCCGCGTCGAAATTGGTGAATATCACGTCGACGTACGGCGAAAGCATACGCACGGCAAGTCCGGGGACGGCGTTAGATTCGTGTACCGCCGTCGGTATTTTAAGCGCGGCCGCAGCGCGGCAAAGCGGGTAACAGACGTAGCCGCCGGTACCCACGACAAGATCCGGTTTGTATTTTTTAAGCAGTTTTTTTGCGCGGTGCACGCTTGTAAGCGTCAGATATGCCGTTTTTATGTTTGACAGCGACAGGCTTCTTTTCAAACCCTGTATCTCTATATGCTCAAGCGGATATCCCGCTCTCGGAACAAGGCGGTTCTCCATGCCCTTGTACGTTCCGACAAACGTGATCTTACTGTCTTTATCGTATTTTTTTATCGTGTCGGCTATGGCTATAGCGGGATTTATATGACCGCCCGTGCCGCCGCCCGTCATCATTACTTTCATTTTGTTTACCTATATCTTTTTCTCGGCTGAAAATCTCGATATGCACAGCAGTATGCCGCACTCGACCATAAGTATTATCAGAGCCGTGCCGCCGTAGCTTATGAACGGCATAGCTATACCCGTGGGCGGGAAAAGACCCGTGACGACGAAAATGTTGAGCAGCGCCTGCACGCCTATCTTACACGTTATGCCCGCCGCCAAAAGCCTTGAAAAGCAGTCCGGCGCACGCATGGCGATAAGTATGCCGCGCCATACGAAAAGCCCGAATACGAGCATAAGACCTATGGCGCCGATGAATCCGAATTCCTCGCAGACTATTGCGAAAATAAAGTCGTTCTGCGGCTCCGGCAGATAAAGATGCTTTAACGTTGAGTTTGTAAAGCCTACGCCGAAAAGTCCGCCCGATCCGATGGCGTTGAAGCTCTGTATGACCTGCCAGCCGTCGCCCAGGGGGTCGCTGTACGGGTCGAGCCACACGGCAAGCCTGTCGCTCGTGTAATCAGTAAATATCGCTATGAACGCCGCGCCCGCGCCGCCGGCTCCTATGATGCCGAGAAGCCACGGCAAAGATATCCTGCCCCACAGCATGACTATCCAGCCTATAAGAAACAGTATTATGGTACCGGACAGATGCCTTTCAAGCAGCGTTACGACGCACACCATACCGACTATGCAAAGCGGTATGAAGACTTCTCTTAAAAATACAGGCAGACGCTCTTTGAATTTGCGTTTGAAAATGCTTTTGTTCTTTAACGCTATCGTCCGCTCGTCAAGATCGCGGTAGGCGTCCACGTAGCGGGAGATATACCACGCAAGCATCATTACGAGCGCGAGCTTCATAATATCCGTGGGCTGGAATCTGAAAAGTCCCAGGTCTATCCAGCGCTTTGCGCCGTTTACGCTTTTTCCTATGATCGGAACGGAGGCGAGCAGCAAAAACGATACGGCGAAAAATACCGGCGCGCCCCATTTCATATATATCTTGTAATCGACAGACGCGAAAGCAAACATCGCCGCCGCGCCTATAGCCGTGAATATAAGTTGTCTTTGTACGTAGTAGTAGCTGTTTCCGTAATCGTTTTCAGCCCAGGGGTAGCTCGCGGAGTAGACCATGGCGAGACCGAAGCCGACGAGAATAAGGATGATTATAAGAAGCGGTATATCCGGCATCCCTCTCACCCTGAATATATTCTTTTCGCGTACCTGTTTTTTTACTTCCGGTACCTGAGCTTCATTTTCACCGGGTACGGTCCGTACCTCTGTTTCCGGCTTTGACATTTTACATTATTCCTCTTAACGCAAAGTAGGATACTATACACATGACCGCCGTTATGATCGAGAACACCGTGACGATCTTAATCTCCGACCAGCCGCACATCTCAAAATGATGGTGGATGGGCGCCATTTTGAAAATACGTTTTTTCGTTAACTTGAAGGACGCCACCTGAAGTATGACGGACGCCGTTTCAACAATGTATATAAGTCCGAACAGGATCACCGCAAGCGGCGAATCGAGCATGAACGCTCCGCCGACGACAAGACCGCCCAAAAACAGCGAGCCCGTGTCTCCCATAAATATCTTTGCCGGATAGAAATTGTATACGAGGAATCCTCCGCACATACCCGCCGTGACGCCGCCTAAAAGCGCCGTGTCGTTTCCGCCGAGGTTCATTGAGAACGCCATGACGGAAAAGAACACGCCTACGAGCAGAGTGTTTGACGCGGCGAGACCGTCTATGCCGTCCGTAAGGTTGACGGCGTTGACGACGCCTGTAAGAAGCAGTACGGCTATTATATAGTAGAAAAATCCGAGTTCAACGTAGATCGAGGTAAACGGAATATGCAGCTGCGTGCTCATGTTGCCCGTAAGACGCATCCCGACGATGAAAAGCACGGCGCACGCGAACTGGAACGCGTATTTCTGCCACGCTTTGAGCCCCTCGTTCTGCTTTTTGAGAAGCTTTACCCGGTCGTCTATCATACCCGTAAGGCCGTTTAACAAAGCGTATCCGAAAACGATTGCGACGCGGGAGCTGACGGAACGGAACCCGTCGTTTATAAAGTCTATAACGACCGATATAAGAACGATAAGACACAAAGACAGTATCATCGCAATACCGCCCATGGTCGGCGTTCCCTCTTTGCCCTTATGCCATCTCGGACCTATGTCGAGTATCTTCTGCCCCAATTTAAGACTTTTGAGCTTGGGTATAAGCAGTCTCGTTATAAGCATACAGGACAGAAACGATATGGCAAACGAAGCCGCAAGTATTATCGCTTTCTGCATTATTTATTACTCTCCTCAATAAGCTTTTCAAACGCTTCCACGGCGCGCTCAAGTCCAACGGCGCGGCTCGCTTTAAACAGTATCACGTCGTTTGGTCTGCATTTTTCAAGTATCTTTGCGGCGACGTCTTCAAACGGAGTGCCGTCGTCAAAGCAAACCATGTTTTCGTCCTTCATACCCTCTATCATCGCGCCGACGGCGTATTCCTTCGCCGCCTCGCCGTAGGTATAAAGGTAATTCAACCCCATATCGAACGCCGTCATGCCGACGTCGCGGTGCATAGCCGCGGAGCTTTCCCCGAGCTCGAGCATCTCGCCGAGCAGCGCGTGCGTCCTGCCGCTGCATTCGCGCACGAGCGTCATCAAAGCGGAAAGCGACGCTTTCATCGATTCCGGCGCGGCGTTATAGCAGTCGCAGACTATCGTATAATCGCCTTTTTTATATACCTTCTGTCTCATTCCGGTATTTTCAAACGCGGCTATGCCTTCCTTTATAAGCGCGTCGCTCATTCCGGACACGCTGCCGCAGATATAAGCCGCGGCGGCGTTATAGACGTTATGCATACCGACCGTCGGCGCCGTTATGCCGTAAACGGTCGATCCGTCGGGACGCTTAAGATCAAAGCTGAGGCAGCCTCCGCGGAATTCCGGATGAGTTATCCTGTAATCCGCGTCTTCGTTTATATACGCGTAGTAAAGCACGTTATAGTTTTCCTTAAGCTCGCCGCGCTTCTGCCAAAGCAGTCTGTCGTCACCGTTTAAAACGAGCGTGGAGCCCGGCTTCATGCCGGAGGTTATCTCTAATTTTGCTTTTAGTATGTTTTCCTGACTGCCTAAGATCTGCATATGAGAGGTGCCGATGTTCGTTATGACGGCAACGTCCGGTTTTGCTATTTCCGACATGACTTCGATCTCGTGAAAACCGCTCATACCCATTTCAAGCACGAGCGCCTCACAGCCCTCTTTGACCTCGAGCACGGTCAGAGGAAGACCTATTATGCTGTTGTAATTTCCGGCTGTCTTCTGCGTTACAAAGCCTTTATTTATGACCGAATAAATAAATTCCTTTGTCGTAGTCTTGCCCACGGAACCGGTGACGGCGTAAACTCTGGGTCTTCTTGTATCAAGGAACCTCTTTGCCATGGTCTGAAGCGCTTTTAACGCGTCGTCAGTCACTATCGCCGTTCCGCGCTCCGGTTCACGCTCCGCTAAAACGCAGCATGCGCCGTTATCTATCGCGGATTCAAGATATTTGTTGCCGTCCGTGTTTTCGCCCTTGAGCGCAACGAACATACAGCCCGGCGTCGCTTTTCTTGAATCCGTTACGAATGATCTTATTTCAGCCGAAGGATCCCCGATCAGTCTTCCGTCACAAAGTATCGCCGCTTCTTTTGATGTCATTATAGCCATTTTCATATCCTCCGCTGTTATAGTCGTTTATTATTTCCGCCTCTGAAAACGGGTGTTTTCCGTTTTTGTCTATCTCGTAATCCTCGTGACCCTTGCCGCATAAAAGCACCGTATCGCCATCTTTTGCGCGTTCAAGCGCGTATAATACCGCTTCTTTCCTGTTTTGTATCACGGTGTATTTACTGTGTTTATCCACGCCGGAAAGGATGTCGTTTATTATATCCTCCGGATCCTCGCTTCTGCTGTTGTCGGAAGTTATCACCGTCAGATCGGCAAGCCGGGACGATACGGCTCCCATTACGCGTCGTTTGCCCTTGTCTCTGTCGCCGCCGCAGCCGAAAACGCAGATAAGTCTGTTTTTCGTCAAACCGCGCGCCGTCATAAGCACGTTTTCAAGCGCGTCCGGCGTGTGCGCGTAGTCGATTATTATATCCGCGCCGCTTTTGCTTTTATGCATCTCGAATCTGCCCGGCGCTCCTTCAAAGTCTGACAGCGCTTCAGCCGCCGTTCTTATATTCTCTTTCGATATTTCCGCCATACAAAGTGCGGCTAAGGCGTTATAGACGTTGAATTTTCCGCATACCCTGAGCTTACACTCCGCTTTATCAAAGCCGCCGTATTCGAAGACGGAACCGTTTTTTCCGAGCATTTTGATTTTTGCCGTAAAATCGCCTTCATAAAGCGAAAAATGCGGACAGTCAAGCTGCGACGTGTAAAAATCGTCCGCGTTTGACACAAAGCTTTTGCAAAGCGGTATCAGCTTCCGCTTTGATTTAAAATACGCGTCCATACTGCCGTGATGGTCGAGATGATCCTCCGTAAGATTAGTCATCGCGCCGACCTCGAAGGTACACGGCGACAGCTTATCGTAATCGAGCGCGTGTGACGAGGCTTCGAGCACGGCGTATTTCGCGCCGCCTTTTACGGAATCCGCCAAAAGCCCGTAGAGCTCGTGCGGATCCGGCGTCGTCTGGTACGCTTTTCTTTCTTTTCCGCATATCACGTTTTTCACTCCGCCTATCAAAGACGCGGAATTTGCGCCGTGAAGCTTTGATAAAATATGATGGATCATTGACGTGACCGTGGTTTTGCCGTTTGTTCCGGTCACGGCGAAAAGCTTCAGCTTGTTCTGCGGATCGCCGTTAATTTTCGCGCACATCTCTGCGTACGCTTTTTTCGCATTGTCGACGGTTATAAATCCGGCGCCGCTTTTGTTTTCGCAGATTATATATCCGCATCCGCGGTCAAGCGCTTCTTTTATATGATCCTCGCCGTTATCGTGCTCGCCCTTGTACGCGCAGAAAACGGCGTTTATATCTGCAATATCCGATCGGTTTACCACGTCCTTTACGTCGGCGTTCATGTCGGCGCTTATGCGCCTTACGGAAACGCCCGAAAGAATATCGCCTAATTTCAATATATAAACCTTATCCCGTCAGTTAGTGTGGTCGTCTGATTCCGATATCCTGAATTCAACTGTGACAGTCGTTCCGGCTTTGACCTTTGTTCCCGCCTCCGGATACTGTTTTACCGCGTAGCAGGTCGAAGCGGACGACGGCGTTCCCGCGAAATTCGCGTTCAATCCTCTGCCCGTAAGCAGCTCCCTGCATTCCGTTACGCCCTTGCCGACAAGGTCGGGCACCGTTACGGTGATCTCCTCCGCGTCGTTTGACGCGTACAGCAGCACTTTACCGACGCTTACCGTCACGTCAGTTCCGGACACGGGCATCTGCGAATATACTTTATCACCGTTTCCGATGACCTCGACGTCTAAGCCGAGACTCTTTACCGCCGCTTCCGCGTCGGTTACGCTTCTGCCGACGTAATTGTCAACGGACACGCTCTTGTATTTATCCTCGTCTCCGGAGTATTCCGGCAGATATCCGAGATACGGCAGAACCTCGCTCATTATCTTGCTGTTGTACGGAGCGGCGATCCACGAGCCTTCCTCACGCGAAAGCGTCGGCTCGTCGACTATTACTATCATCGACACCGCCGCGTCGTCCGCGGGTGCTATCGATATACATGAAGCGACGCGCAGCGAATATCCGCCGTCCTTATCCTTTTTGTCTCTTTTTTCACTCGTACCGGTCTTTGCCGCGACCTTGTATCCTTTGACTCCGGCGTTTGACGAACCGAGCTTTTGCGCGACGCCCTGTTCAAGAACGTCCATGACCTCGTTTGCTATTTTTTCCGATACGACCTGTCTTTTTATATTCGTCTCAAAATCCGCTATTACGTTGCCTTTGTCGTCCTCTATGCGTTTTACCAGGTGAGGCGTTACGAGATTTCCGTCGTTTGCAAGGCTCGATACCGCGGTAAGCTGCTGTATCGCCGTGGTTTTGAACGTCTGACCGAACGAATAAACGGCTAACTCAACGTTGTTGAAATTCGCCCTCGTGTGATAAATGCCCGCCGCTTCTCCGGGCAAATCTATGCCCGTAAGTCCCGTGTAGCCGAAAGCCTCGTAATAATCGTAAAACGTCTCGGTCCCGATCTTCTCGGCGGTCATCATCATTACCGGGTTGCAGGAATGCTGAAGTCCGAGGTCGAGCGTCATCGCTCCGTGTCCCTCGGTCTTGTGGCAGTGTACTATACCGTAGCCTTCAACGTAATGATATCCGGGGCAGTAAAACGAGCTGCTGTGAGAAACGACGGTCTCCTCGAGCGCCATCGATACCGTAAGCGGCTTGAACGTGGAGCCCGGCTCATACAAATCGTTTATAGACTTGTTTTTCCACATCTCCATAAGAAGCGTGGTGTTATATTTCAGATATTCCTCGCTGCCCTTTTCGTACTCGCACGCTTCAAGCTTCTTCTGAGATTTTTCGTCCAACGTATAAGGATCGTTGCAGTCAAAATCCGGTTTTGTCGCCATGGCAAGTATGCCGCCCGTCTTCGGGTCCATGATGACGCCGGTAACGCGGTTGTCCGCTCCGGACTCCTCAAGACACTCCTCAAGATATTTTTCAAGTATGGACTGGATCGTCTGGTCTATCGTAAGCACGAGAGTATAGCCGTTCTGCGGCTCTATATACTGCTCGTAGTCGTACGGCATATCCTGCCCCAGACCGTTTTTTGCCGTTATTATTTTGCCGTCCACGCCGGTGAGATAGTCGTTATACTGATATTCTATACCGTATAAGCCCTGATTGTCACTTCCGACAAAGCCGAGCACGTGGGACAGCAGATTTTCAAACGGATAGTATCTTGTTGACGACGTTACGAGGTGAACGGAGCTTAAATTATATTTGCTTATAAAAGCGCGGACAAGATCGGCTTCCTCTTTTTCCACGTTTTTCTTTATCGTCTCGTCCTTGCGGTTTTTCTTTTTTGTTTTTTCAATTATTGTGTCGTAATCAACGCCGAGGATCCTTGACAGGTTATCCGAAACGAGCTCACGCTCGGCGTCGCTTTGCATATCTGCCGGGGATATAAATACGCGCTCCACCGTTTTGTTATCCGCTAAAACGACGCCGTTTGAGTCTACTATAAGTCCGCGGGAGGCTTTTATCCCGGTCTCCGACGATATACTGCCGGAGGTATCGTTTTTGAATTTATCGTAGCTTACTATCTGCAAATAGAAAAGCCTGCCTGCCGCTATAGCAGCGACAAGCACGAAAGCCAGTGCTGTCATTATTTCTCTTATATGCGTTTTTCTCGGCTTAACGACCGGCATGCCTTACCTCTGTAAAAATCAAACGGTCCGCCGCCGGTTCGGCGGCGGACCCGTGAAATTGCTGTACGGGATTTCGGTAAATCTTATTCAGATCCTACCTTATGTATTCCAAAAATGACGATATGCTGTCTCCGAAAGCCGAAAGCAGGGCCGCAAAGGTATATTCCTTTTCCTCCTCTTCCTCCTCCGTGACGGTGATCCTGTCCTCCGCTTCAACGGTTATATAGTGAGCGGGCAGGTATTCAGATCTTACCATACCGTATCTTTCCGCTGTTTTTCTTATTTCCGTTATATCCTTTTTTTCAAATATATCCGCTTTTGCATCCGCGGTCTGTTCTCTTATATCGGCGAGCTGACTGTTGAGCGCCGATATCTCGTTATTCACCTCGTTCACTCTGACAGACAAAAAAGTTACGAAAAGCGCGGCGATTGTAAAAATGCAGATCATGAACAGCATACCGTAATGCACGGTCCGGCGCGACGCCTTGTCCCTTGTAAAAACGCTTGAGATTATCTTCGTCTTCGGAAGCGCGTTTACGTCTACCGCGTCCGCCGCTTTCTGCAGCTCGCGCTTCTGCTGTCTTGTCAGTTTTGCATTATTTGATTTTATTACAGCGTTGTTCACGTTTGCGCCTCCTCTCTATAGTTTTTGACAGACGCGGAGCTTTGCAGACCTGCTTCTCGGGTTTTCTTCAAGCTCGGCGCCGCCGGGTAAAATCGGTTTTTTAGTGATTATTTTAACTTTTTCCTTGTTTCCGCACACGCACACGGGGAAAGAAGGCGGACAGGTACAACCCCTTGCCGCATCGGCAAAGGTGTTTTTTACTATCCTGTCCTCTAAAGAATGGAAAGAGATGACGGCAAAAATACCGCCTGCTGAAAGCCGGTCTATGACCTTCGTAAGCATTACCGGCAGCCGCTCCAGCTCACCGTTTACGGCTATGCGTATAGCCTGGAAGCTGCGCTTTGCGGGGTGGTGACCGCCTACCCGCGCTTTTGCCGGTATAGCCGATTTTATGATCTCCGATAATTCCGCGGTGGATCTTATCGGCGACTCTTCTCTTCTTTTGCATATCGCCGCCGCTATGCGCGGGGCAAAATCTTCCTCACCGTATATATATAATATTCTTTTTAATTCTTCTTCACTTCTGCCGTTTACGATATCGTAAGCGGTAAGCGGCGCACTTTCATCCATCCTCATATCGAGCGGTGCGTCATGCATGTACGAAAAACCGCGGTCCGCGTTGTCAAGCTGATAGGAGGACACGCCGAGATCGGCCACGGCGCCGTCTATGTATTCTATTCCGAGACTGTCAAGCACGGAATCAATTTCATCGTTGAACGAATGAACGAAAGTTATTTTGTCGCCGAATTTCGACAAACGCTTCTTTGACGCTTCTATCGCGGTCGTATCCGCGTCTAAGCAGATCAGTCTGCCGGCCGACAGTTTTTCGGCTATTTTTTCGCTGTGACCTCCGCCGCCGAGCGTAAGGTCGACGTATATGCCGTCCGGCTTTACGCAAAGCGCCGAGACGGTCTCGTTAAGCAGAACGGAATAATGGGAAAAATCCGCCGCGTTCGTGTTCGTGCTCACGTCGGGATACCGGCCTCGTTGATGTAATCCATGATCTGCTCACGGTCCTCTTCTTCAACGTATTTGTCAAACAGCTCGGAATCCCAGATCTCGGCTAACGTGTTTCTGCCGATGATCACGACGTCTTTTTTTAGTTCCGCGTGACTGCGGAGCTTTTCCGGTATAAGAAGTCTGCCGCTTGAATCGAGCTCCACCTCGTAGGCGTAACGGAAGATGAAACGGCTGGCTTTCGTGTTTTTGTCGCCGGGGATATTCTCAAAGCGGGCGCAGAATTTGTCCCACTCGGGTTTTGAGTAAATTTTTACGCATTTGTCCTCGGTTCTCGAAACGTAAAACTTGCCGATAAGCTGGTCGCGGAAGCAGGCGGGTACAAAAACCCTGCCTTTATTATCCACTGTGTGATTGAATTCGCCGTAAAACACGGATTTTTGCCCTCCTTTCTCTCCACTTTTATTGAAACGGGTGTCAAGTTATCCACATTTTCCACACCTTTCTCCACATCTATTGATTTTTGGTGGTCAAATTGATAACTTTTACGCCACTCGACGCATTTTCATTATATATCACTATTAAAAAAAGTCAATAGGCTGTAACCTGTGTTAACTAAAAGTTTACATTTTTTCGACAAAAAAAGCGCCGCCGGATTTCCGGCAGCGTAAAGATTATTCATAAATAATTCCGACGGTCATACCTTTTACGGTTTCTGACCATCCGATTTTCTGTATGCAATATAAATCAAAGGCGTTTTTCCCACCTCGACTTTATACGGCATAAGATCTTTGTTGACTATACTTAACAGCTGCGCGATCGGATAAGCCGCAAGCGCGCCGTCGTGAATGTAGTATTCCGCACCGTCCACGTAAGGCGGTACTTTGTTCTTATGCGACTTTGCGAGCTTGCGCAGATCGTCGGACATAAGTTCGTAAATTTCGGTATTTGCTTTCATTGTCGCTTCGTTCCACGCCGGAGTCTCGTCAAACGGCAGCGCGGGTACGTCAAGTCTTACTTCGCCGTCTTCATCGCGGCGAAGGATATGCAGCTTTTCAAATTCGGGTATGAGTTCATACAGCAGTTTATTATCCGGCTGTGAATCGCACGGAAGAAACGAGGCGTAAAAGCGGAGTATACTGCTTAACGAGAATTTATATTTTAAATTTCCGTACGCCCAGTGCGCGTCGCCGAAAACGGACTGACAGTCAAACATCTGACATAAGAATTTATCGTCTTCGGGCGACTTGCGGCATGTGACCTGCACGGGTCCTGACGCATCGTAAATACTTCCGCAGTCGTCTTTATCATACGCCGTGACAGTTGCGAGCCACTTGCCCGCGTCCGGCCGCTCCGGCGGCTCTTTCTGCTTTCCGTTTTCATATAAGCATTTCCGCACGGCGGTATGTAATACGCTTTTTGTGACATATAACAACATTGTCGCCTTTTGCTTTTCTGACATGGATAAAAACGTACCTGTCCCGGTCAGCGGCTTTATTATACCGTATACCGTATTCCAGACGCGCTCCGCGTATTTGTCGGCAAGCGCTTCCTGCGCCGCGATATCGCCGAACGAGTCCCTGCGATCGACAACGTAGCAGCGCGTATATAGAAGTCCTGACTGCGTTTTCCCCATAAGCTCGCCGTCGACGAGCTTTTCCGCAAGCGGCTCGATAAAAGCGGCGGGCATCCCGAGCGCGTCCGCAAGAGCTTTTACCGACACGGGAGCGTCGTACGCGAGCACGAGCATATTGCCCTCGATGTCTGAGCTGAGCAGGGAGAAAGGCTCCCCGTGCATACCTTCGCCGCCGAATATTCCAATAGACGTTTTCTTCGGCTCGTAGCTGTACTTTGAATACTTTTCCATTTTTTCAATTCCGTCTTTGATCTGTTCTCTGCCGGCGTGCAGACGGGACAATACGGTCCCTTTCGGTATGCCGAGCTCCGCCGCTATTTTTTCAACGCTGTGACCGTGAACGTAGTGACGGACTATGACCTCTCTGTAAATACCGATAAGCCTGCCTATCTGCATACGAATATTTTCGTACTCCTCGCTTTGCAGACTGTCATTTCCGTCATCGTCATCGGGTATATCGTGCGCGGATAAATCAAACGGCACTTCTTTACGACCGTACTTTTTACGGAGCAGATCGTTATGCTTGTTCCGTAAAAGCGTGTAAAGCAGCGCCGTGGGATCTTCTATTTGTTTTCCGCTTTTTTCATATACGACAAACGACAGTATCGCCTCGGAAACAACGTCGTCTATATTGTTTGCGTCAATACGCATTTTCGCGGCGGTATAGTACAGATACGACAGATATCCGATATACCGCTCATCCCCGGAGTTCTTCAAAGACGTTTCTCCTTTCTTTTTACCCTATACGTCGTAAACCAAAGCGGAATATTCGCCGTTTTCAAAAAAATCTCCTCCCCGCCGTCCGCCGCGCCCCCTCAGAAATATCTGAGGGAGGGGTAAGGGGGTTTGGGGGTTGCGGAGCGAAGCGACGCGGAGGGGTGGGCCGGGGTTCCCCGAAAACGAGCTTGTCGAGTTTTTGGGGGTTCACGGGTGGGAAACCCCCAACGAAATTTGCACGGCATATCGGCTCGCGCCGCCCTCTGATTTCTTAATTCTTAATCAAACTTATACCTTATCGCCTTCGGCACGTACTGGCTGCAGTCCACGCCGTAGCGGATCATCTCACGCACCATAGTGGACGAAACGAAAGACAGCTCGGGAGAGGCGGGCAGTATTATCGTCTGTATATCCGGGTCAAGCTCGCGGTTTATGAGCGCCTGCTCGTACTCGTCCTCAAAATTCATACCGCTGCGGCAACCCTTTACTATAACGCCGCAGCCGTTTTCTTTTGCGTACGCCGTGACGAGAGAATGCGAAAGATCCGCGGAAACGTTGTTGTACGATTCCGCGACGGACAGAAGAAAATCAAGTCTTTCCTCCTCCGAAAACATATAATGCTTTTCCGTATTGACGAACGCGCAGACTATGACCTCGTCAAAAAGCTCCGCGGCGCGCGTGATTATATCCTCGTGACCGACGGTAACGGGATCAAAGCTGCCGGGTATAAGCGCTCTTATCATATCATACCTCTTTCTTTTTCGGCTGTAATTTATAAAAATATATTCTTCCGGATTTATAGAGTTTTGCAAGCCCGTACATATCGTTCAGCTGCGGATTTTCGTCTAAAAGCGAGTCCTTTTCCCACTCCGCGATAACGAGCGCGAAATCGGACAAAAGACCGTTTACGTAAAGGGATTTGAGCGCGGGGACGAGACAGCCGGAATCATACGGCGGATCGATAAAAACTATATCGAAAACCGCACCGGAGCGTTTTGCGGACAAAAGATATTCCGCGTAGTCCGAGTTTACTATGCGGCAGCTCTTATACAAATGCGTTTTCTGCGCGTTCGCTTTTATAACTTCAAACGCGTCGGGCGACTTGTCGACGAAAACGCATTTCTCCGCTCCGCGCGACAGCGCTTCAAGCCCCATCTGACCGCTTCCGGCGAACAGATCGAGCACGCGTCTGCCCTCTATATCAAACTGGATCGCCGAGAAAATAACTTCCTTTGCGCGCTGCAGCGTCGGGCGCGTAGCCTCGCCGTCAAGCGTTTTTAAATTCGTACCTCTTGCCGTGCCTGTGATTATATTCATATCTTTTCCTTACTGAAATGTTTTACTATATTTTCCGCGGTCTCCGCGTTTATTCCTTTGACGGCTGCAAGCTCCTCTGCGGTCGCGCTTTTAAGCGCCGAAAGCGTACCGAAATGCGATAAAAGCAGCTTTGCTTTCGCGGGGCCCACGCCTTTTATCTTTTCAAGCGACGAGGTTTTGAGCGTTTTTCGCTTCGCGCCGCTCATGCGGCTTATCGCAAAGCGGTGGACCTCCTCCTGCACTCTGTAAATGAACATATAAAGCGCTTTGTCGTGGGATATGTCAACGTCGTTTCCGTCGTCACACAAGGCTCTCGTCTTGTGGTAATCGTCTTTTACCATGCCGAAAACCGGGATATCAACTCCCTCTTCCTCAAGCACGGAACGCACAACAGAAACGTGCGTTTTGCCGCCGTCAAGCAGGATGAGATCCGGTAAAACCGGAAAAGCCGTTGACTTTTTTACGGTCGTATTGCGTATTCTTCTGCGTATCGCCTCGCGCATTGACGCGTAATCGTCCTCGTATTCCGTGTCCTTAATATTGAATACACGGTAATCGGCTTTTTTGAATTTCGTGCCTTCAAGCACTATCATACCGGCGGTTATATTGTCGTTTCCGAAATTTGATATATCGTAAGATTCTATGCGGTCAGGCACGACCTCGAGCCCGAGCGTCTGTGCCAGATCGGCTAAAATGACCGTTTCTTTATCGGTCGTTTCCTTTATAAGCTTAGCGCGGTATTCGGCGTTTTCCTTTGCCATTCTGCAAAGCGCTCTGTTCTGTCCTCTCTGCGTGACGCGGACCTCGATCTTTCTGCCCTGCGTTTTCGTCAGGTGCGCCGAAAGCGTTTCGGCTTCGGACAAAGGCAGCTCGTCCGAGACGAGTATGAGCTTTGACGGTTCTCTCATCTCGTAAACCGACGCTATGAACGCGGAAAGCTCCTCCGCGCCTATATGACCGCCGACAAATTCGTGTACTTCCGTATCCGCTATCATACCCGCGCGGATGAAGAAGAACGAGATCACCGTCATATCGTCGTCGGAATATATACCTATCGCGTCCGTAAACGTTTCAGGAGACGATACGACCTTCTGTTTGCTGAACAGCGCGTCAAGCGCTTTTATCCTGTCGCGCAGATTTGCGGCAAGCTCAAAATTCATCTCCTCCGACACCTTTTCCATGCGCGCGGTGAGATTCGCTTTTTCGCCGCTTATATCGCCGTTCAAAATACTTTCGGCGCTTTTTACGAGCTCTCTGTACTGGTCCGCCGTTACCTTATCCGCGCAAGGCGCGCAGCAGCGGCCGATCTGATAGTAGATGCAAGGCCTTGTTTTGCCTATATCTTTAGGGAACGTCTTTTTGCACGTAGGCAAAGTCGCCGCCTGACTTACGGAGCGTATGATATTGCGGCACGTGGCCGAATTCGTGTACGGGCCGAAATATAAGCCGCCGTCCGACACGCGCTTTCTCGTTGATATGAGCCGCGGATATTCCTCGTTGGTTATCTTTACGTACGGGTAGGTTTTGTCGTCTTTGAGTTTTATATTGTATTTAGGCGAATACTGCTTTATTTTGCTGTTTTCAAGCGCGAGCGCTTCCGTCTCCGTATCGCAGAGTATATAATCGAAATCATAGACGTTTGACACCATGCTCGCGGTCTTCGTATTTTTGGACGATTCCGAAAAATACTGACTGACGCGGTTTTTAAGCGCCGCGGATTTGCCGACGTAAATAATATCGCCCCGGCTGTTTTTCATTATATAGACGCCCGGGCATAAAGGCAGCCGCAGCGCTTTTTTTCTTAAATAATCGCGTCTGTTTTCCATACTAACAAAAAGGCGGATAAAATACCCCGTCCGAAAGGGCAGGTATCATATCCGCCGCGCTTTTAATCTCGCGTCCGATCAGTCTGAAAGACCGGTCTCTATAAGCTCTTCAAGTCCGTTCAGGGCGTCTATTTCATCTGCGCCGTCGGCTATGAGCGTTATCTCCGTATCCTTTGTTATGCCGAGGGAAAGTACGCCCAAAAGGCTCTTGGCATTTACGCGTCTGTCACCCTTTTCGACCCAAATCGAGCTTTTAAATGAATTAGCCTTCTGGATAAAGAACGTTGCGGGACGAGCATGAAGTCCTACCGGTATTCTTACGGTTACATTGCGTGAAATCATATTTAACTCCTTAAATCGGGAAACACCTTTGATATTATATGAATTATAACAAACAATTTCGATAAAATCAATGGTAATAATGCATAATTTTTTTTGCCGTCAGAGTTTTTTTTATATTATTTTGACATAGTACGCTGTTTTTTACTGTTTTGCAAAGCCTGTGACGGTCGCGTCAAAGGTCAGCTCCGCTCCGGTAAGCGTTATTACGTCTTTTTTGTAATAGAACCCGCCGGACGACTCAAAGCCTTTTTCCGTAAATCTGCCGGGCGTCAGAAGCTCGCCGCTTAACTGAAAAGTCTTGTCCTCTTCTTCTTTGATCCAGTAGCCTTCAAGCAGTTTATATCCGGCGCCGTTTTTGTCTTTAAACGATATACCGGCGTTTATCGCCTCGATCTGCTTCTGGTCGAGAGTACAGGTAAAGGAAACGCGGCAGTCCTGATAATTATCCCTGTCCGTATCCGCCAGCTTGAAAGCCCTTACGGCTATCCCGGCGACGCAGGCGACGAGTATAACGACCGCGAAAACGTCTATTACGTTAAATCCTCTTTTTTTCATATCCTTACCTTTCAGTTATCCCGTGAAGGGTGCAGACGTATTTGTTCACGCCGACGCAAATCACATACTGCGCGCCGTCTTTTAACGCGACGGAACCGGAATAATACTGTCCTCCGTGATACTCCGCCTCCGCGGACGCCGTAACGGAGCCGTCTGCGATACTGTCAACGCTGCCGAGACAGCCTCCGGATATGACGGTCAAAACGTCGCCCTCCGACAATCCGGATACGTCGCCCTCGTTCACGGTCAGCGTGTAAGAGACAGCCGCGGTCTTCCCGTTCGGCGACGCGAAAACGACCGTAAGCACGACGCAGGCCGCGATAAACAGTACGAGCAGTACGTCGAATATATTTATGAAAGCATATTTTTTACGCGCCATATCACACCTCCTGCCAGCTTTGAACGGAAAGCTCGTATTCGCTTTCCCTGTGGCTTATCTCAGCCGCGGCGGCTCCGCATCCCATAACGGAAAACATCAGCAGACATACAAGCTCGGAGGCAAACAGATTTTCCGTAAGCCCGAACGCAGCGGCGGCGAGCACCGCCGTCAAAGGCGCGTATATACTGCGCTTTGCGGATTTTTTATCGTTTTGAACGGCGGCTGAGAAGCAAAACGCGAAGAACAGGAGCAGGCACATCAAAAACACCAACAACAGCATAACTCCGCCCTCGGCTGTAAGCTGCAGATAAACGCTTTTCGCACCGGTCTGCACGGCGTATCCCTGAACGGCGTACCGCGGATATACCGAGTCGAACGATCCGATGCCGAAGCCGCCGAAGGGCGACGCTGCGATCATCTTCATAACGCCGCTCCATACGTTTGATATAAGCGCGTTTTCGGTGTAAAGCTTTTCAAAAAGCAGAGCCAGCCACGATCTCGGCAAAAATACCGCGGCAAGCGCGATAAGAGGCAAAGACAGGGCGGCGAATATAAAAGTCTTTCTGCTGTAGACCGCGAGTATAAAGACTGTCACTATTATAAAAGTGACTGCCGCGTATATCCTCTGCGTCAGTATCAGCACGGCAAACGACGCGGCAAAGCTGAGCAGATACAAAAATCTTCCGCGTTTTTTCTCGAGAGCAAAATACAGCAAAAGCGGCGCCGTAAGCACGGTGTACCCGGCAAGTGTGACGGAGCTGCCGAAGAAAACCGCCATCTCGCCGCCGACCCCCGCGAAAAGCGAGCGCGCGGCGATCATCTGCGACGGAGTGCCGCAGAAATAGAACAAAAGCCCGAACCAGCATACGACGGCGGCCGAAAGCGCGGCGGCGTGCAGAGCTCTGTCAAGCCACTCGCGTTTGCAGAGCAGGTTTCTGCATATGAAATATCCGGCTATGCCGAGCAGATAAAGCGAATCCGTACCCGATTCACCTTTTACCGAAATAATTTTTCCGAAGAGCGTCAGAGCGGCAAGCAGCATAACTGACAGGTCCGTTAAGCCGAAGCGCAGCTCTCTCTTTTTTCTTATGACCTTTAATAAATACGATACGGTCGTCACGCCGCAGAGCAGCAAAAGCGCTTCAAGCGGCAAAAACGGCAAAAGTGTGAGCATGAGCACAGCGCCGGATTCCGGCGTAAAGAACACGGCGCATACGACGGCTGCGCACAGCGCGTATATGACTATAAGGTAAGGCGGTACCAAAAACGCAAGAGCGCCCGTTATCATACCGAGTAAAAGAGCTATGCTCGTGTTTTTTATCCTCACGCCGCCGGATACGAGCCGGCTTCTGTCCGCTCCCATAAGATCGTATACCGCAAACGACAGGACCTTATTTTTTATAAAGGTATCGACGAGCGATCTGCCGGAGAAGAAGAATAAGGATACTACCATGACGGCCGCGCCGCCGTACAGTACGGAAGCGTCAAGCTCAAAGTCGTATACCGCGAATTTTATTATAAGATATTCTATTATTGCGTAAAAGCCGGACGCGAACAAATAAATGCCCACGTCGCGCGTTCTTATATAGAGAAGATCTTTAAGAACAGAGGTGAATTTATTTTTCAGCGCGCTTTTTGAAAATACGCGGCATATCCCGTCACGCATGGAGGAAAGCGCTGCCGCGACCGGTCCGCGATCAGCCGCCATGCGCGCCGCGGCGGACGACGTAAGCTTTGCCTGAGCGGAAAAATATCCGCAGAGGATCCTGGCGATAAGGCTGTTTTTCACACGTTTTGCCATTCTGTCGGACAAACGGGACAAGGCGCGTATGAACGCGCTGCGCTTTGTTCCGTTTTTCTTTCCTTTTTCCGCCATTGTAAGCCTCTGATATTTGTTTTATCCCGTGCGTGGTATGCGGGAGGGGAGACCCCTCCCCTACGTCAGATCATCGCATTTATTTATATGTCACCGGCGGGAGGGGAGACCCCTCCCCTACGTCAGATCGTATGGTTTTTCAACAGATCGGGTCTGTTCTCTTCCGTCACTTTAAGCGCCTGCTCGCGTCTCCATTTCGCTATGTTTTCGTGGTGACCCGACAACAGGATATCCGGCACTTTTCTGCCCCTGTATTCATACGGGCGCGTATACTGCGGGTATTCAAGCAGTCCGGACGCGATGCTCTCGTCCTCGTAGCACGCGCTGTCCGCCAAAACGCCGGGAATAAGACGCGCCACGCAGTCAACGAGTATGCACGCGGGAAGCTCGCCGCCGGTCAGAACGTAGTCTCCGATCGAGATCTGCTCGTCCACGACCTCTTCTATCGCGCGCTCGTCTATTCCCTCGTAATGACCGCAAAGGATTATCAGATCGTCGTATTCAGACAGTCTTACCGCCGTTTTGTGATCGAGTATTTTCCCCTTGGGGCTCATATAAACGGTATATTTCTTTGAATCAGACGGGATGCCGGAGCAGACCGCGTCGTGACAGTCGCAGACAGGCGGAGCCGCCATGAGCATGCCCATGCCGCCGCCGTAAGGCGTGTCGTCAACTTTGTTGTGCTTGTTGTTCGCGTAGTCGCGGATGTTATACAGCTTTACGCTTATCACGCCCGCTTCTCTGCCGCGGCCGATTATGCTCTCGGACAGTACCGTGTCTACAAGATCGGGAAAAAGCGTCATTATATGAAAATTCATTCAAACATCCCCTTGATAGGCGTAATATATATCGCTTCATCCGTCAGTTTTTTTATAAACTGCGGTACGTCAGGCACCTGTACGACGCCGTTTTCGGTATTCACCATATATATATCGGACGCGGGATATTCTTCGACCGAGCCGAGCGTTCCGTAGACGGTGCCGTTGTCCGCGTCTATCACCGGAAGGCCTATAAGATCGCATATAAGGATGCGGTCTTCGGGTATGCGAAGATCCGCTCTGTCAACGTAGACCGTGCTGCCTTTGAGACGCGCCGCGTCCTCGACCGAGTCGATTCCGGCGAATTTCACGACGGCTCCGTTTTTGTTTCCGTGAGAGGACAGGATATCAAATTTCTTTTTACCCTCGCCGTCAAGATACAAGCTCTTCAGCTTGAAAAAACCGTTCATATCGTCACACCACACGACGAGCTTTACCTCGCCGCGTACGCCGTGCGTCGCGCTTATATATCCCTGTTCAATAAATCTCTTCTTCAAATTATCACCTTTAAACAATTTTTCAGTATATAATACCATATTTTTTTCGCAAATTCAAGATGTTTTTGTAAAATTGTAAAAATGCAAGAACGAGACGGGGTAAGGGAAACCCCAAAACGTGCGCTTTGCGCACACAGTTTGTCGGCAAAGCCGACGCCTTGATTTAAAAGTAAATTTTTTATTATATATTTGACATTTGCTTTTCTTTGTATTATAATAGAAGAAAACAGACTTTTCGGAGGTGTATTATGAAATTATTTATATCAGCAGATATTGAAGGTACGGCGGGGATAACGTGCTGGGACGAGACGGAATACGGCCATAGCAGATACGGTTATTTTGCGGAGCAGATGACTAAAGAGGTATCAGCCGCGTGCGCCGCCGCGGACAGACGCGGTTACGACGTATTGGTAAAAGACGCGCACGACAGCGCAAGAAACATCCTGCCGGACAAACTGCATCAGTCCGCGACTTTGATCCGCGGCTGGGCGCGCGATATAAACTGTATGATGAGCGGCATCGATACGGACAAGTTCGACGCCGTGGCTTTCACCGGCTATCACAGTCCGGCGATGAGCGAGGGCAATTCGCTTGCGCACACGATGACGACGAGCGTTCACAGCGTTAAAATAAACGGAAAATACGCGTCAGAATTCGTTATAAACGCCTATACCGCCGCTATGTACGGAATACCGGTGGTGTTCTTGTCCGGCGACGCGGCTCTCTGTGAATCCGCAAAGGAGCTTATACCGGGTATAACGACCGTAGCGTCAAAACGCGGCTTCGGATCGGCTTGTATTTCCGAGCATCCGGACAAGGTCTGCGCCATGATATCGCGCGGAATGGAAGAAGCGTTGTCAAAAGATTACAAAAAGACGTGCATGCTGAAGCTGCCGGAGCATTTCTCCGTAGAGATAACGTACAGAGACGTAAACGACGCGACAAGTTACTCGTGTTACCCCGGCGTCGTAAGGCTTGACGCAAAGACGCTGCTTTACGAAAACGATTCTTATAAAGAAGTCCTTCGTATGATGCACTTTATTATGTGAGGTAAAACGATGCTTACGTTCACTCGTTCAAGCGCTTACAGCGTTTTCAAAAGCACAAGAGAAAAGAAAGACGACACGAACCGCCTTTGTCTTCACGCGGCGAAAAACGCGCTTTGCGCGGGCCAGCTCGTTCTGCGCGAGCACGCGGATTTTGATATAACAAATATCAGCTTCCGCAATTTTTCCGCGCCGTTCATAATAGACGAAAGCGACGTCAGATACTATTATCAGGATTATATCAGATACAATGACGGCGAATATCCGGATATTCTATCCGATAAAGAGATATGTCACGTAAACGCGGAATGTTCGCAGAGCATCTGGGTCGTCGTCAACGTAAAGCCGGAGGCCTTGTCCGGGCTTTGCAGATTTGACGCGGTCGTTAAAACGAACGTCGGCGAATTTGCTTTTCCCTGCTCCGTAAGAATTTATAACGTTACGGTGCCGGACGCGGACAAGTCGAGCTTCTGTCTTGAATATTTTCTCGATCCGTTCACCTCTTTGACTGGCGGCAGATGGGGAGAAGACCGGCTTAAATTCCTGTCTTCTTACGCTGAATCTCTTACCATGATCCGCAACAACAGCCTTGACGTCTGCGTCATACCGCTTCTGACAGACGGGAACAGCAGAAGAGTCGGTGAGACGGAATGGGAGCTTGATTTTTCATACGTTGAAAAATATATCGACTTTATGATGCAGAGAGTACCGACACAGCGCGTTGCGATACGCTCGATCATCGCGAGCGTGAACGGCGATACTCTGCCGGTCATAGATTACGACGGTTCGGTATTCAGCGAAAAGTATGACACGCCGGTGTCAAACGCGTGGATGTACGCGTATTTCAACGGTATTTACAAGCTGTTTGAGCGTAAAGGTATGCTCGATATGCTCAATTTCAGGCTCCAGGACGAGCCGCATTACACGGACTGTTGGATCTGGGCGCGTGAAATATGCGAAAAAGTCGCGCCGGGCATAAAATGCGGCGAGCCGCTTGACGAGCATCCGTCCGGCCTCGGTCTGCAGGGATATATAGACACGTATATTCCGCGCATAAACGTGTATGAAGAGGGCGCGGACTACTACGACAGAATGAGAAAAGACGGCAAGGAGCTTTGGGTATATTCCTGCTGTTTTCCGGAAGAGCCGTGGTTCGTGAACAAGTTCATAGATCATCCGCATATACACAGCCGTATGATGAGCTGGGGCTGTTTTGCCCGCAGGATCACCGGATTTTTACACTGGGGATATAACTACTGGTCGGAGACGAGCCTTTACGGCACCGCACCGGGTGCGAGATTCAAGGGCGACGGATTTATCGTATATCCCGATAAAGAAAACCTGCGCGTGATCCCGTCAGACAGACTGCTTGCGACCGCCGAGGGCATAATCGAATACGAGCTTTTGCACATTGTCGCCGAAAAAGCTCCGGCGGAAGCGGACGCTATTTGCTCATCCGTCATTCGCCGTTTCAACGAGTATAACGACGAGCCGGATAATCTCGATTACGCGCGCATCAGACTTTTACAGGCGGCGGAGGACGCGGCACAATGAAAAAAGCTGCAAAATATATCATCATTTCGGCGATCGTTCTTGCAACTCAGGCTCTGCTTATACGGCTCGGATACGTGGGCTTCGGCTTCGGGGTCGCTATTGCCGCGGCGTATTCCCTAACGCTCAATCTTACTAAAAGAACGCTTGTGTCGGCGATATTCACGGGAGCGGCGCTCGTCCTTGACTGCCTTATAATGACGCCGTATCAGCATATCGGTGTTTACGGAACAGCATCCGGAGCCGTCGTTATATCTTTCGTGATCGTTTGGATCACGACGAAACACGAATACGGCCTGCTTTTGCCGGACGCGCTCGGCGCGCTGCTCTTATACGTGCCTGTATATCTGCTTATAAAATACGCAGGTCAATATTTCATTACGCCTCAGGACAGCTACACGTATCTTACGGAGCTGACGCATTATCCGTTAATGATAGGCTGTGTGGCGGGCGGTGTCATCGCGTTTTTCGCGGTCCCTGCGGTACGAGTACTGGAAAAACACAGAGCCGAGGATAACGCCGGGGATAACGGAGAACAGAATTAACAAAATATCTGTATATATATTTATAAAATTATGGTAAACTAAAATTTCAATAATAGCCCGTCCGGGCGCCGACCACTATCTGAAAGCTGTGAAAAAGCCCCGTTGGAATCAATGGGGGGTGGTGGGGTTTGGGGCGGTCAGGGGGGTGCACGGGGTTCTCCAAAAACGAGGAACGAGTTTTTGGTGGTTCACGGGCGGGGAGCCCCAAAATGTCACGAAGTGACACAATAAAATCATAAGAGGTCAAACAACACATAATGTCTTACAACGAAAAATACGTACAGCCGCTTGCCGGCGCAACGATTCCGTGCATACCCGTGAGGGGCGCGGTGGCTTTCCCCGGCATAACGGTAAATCTTGAGCTTACGCGCGATATATGCAAGAACGCGTTCGATATGGCAAACGAGGACAACGGTCTTGTTTTCCTCGTCTGTCAAAGCGATCTCAGCGCCGACAAACCGTCTGAGGACGATCTGTCGCATATAGGCACGGTGGCAAAAATAAAACAGTCCGTCAAAGGGGCGGACGGAACGGTAAGGGTGCTTTTCGAGGGCTTGTACCGCGCCGTCAGCGGCCCGTTCGTTTTCGCGCGCAGAATGATACGCGCGCAGCTTATAGCGCGGGAGGTCGCCGCGGAGGGCGCCGTGTCAAACAACGACGAGGCTCTGCGCCGCGCACTGTGCGACGCCGCGGAGGAGACGACGCAGTTCAACGCCAAGCTGTCTTCCCAGATAGTCCTTGTAATGAACGCGATGAGATCCTTGCCGCAGCTCTGCGACTTCATAGCCGCTAACATCTTAGCAAAAGCGACGGACAAACAGCTCGTTTTATCCGAATTCGATCCGGTGAAGCGCGCAAAGCTGCTTTTGAGTCTGCTCGATACCGAAAGAGATATCCTTCAGACGGAAATGAGGATCAGAAACAAAGTAAAAGAAGCGATGGACAAAAACCAGCGCGATTACTACCTGCGCGAACAGATAAAGGCGATCGAAGAAGAGCTTGACGAGGAAGACGAGGAAATAGCCGAATATCTTGATATGCTCGACAAATCAAAGATAGAAGGCGAAAACCGCGAAAAGATCAAAAAAGAGATCAAAAAGCTCTCAAAATCGCCTTACACCTCGGCTGAAAGCTCCGTTATCCGCAATTATCTTGACACGGTTTTCGATATACCGTGGGGCAAATATAGCAAAGACAAAACGAATATAGAAGAAGCGAGAAAGATACTTGACCGCGACCACAGCGGAATGGAAAACGTAAAAAAGAGAATACTTGAATTTCTGGCGATAAAGCAGCTCAATCCGAACGCTAAAAGTCCCATTCTCTGCTTCGTTGGCCCTCCCGGAGTGGGCAAGACTTCCATAGCGTCGTCCGTTGCCGAGGCGACGGGGCGCAAATTCGTCCGCGCGTCGCTCGGCGGCATACGCGACGAGGCTGACATAAGAGGCCACAGAAAAACGTACATAGGCGCGATGCCGGGCAGGATAATAAACGCAATAATCTCCGCCGGCTCCATGAATCCGCTCATACTCTTGGACGAGATAGACAAAATGGCAAACGACATGCACGGCGACCCCGCGTCGGCGATGCTTGAAGTGCTTGACGGCGAACAGAACCATTCTTTCCGCGACCACTTTGTCGAAATGCCGGTCGATCTTTCGCAGTGTATGTTTATATGCACGGCGAACACGCTTGACACCGTGCCGCGTCCTCTGCTCGACAGGATGGACGTCATAGAGCTTGACACGTACACGAGAAACGAGAAATTCAATATAGCCAAAAAACATCTCATACCCAAACAGAGAAAACGCCACGGGCTGAAAGCCTCGCAGTTCGCCTTAACGGACGAAGCGCTGTACGAGATGATAGACAGCTATACGAAAGAAGCGGGCGTCAGAAACCTTGAAAGACTTATAGGCACGACCATGCGCCGCGCCGCGATTGACCTTGCGTCGGGCAGTAAAAAAGTGACGGTCAAAAAAGATATGCTTGAATCTTATCTGCCGGGCCACAAATTCCCGCCGGAAAAGATAGACGAGCAGGACGAGGTAGGCTGTGTGAACGGTCTTGCGTACACGTCCGTCGGCGGCGATCTTCTCAAAGTCGAAGCGGCGGTCACGGACGGAACGGGCAAGTTGGAGCTTACCGGCTCGCTCGGCGACGTTATGAAGGAATCCGCGCACGCGGCGATAACTTACATACGCACCGTTGCCGACAAGCTTGAGATACAGGGCGATTTCTATAAAACCAAAGACATACACGTACACGTGCCGGAAGGCGCTACACCGAAGGACGGTCCGAGCGCCGGCGTCACGATGATGACGGCGGTCGCCTCCGCCCTCTCCGGTATGCCGGTAAGGCGCGACACGGCGATGACCGGTGAGATAACGCTGCGCGGCAGAGTTCTGCCGATAGGCGGTCTTAAAGAAAAGACGATGGCGGCGTACACCGCGGGCGTCAAGCGCGTGCTTATACCGTACGACAATATGTCCGATCTGCGCGACATCGACCCGCTCGTACGCAGCTCGCTTGAATTCATACCGTGCAAGACCGCGGACGACGTTTTCGGCAACGCTTTCGCGTTAAAAAGATGATATGCTGAACTTACAGGACGTATCGCTTCTGATATCGGCCGGAAAGCCGGAGCAGTTTCCGAAAGGTATACCGCAGATAGCGTTCTCCGGCAGATCGAACGTAGGCAAAAGTTCGCTCATAAATACGCTTTTAAACCGCAAATCGCTTGCGCGCGTAAGCTCCGCGCCCGGCAAAACGGTGACTGTAAACTTTTATCTTATAGATAAAAAACTCATATTCGCGGACCTGCCCGGTTACGGCTATGCAAAGCGGTCTTACAACAAAAAAGAGGATTTCTCCGCTCTGACGGACGCGTACTTATCAAAATGCGAGGATATCGCGCTGATACTTCAGCTTGTCGATTTAAAAGTCGGGCTGACGGAGTACGACAGGATGATGCTTCAGTGGATGAACGAGTCCGGCATACCGTTCTGCATTGTGGGCACAAAGGCGGACAAGCTGAACAAAACGGAGCTTCAAAAAGCCGTTTCGGCTCTCTGCTCCGATAGCGACGTAGGCGCCGCGCCGGTCATACCGTTCTCTTCCCTTAAAGGTACGGGTAAGGACGAGGTCTGGCGGCAGATAAATAACGTCATCAACTCATAATAAAAAAATCATTATCCAGAGTGAAAACAAACTCCCTCAGTCGGCAAAGCCGACAGCTCCCTCGGAGAGGGAGCCATAGTTCGCCTCCCTCTTTGAGGGCGCGACGCG
>DBWC01000132.1:30264-30488 GCA_002308615.1 Clostridiales bacterium UBA1248
ATGATCGCGAACCGGACAGTGTCAACAAAGTTGACGGAAGGAGTTTTATGAAAAAAACTTTGTCTGCAAATCGAATCATTATTATAATCGCGGTATCTGCCGCGACTGTCATAACGGCCTGCGCCGTGTTCGGTGCGATAGCGTTATATAAATGGATGTTTCCCGGCGAATACGAAGTCGGCGAGGATGAGATCGCTCTATACATAACTCTTGATACGAAAGAA
>DBWC01000132.1:30540-30850 GCA_002308615.1 Clostridiales bacterium UBA1248
GGCGGCGTATCAAACGCGGACAGGTCTGTGATAAAGCGCGACGACGTTATAATAAATACCTGGGACAGAAAACAGCTTGAATGTGAAGGCGATACAGTAGACTTAACTTTTAAATTCAGGATCATAACGGAATATACCGACCCGAATTATGAAAACGTCTATCCGGAAGAGATCACAAGATATTTAGAGCCGGTGTCATTCAAAGCACGGTTCGGGACAGCCTATAAAGTTATCATATCGGGAGATAAAGCAAACGGCTACAAAGCGTTTATCGGAGGAGATCAGAATGGCGTCGTGGATGGTGCATCTG
>DBWC01000132.1:30879-31124 GCA_002308615.1 Clostridiales bacterium UBA1248
GCGTTTGTAGTGGGCAATATCGCGCCCGACAGCGGCGTGCCGAACGATGACTGGTCGGAATTCCACCCGCCGAAAACGGTATCGCATTACTATAAGAAAAACGAAAGCGGAACGTATATAGACCTTGACGTCTTTTGCAAAAGATATTTCAACTCCGACGTGATAAATAGATACAGTAAAAAAGAATTTTCATTTTTCTTAGGGTACTACGTACATCTTCTGACGGATATACGCTGGACGGATAT
>DBWC01000132.1:31198-40182 GCA_002308615.1 Clostridiales bacterium UBA1248
GACTGGTACGATCTTGATTTTCTGTATCTCAGACAGCATCCCGATTTCAGAGCGTTTGCTATATACGAAAACACGGTCGGATTTGAAAACGAATATATGGATATATTCGACAAGGACGCGTTTGATAACAGGCGGCAATACATCTGCGGTTTTTACCGCGGCAACGGGCACGGCAATCTTTACAGAGAATATAAATACCTGACACCAAAACAGGCTGACGATTTTGTAAAAAACACGTCTGAGATGATTTTTAAGCAGATCAGCGATTTTATAAGTTATATGAAAGTTAACTCCCTCAGTCATACGGGAGAATCCCGTATGACAGCTCCCTCAAAGAGGGAGCCTTGGTCTGCCTCCCTCCCCGAGGGAGGTGTCACGGCATTTTGTCGTGACGGAAGGAGTTATTAAGAATACCTTGTTTTAAATTTGAAAGGTCAGAACAATGCTTCACGATAACTACGGGATAAACGAAAAAGGTCATCTGACCGTATGCGGCGCGGACACGGTAAAACTCGCCGCGAAATACGGCACACCGTTATACGTGCTTGATACGGATAAAGTGAGAGCGCAGTGCCGTATATATAAATCCGCCATGGAAAAATACTTTCCGTCCGGGTCCATGCCGTTTTTTGCAAGCAAAGCGCTTTCATACGTCGGAATTTACAGAATCATAGCAAGCGAGGGCATCGGTACGGATATCGTATCGCCCGGTGAGCTTTACACCGCGGCAAAGGCGGGATTCCCGCTGCAAAATACGTGTTTTCACGGCAATAATAAAACGGACGCCGATATTGAATACGGCGTAAAGTCCGGCGTCGGATATTTCGTCGTTGACAGTACGGAAGAGCTTCTGGCGTTAAACGGTATCGCCGTAAAGCTCGGCAAAGTTCAGAAAATACTTCTGCGTTTGTCTCCGGGGATCGACCCGCACACGTTTGAGGCGGTGAAGACCGGCAGAGTCGACAGTAAATTCGGCTCGCCTATCGCTACCGGCGCGGCTGAACAGATCGTAAAAGAAGCTCTTTCGCTTAACGGCGTAAGGCTGTGCGGTTATCACTGCCACATAGGATCCCAGATCTTCGAGCCCGAGCCGTTTTGCGACGCGGCGAAAATAATGATACAGTTTTCATTTGATATGAAGAATAAATACGGCTATGAGGCTGATATCATTAATCTCGGCGGCGGCTTCGGCGTAAGCTATTACGAGGAGCAGAAGGATCCGGATATAGAGGGCAATATAAAAGAGATAGCGGACGTTATAAACGGCTTCTGCAAAGAGAAAAATATAAAAGTCCCTGTCATATTCATGGAGCCGGGCAGAAGTATCGTCGGCGCGGCGGGCGTAACGCTCTACACCGTCGGCTCGGTTAAGGAGATACCGGGATTCAGGAGCTACGTTTCGGTTGACGGCGGCATGCCGGACAATCCGAGATACGCGCTGTACTCTTCCCGCTACACCGCGCTTATCGCAAACAAGGCGGACAAACCCTGTACGGAGGAATACACCGTGGCGGGCCGCTGCTGTGAATCGGGCGACCTTATAGGCGAGGGGATGAGGATGCAGAAAGCCGAACGCGGCGATATCTTAGCCGTACTTGTGACCGGCGCTTACAATTATTCCATGGCGTCGCACTACAACAGGATACCGAAACCTCCGATAGTTACCGTATCCGGCGGAAAAGACACCCTCGCGGTCAAACGCGAAAGCTACGAAGACTTAACACGAAACGAATTATAAACGGTGGTATTATGTTATTCAACATCAGTAATTTTACGAATCCGAGTTATATCATTCAGATACTTTTAAGCATTCCCGTCGTTTTATTCTCCTTATCATTTCACGAGGCGTCGCACGCTTACGCGGCGCATAAGCTGGGAGACGACACGGCGAAGAATCTGGGCAGACTGACGCTGAATCCGTTCAAGCATCTCGATCCGTTCGGCGCGATCGCAATGCTGCTCGTCGGTATAGGCTGGGCAAAGCCCGTGCCGATAATGACGCGCAATTTCAGAAAGCCGAAGCTTGGTATGATAATATCAGCGGCGGCGGGGCCTTTGTCAAATCTGATCTTATCCATCATCGGAGCCCTTCTTTACGTTCCGTTCTGGTGGTTTATCGGATCATCAAACGCGTTCACTTACGCGATCAGCTTGTTTTTATATCTGTTCCACTACATGAATCTCGCTCTTGCGATATTCAACCTTATCCCCGTGCCTCCGCTTGACGGTTCGCGCGTGCTTTTCGGATTTCTGCCCGATAAGTATTATTTCGGCATAATGAAATATGAGTCTATCATAAGGATAGCGTTCATGGTGCTCATCATCGTTATGTCATATCTTAATATAAGCATAATCGGCTGGGTGTGCGAGCCTATATCGAACGGTATGATCTGGCTGTTCTCGCGACCGTTTGCTCTTCTCAGCGTATAAACTATGGAACCTACATACAAGATAGAGATTTTTGAAGGACCGCTCGACCTGCTCCTTTCACTCATTTACAAAAACAAGGTCGATATAATGGATATACCCATATCGCTCATTTTCGATCAGTATATGGAATACCTCGATCAGATGCGGCAGATGGATATGGATATAGCCGGCGAATTCATCGTTATGGCGTCCGAGCTGATGCTCATAAAAAGCCGTATGCTTCTGCCACGCCCCGAGGGTGAGGACCCGGCGGAAGATCCGAGAACAAAGCTGGCAAACGCCTTAATTGAGTATAAGCACGCAAAGGAAGTCGCGGAGGAGCTTGACGAACTGGTACACACCTACGGCGGCAGACTTGCAAAGGACACGGAGGAAATACCGGCGGACGATTCTTTTATCGCGGAGCACAGCGTGGCGCTGCTGCAGCGCGCCATGACGCGAATGCTTTTAAACCGCGGCAAAGAGGAGCTTTTAAAGCAGGAAGCGGAGCGGATACAGCCCATAATCAAGCGCCGCATCGTTCCGGTGGGCGTAAAGGTCATAGGCGTATTAAAAAAGGTCGTGCGCAAAAAACGCTGCAGCTTTGAAAGTCTGTTTGACGGCTGCGGCTCGCGTTCCGAGCTTATAGCCACGTTTTTAGCGGTGCTCGAGCTTTTGAAAGTCAACCGAATAAACGTGTCGGAGCCCGACGAAAACGAAGAAATATACATATCATTAAACGAAAACTACGTAAAACAACAGGAGGAAACGGAGCAAGGCTCCGAAAACTTCTCAGATGGAGATTAAAGAGCTTGCCTCATCTATCGAGGCGATACTGTTTGCGGCGGGTTATCCGGTGGAGATAATAAAGCTGATGGAGGTCACCGGCGCGGACAAGGATCAGTTTGAAGACGCTATAGGCGTTCTAAACGAAAAATACGACAGCGAAAGCGGCGTGAGACTCGTTTTCCTTGACGGAAAATATCAGCTCTGCACGTCCGAAAAGTATCTTGACAGCGTGCGCGAGGCGCTCGGTATACGCCGCGGAGGAAACCTATCCCGCGCGTCGCTCGAGGTGCTTGCGATAATAGCGTACAATCAGCCGACCACAAGACCGTTTATAGAACAGGTGCGCGGCGTCGACTGCACGTACACCGTCTCTTCCCTGCTCGAAAAGGGACTTATAGAGGTATGCGGACATCTTGACGCGCCGGGCAGACCGTCTTTATACAAAACGTCGTCCGACTTTCTGCGTGTGTTCGGCCTGTCGTCGATACACGATCTGCCGCCGTTTGAAGTCTTTGACGAAAACGGGCAGGTAACACTCAAGCCTTTATGATATGATCGCGTTATATATTATAGGCGGCATACTTCTGTTTCTGCTTTTACTGTGTCTATTGCCTGTCGGCATACGGATAAAATACGATAATGAGTTTTTCTTATACGTAAGCGTCGGGTTTTTCAAATTCAAACTGATACCCGCGAAAAAGAAAAAGATCCGTGTTTCCGATTACAGCAAAAAAAAGCTTGACCGACAGAAAAGAAGGCAGCTGAAAAAAGAAGAAAAGAAGGAAAAGAAAAATAAAAAGCAGACCGAGCCGCAAAAGGAAAAGAAAGACAGCGTGCTCGTGTCAAGGCTCAAGGATATAGATACCGCGCCGGATATGATAGATCAGCTGTACGATATGCTAATGATCGTGTCGGATAAATTCGCAAAACGGCTTACCGTAAAGGTATTTCAGCTTGACGCGATAATAGGCTCCGACAACGCGGCGAAGACCGCCGTAATATACGGCGGCGCGTGTTCTCTGGCGGGGTGCATATCAGCGTTTTTGGATCAGCATATGAACCTTAAAAAAAGAAACGAAGCGTCTGTACGGATCTCACCGGACTTTTTGTCCGAAAAGACGCTCGTTTACGCGGACGCTTCAATGACCGTCAGAATAGGCGGAATGTTCACGTTTTTATTTGAAATACGCAAAGTGATCTCAGAAATATATAAATTATTGCAGGAGGATACACAAAATGGCTGAAAACAGCTTCAACGACGCGTTAAAGACCGCGTTAAACAACCTGTCCGATATAGCTGGGACAGATACCATAATCGGCGATCCCATGACGACACAGAACGGTACGGTGATAATCCCCGTTTCCAAGGTAGCCGTCGGCTTTGCGACGGGCGGCTCCGATTTCGTGGGCAAACACTCGAAGGATACAAACGTAGCAAACAGCTTTTCCGGAGCGGGCGGCGGCGGTATTACCGTGTCTCCGGTGGCGTTCCTCGTTATCTCGCCCGAAGGCGACGCGAAGATACTTAACGTCAACAACCCCATGGATTCTAACGCCGATTTGGGAACGAGCGTCGTTTCGCTTCTCAACAAGACGCCTACTATAATAGAAAAGGTCAGATCCATATTCAAAAAGAATAAAAAAGCCGAGGAGAAGGAAGAGCCTGTTGAAGAGCTCGATCTTTCCGATACGGATCAGTCAAAAGATGTTGAGATAGAAATAGTTGAAGAGCCGGAAACAAAACCGGAGGAAGAAGCGGCAAAAGGCGAATAAAACCCGGCGCGGCGCATAAAATGTACGGATGAACGTTATCATCCGGAGGTGTTTTATGCGCAAAAGTATAACGGCCGTAATACTTGCGATCGTTTTATGTATCCCCGTTTTCGGAGTGGAACAGGCGCCGCGGATATCCGCCGAGGCGGCGGTCCTTATCGACGCCGCGACAAAAGAGGTGCTTTTCGCGCGCGGCGCGGATCAGCGTATGCAGCCGGCGAGCATGACGAAGATCATGACGGCGATACTTGTTACGGAAAACTGTAAAACGGACGGTTTGGTGACGATAGACGCGTCTTGCGTCGGCGTCGAGGGTTCGTCCGCGTATCTGCAGGCGGGCGAGGTCTTCACGGTATCCGAGCTTTTGTATGCTCTTCTGCTTCAAAGCGCAAACGACGCGGCGACAGCACTCGCAAAGTACGCCGCGGGCAGTGTTGAAGCATTCGTCAAAATGATGAATACCAAAGCCTCGGAGCTGGGACTTTCGGGCACACATTTTACGAATCCGCACGGGCTTTCGGAAAAAGATCATTACGGCACAGCCTCTGATTTCGCGGTACTTTTGTGCTACTGCATGGAAAATCCGACGTTTAGGCAGATAAGCGGCGCACGGGAATATATAATAAAGCCGACCGAGAAAAGGCGCGGCAGATATTTTACAAATCACAACAGACTTTTATACGACTGCGACGGCGTGATAGGCGGAAAGACCGGTTATACTCTGTCAAGCGGCAGGTGTCTTTGCTCGTATTACGAAAAGAACGGCGTATCGCTGTGCGCCGTGACTATGAACGCACCGAGAGACTGGTCGGACCATGCTGCTCTGTATGAATACGGAAAATCGCATTACGAGCGGATACAGCTCGATACGGAGGGGACCTATTCTCTGCACGTCGTGGGCGGCATCACGGATCATACCGTATGTACCGTTGACGAAAACGTCACGGTGACGGTGAGAACCGGAGCGGATAAGATAGAAAAAACCGTCTGTATGCGGCGGTTTGAGTACGCGCCGGTAGAGGCGGGCGAGCGGATCGGCACGCTTGTATTTACGTCAGGCGGCAGGATCATATATGAATATCCGCTTTACGCGGATTATAAAGCGGAAGCAGCTAAGGATCGTTTTTTATGGAAAAGGTAAGGATACAAAAATATCTTTCGGACGCGGGCGTTGCGTCGCGGCGTGCTGCCGAGGCGGCGATAGCCGAGGGTAAGGTCAAGGTCAACGGCAGGATCTGCGAGATAGGTCAGAAGGTGGACGATAACGACGTTATCCTCTACTGCGGCAAAAGAGTAAAAAGAATAAATAAGAAAAAAATATATATAATGTTGAATAAGCCGCGCGGATACGTCACGACGAACTCGGATGAATCCGGCAGGAAGTGTACCGCGGATCTCGTAGCCGATTTAGGCGAGCGCGTTTATCCGGTCGGCAGGCTCGACCGCGACTCCGAGGGGCTTCTGATACTTACAAACGACGGAGAGTTAGCGAATAAGCTGATGCACCCGAGCCACGAGATACCGAAGATATACAACGTACGCGTGCGCGGCGCGGTGACCGATGCGCAGATGGAGATCCTCCGTTCTCCGCTTGAGATAGACGGGTACAAAATAAAACCCGTGAACGTTGAGGTGATAGGTTACACGGAAGTCAGCACGCTTCTGCGCTTCCGTCTGTTTGAGGGCAGGAACCGCCAGATAAGAAAAATGTGCGAGCAGGCGGGACTGTACGTCTCACGCCTCACGCGTGTGGCGATCGGCGATATATCGATCGGCGACCTCAAACCCGGCAAATATATCCACCTCACCCCCGCACAGGTAGATTACCTGTCAAACAATGCGGGAAAAAATGATAAAGACGAATAATAAACAATAAACCGCCTGAATATAGCGTCGGGCGGTTATTTGTTTTTAAAAGTAAGCGCGCGGTGGTGCGGGGGGGACACCCCGCGCGCGCGGCTAAAGCCGCGAAAACGGAATAAGTATTATTTATTTGTATCATCATAATCAAATGTTTTATTTGACTCAACAAGAGGATTGTTACCGTACCCTAAAGATATTAATTCCCAATCTTCAGCTGATGCAGTATAATTCACGTTATTAAGGGAATAACAACAATAAAATGCATAATTACCTATTCTCATAACACTGTCTGATATAGTTATACTCTCCATTGAAACACAGTCTCTAAAAGCATAGTCTCCAATACTTACAACACTATCCGGAATAGATACCGTTTTAATATCATCACTGCTGAATGCGAATGCAGGAATTTTTGTGACGGTATCCGGTATAATCAAATCAGTAATTATTTTGCCGTTTAAATAAAGATGCTTAGCATAGCTCATAGCATGGCTCATTGATTGATCTTCAGAGTAATAAGAAATTTTACAATACGAATCAATATCTGATATATAAACGTTTGTCAGATTATAACAACCCCAAAACGGTCTGTCGCCGATTGAAATTAAAGTCGATGGTATAGTTATATTTTTTAAATTCGTACATCCATAAAATGTATAATGATACAAATCTGTCAAGCCTTCAGGGAGAACAATAGATTCTAGGGCCGTACAATTTTCAAACTGATAGCGACATTGCAGCATAGACAAAGTTTCAATATTGAACGTTATTTTGGATAGATTACTGCATCCCGAAAATGCATACGCACCAATATACTTTATATTTTTCAGTATCTCAACTTCTTCTAAGGCCGCGCAGCAGTAACAAATATTGCTCGGAACACAAGAACCGTTAAAAACGATCTTTTTTATTGATTTTGTATTTAAAAATACGTTGTCTTTAGAAGGAGAATATGTTGAATTATAATAGACTGTTTCTAATTGATCTGATTTATAAAATATTTGTGTTCCTATACTATACACATTTTCAGGAATTGTAATTTCTGTTATTCCCGTATTATAAAATGCTCTGTCACAAATTGTTTCAACAGTATTAGGTATTATTATTGCTGTAACTTGCGTTTGATCAGCAAATGCCCTATCACCAATCATAGTGACAGGTTTGTTATTATAGTTTTTAGGAATATATATTTCTGTATCTTTACAAGTTCCTATTCCTGTCAGAGTATATCCATATCCATTTGATGAAAACTCCAAGCCTTCGCTTGTAATAACACCTGTGCTTACATATCTAAACAAAGCAACAACATCTTTGTTATTAACTTCACCGTCTTTATTGTAATCATATTTGAATTCATCTTCTGATTTTTCACCGGCGGAAACATATCTGAATAGAGATACAACATCTTTGTTGTCAACTTCATTGTCATCATTAATATCTCCACGAATTGCCATCATATTTGCGGTAAGTAAATAAGATAGCATTAATGATACAATGACAATGCTCTTAAAGATTTTTTTCATTTTTTACCTTCCTTTTTTATTAGGTTTTTTTGCATTTTTTGGAATATGCCAAGGACTTCCGGGTTTATCCTGAGTAGCACCATCGATTCTGTTCTCTCTGCACCATCTAGAAACTGTTTGTTGCGATACCCCCCATTTTTTTGATGCTTCTTTTGTTCCAATATCAGCCAATGTGATTTTGCTCCTTTCTTTATAAATTAAAAAAGTGCGCCAACCGGAGTCAGCGCACCGAAAATCGCAAACTCCAATTGTCGCCAAACAAAAAACAACGGTCCCGGATAATTCTCCACAACAGAAGCCGGAATTTGCAATTTTACCAAATTCAACTTCTGTTGTATCAAAACAACAGGAAAAAATCCCTCGAAAAAAGGAGGACTATCCGCACTTTATTCTGTTTTTTGTTTGGCATTCTAAGTATATCATATTTGTTTTCATTTGTCAAGCGTTTATTAAACAAATAAACACTCTTAAAAAAGCTTAAGAGTGTTGATATCAAGACGGGTCGTCGAGGCACCGACACCAGATTATTAAAGCGGGCGGCTTAATGCCCAGCCGTCATAAGGATGTTTTTCACCGCAAGTCCATGTGGTGAGTAAGTGCTCACTTAAAAAAAGCAGGCTGAAATCA
>DBWC01000093.1:0-782 GCA_002308615.1 Clostridiales bacterium UBA1248
GTGACCGAAGATTTTTGCAAGGCACAAATAATGAAATCTGCACTTATGCCTTGCAAAAATCAAGAAGAATCCCTCTGTCTCCACCAGAAAAAAGCACGCAACAGCGTGCTTTTTTCAATGAAGTCGCCCCGCCCTCGGGGACCCCGAAACGAGCTTGTCGAGTTTTGGGGAATGGGCCGGCGGGGCTAATGAAGGAATGAAGACGCTGACGCTAATGAAGACGCTCACTGCGTTCGCTAATTAAGTAGCGGGGCGACTTCGCTTCATTAGGCAACGGAGTTGCCGTCTTCATTAGTGAGCGAAGCGAACGCCTTCATTAGGCGCTTTGCGCCGTCTTCATTAAACTCCCGTTCTCTCATTTCTCCCGTTCTCTTGATTTATTCACACAAATATGGTATCATATATTCATAAGCGGACAAACGCGCCGCCTGCGCCTCGATCCGCGTGATGCTTGTCGCTTCGATCAACACATCAAAAACGACTACGTAAGGGGTAAAACTATGAGTTCATGGGGAACCGGAATAAAGCAGAGTGACGAATTCTGCGATATTTACGATGATTTTTTTGAAAGATACGTTGATGACGCTGAACCATTAAAACTTGCCGATGATATTTGGGCTGAATACCTTTCTGAATTTGATGACGATGATGCCGATCCCATTCTTTACACAGTGCGATTTGCGCTCGCTCAATGTGTATGGGAATGCGGGGCAAAGGATCAAAAACTTTGGTCTGAGATCGATGATATCATTAAAAATGGCAAGGATCTGAAATTTTGGAGC
>DBWC01000093.1:796-6899 GCA_002308615.1 Clostridiales bacterium UBA1248
AACTTGAGGCCGACGATAAAACGCTGAAAAGCAGGAAAAAGAATCTTGACCTTTTTTGGAAAAAGATCAATACCGAACCCCAAAAAATCAGGAGGCCTAAGAAAGTTACCGTTACAAGAAAGCCCACGCTTGAAAAAGGAGACGTTTTTGCATATCGTGTAAGCGACGGCGCTTACCGTGCTTTCGTAGTATTTGATTACGTCTGGAACAGTTTTTTGATCGCCGTGACCGAAACTGTTTTTCCGAACGTTCCAAAAGCGGACGAAGTCTGGAACAGCAAAACAAAACTTGTTTTTTGGAGTTCGGCAAGGGCGGCAATTCCTAAAAAAGGCAGGATCGCGCTTGATCACCTCGAGATAAGAGGCGATTATAACGGTCGTGCCGGATTGATTTGTACGGAAGAAGTAGTTGGGTGTTCAAGCTGCGCTGACCGCCGTTATTTCTTTAATTCAGATGAGGCGAAAATCAGCATGAAACGGAATTTTATTGAAACATATTACATGAAAGATCTGCTGGATCCTTCCGTGCTTCCGCATTATTTTCACAGAAAGCAATTCTAAGATGATCAGCATCTATTCTGCGCGTTTGCAAGAGGGTCAACGCAACTAAAATGTACGTTTGCTTTTTCCGGAAATACACGAAAAAGCCGGCTTTTTATGAAAATGCATCTAAATTGACCGTCACGCTCAACAAAAAGCAACCCTTCACGGGTTGCTTTTTGTTGGTGCAATATTACATGAGAGGGATTCGAAGCAGCGTTAAAAACGCGCGTCACTTACGTAACGCGCTGACGCTTATCAAGCAATTTTATTCAATAGTCAACTCAATATATGAATTGTTCCTGTAGACCCTTATCCTTGCGCCGGTACTTAAGGCGTAGATGAGCGTATCGGTATCGGGAACGGATCTGTTGTTTACCTCAACGATGATGTCGCCGCGCTTGAACTGCTTCGAGTCGTGCACCGTCGTTATAAAGCAACCCCTCGGTATCTTATACAGATCCGCCTGCTTCTGCGTAACGCTTTCCACGTACACGTCGAGCGCGCTGATATATACGGGCGCTTCGCTCACTGTGAGCGACGATGCGGAGCCGTTAAGCATGGTCTTTATGGATTTCATCACGGAATCCATGTGGAGCACCTTGCCCGGAGTTTCCGAGCATAAGCCGACGACCTGACCGTATGAGTTGAGGAGCGGCGCGCCGCAGACGTCACAGCCCGGCTCCGTGCCGATGAACAGCCCGTCGTCGGCGGACGTCACAGTCATTTCAAGCAGTGAAGAGAACGGAGACGTAAGGCAGTATACGCCCTGCCCGGTCTCGAGCGTGCGCGAATATCCGATCTCCGCCGCGGTCAGATTCGCTGAGGAATCGATCTTCAAGACCGCCGTGTCGCTTGCCTCGTCGTATCCGGTCACGGACGCTTCGCAGCTGTTGCCGCTTTTAAGCGTGATATTGACGGACGGCGCACCCTTTATAAGGCTGTAACATGACGCGACGTAACCGTCTTCCGTTATAACTATGCCCGCCCCGGTCTTTCCGTTTGCGCTGACCGTTACGGTATAACGTGACGACAGATCGTTTATCGCCTTTTCGGTAAGCTCGCTCTTGTGCGGTATGGCGGATGCGGCAGAGCCTCCGCGCAAAAGCTCCGAAAACGACGAGCCTTTTGTCTTCAGTATCGTATCCGTTATCAGTACCGCCACGCATAAAAGCAGCACGACAAAGCCGACGGCGATAAGCACGGTAAGCCAGGCGCCCTGTTTTCTTACCTGCTTTTCGATCAGCTCTTTTTTATATTCGTCGTAATTGTGCTTGTACTGGAAGCCGCCGTAAGATTCTTCACGGCGGATCTCCTCCGCTGCTTTTTTCAGTTCTTCGTTGTTTTTTTGCATTTTATAAGAAATACCGATACGTTTTTTTACCGTATTTTAACCGATAAATTTAAACAAACCGTGTTTTTGCGGTTATGTTTTTTGCTTTGCGTGAAATTTTACAAAACGTCAATCGTTTTTGCCGTTTTTCTGCTGATCCGTCAGTTTTTTCGACTGATCGGCAAGCTTTTTGGGCTGTTCCGCAGGCGGCAGAGTGAACACAAACTCACAGTATTCGCCGTAAACGCTGTTGACCCAGATCTCCTCGCCGTGCGAATCGATTATCGTTTTTACTATATAAAGTCCGAGACCCGCTCCGGTCCTGTCGAGACCTCTGCTCTTGTCGCTCTTGTAGAAACGGTCGAACACGAGCGAAAGCTCATCCTTCAAAATGCCCTGACCCTCGTTATAAACGGCTGTGTAGATCTTGCCGTCGCGCTCTATGTGTGAGATCTTGTAAATTCCGCCCTCCCGCGAGAATTTAACGGCGTTGTCGCAGAGATTATACAATACCTGATAGATCGCGTCTCTGTCGGCGTTGACGAGCATCTTGTCGTGCTCCGGCTCAAATCTTACGTCAAGCTTTTTGTCTTCAAGCCGCTGTTCGAGCGAAATTATGATCTGCCTTGACATCTCGCAGATATCGAACGGCGCCATGACGAATTTCTTGTCGCCCGCCTGTATGCGCGATATGTCGAGCAGGGAATTGACGAGACGCGCCAGACGCTTTACCTCGCTTGAAACTATCTCAAGATAGTAATTCTGCTTTTCGTAGGGTATAGCGCCGGAGAGTATGTTGTCGACAAAGCCCGCTATCGTCGTCATCGGCGTGCGCAGGTCGTGGCTGACGTTTGCCAAAAACGTTTTGCGCAGCTCCTCGTTCTTTTCAAGCGAGGACGCCATGTTGTTGAACGCCGTCGCAAGCTCCGCGATCTCGTCGCTGCCCTTGACCTCGACGCGTACGTCGAATTTGCCCTGCGAGAAAGATCTTGCCGCTTCGCTCATCTGTTTGAGCGGAGATACGACCTTGTCGGTAACGAAGAACACGGTTATAAGCGACGCCGCCGCTACCCAGAGGATCGCCGCCATCGTCGTTTTCAGCGTGCTTTCCGCAAAACCGGATGAAGAAGAACGTGTAGAACAGACAAAAACGATACCGGCGGGATTGTCGCCGCCGTCTTTAATAACGCCCGCGCATACGAGCATTTTTGACGGCAGAATACCGTCAAGATCCGTATAACCCTCGTAGCTTCCGGTGCTTTTAACGGAATATACGGACTGTTCTTTTATCGCGTCGCCCTCCGTTACGCTCGAGGGAGCCGCGACCGTCATCTGGACGACGCCCTCGGAATTGGCAAACAGAACGAAAATATCCTCGTTTACGGCGGATATTATATATCTTACAGTCGGTGAAACGTCGGACGCGGAAAAATAAATATATCTGCCGAAATCCGTCGTACCGGACGAAAGATAACCGGCTGAAACGTATGACGAAATCGCGTCCCTCACGGAGCGCATCGTATCTTTCTTTATATTCTGTGAATACGTCGCCGATGAAGAGGAGTATACAAGCCCCAGTATAGTGAAGCTGACGAGGATGATTATCATGAATATGACAAAAAACCTCGTAAATACGCTTTTGAACACAAAAACCTCCGGATGATTATAAACGATCGGGGCTGCCGCACATTGCCCGCGGAATAAGGAGAAAAATCGCGGTCCCGATATATGCGGCAGCCCTTAATAATTTACTGAAGTATCTCGAACTTGTAGCCTACGCCCCAGACTGTCTTGAGTATCCATTTGTCGGACACGCCTTCAAGCTTTTCGCGCAGACGTTTTACGTGTACGTCAACCGTGCGGCTGTCGCCGAGGTAGTCGAAGCCCCAGACCTTGTCAAGAAGCTGATCGCGCGTGAACACTCTGTTGTAGTTGGAAGCCAGGAAGTAGAGAAGCTCTAATTCCTTAGGCGGGATGTCAACGCTCTTGCCCTTGAGCTTGAGCTCGTATTTCTGCAGGCTTATTTCTATGTTTTCAAATTTGATGACTTCTTCGTTTGAAGGATTCTCGTGACTGTTGCAGCGGCGGAGAACGGCCTTGATCCTTACCGCAAGCTCTTTAAGATCGAATGGCTTTACGACGAAATCGTCCGCGCCCATCTCAAGACCGAGCACCTTGTCGAAAACCTCGCCCTTGGCGGTGATCATTATGATCGGCTTGGAGGATACTTCACGTATCTCGCGGCATACGGCCCAGCCGTCCTTCTTCGGAAGCATTATGTCAAGCAGAACGATGTCCGGCTCGTACATTTTGAAGAATTCAACGCCCTGTGCGCCGTCGTTGGCGGTCTTTACCTCATATCCCTCATGCTCAAAATAGACTCTTAAAGTTTCGCAGATGTTGACGTCGTCGTCAACTACAAGAATTTTTGTTCCCATCATTGTTTTTATACCTCCGTATTTAAACTTGTTAAGTTTGTGATTTTTTTCACTAAATTCATTATATCGTTTTTCAACAAAAAAGGGTTAACCTAATGTAACAAATATGTTAACAAAAGGTAAATATGAACAAACGCACATGCAACGGGGAAAAGCATAAATCCAGTATTTACATTGTTTTTCATTTTCGTTATTGACAAAAGATCAAAAATGATTTATAATAAGCAAGACTTAAATCAGGGAGACAATAAAATGAAAAAGAAAGTTGCTGTCCCTATAATTATAGTTCTTGCCGTTATATCCGTTTATTCATTATTATTTTTAGGTTATAAGTTTCTGCAAAACCGCGATGACCTTGTTCAGAGAAAAGCATTATACGCCAAAGCCTGTGAATTTATAAAAGAAGATGAATCGTTTTCACGGCAATACGGAAACGTAAATACTGTTAACGCCGCTGACGGGTATAGAATAATACTTACAGACGACAGAGATTTTGTCGTTTACTGCACCGTCAAAGTAAGCAGCGGAGAAGGATACGGCGTATTTCTTAAATGGAATGAGACTTTCAGTTATATAGCAGTAGAGAAAAAATAAACAATCGGAGAATATAGATGAAACTCGGTATAATCGGCTTGCCTAACGTAGGCAAAAGCACGCTTTTCAACGCAATAACCAACGCCGGAGCGGAAATGGCGAATTATCCGTTCTGCACAATCGAGCCGAACGTCGGCGTTGTGACCGTGCCGGACGAACGGCTTGACAAGCTTGCGGAAATATATCATCCGGAGAAATACACGCCGGCGACGGTGGAATTCGTGGATATAGCCGGTCTCGTGCGCGGCGCGTCGAAGGGCGAGGGATTGGGAAATAAGTTTTTATCTCATATAAGAGAAGTGGACGCCGTCATACACGTCGTTCGCTGTTTCAGAGACGAGAATGTCATACACGTTGACGGCGATATAAACGCCCTGCGCGACGTGGAGACTATAAATACGGAGCTTATTTTATCCGATATAGAGCTTGCCGAGCGCAGAGCCGACAAGGCGCGCAAAATGGTCAAAGCCGATAAGAAATACGAGGCGGAAGCGCAGTTTTTCGAGCGCGTGACGAAAGAGCTGAACGACGGAGTATCAGCCAGAGCGATAAAATGTACGGAAGACGAAGCCGAGCTGCTCGCAACCGTGCCGCTTCTGTCCGCTAAACCGATAATATACGTTGCAAACGTGCCGGAATCCGATATAGGCACCGATATGAAAGGCAACGCCGAATATCTTGCGCTTGCGGAACACGCGAAAACAGAAGGCGCGGAGGTCATTCCGATATGCGCCGAGATGGAGGCGGAGCTTTCCGAGCTTGAGGGCGAGGAAAAGCAGATGTTCTTAGAGGAAATGGGAATAGAGGAGAGCGGTCTTGACAGACTTATAAAGGCAAGCTACCGCATTTTAGGTCTCATCAGCTTCCTGACCGCCGGACCGAAAGAAGTCCGCGCGTGGACTATAAAGAACGGCACGAAAGCGCCGCAGGCCGCCGGAAAGATACACTCGGATATGGAGCGCGGATTTATTCGTGCCGAGGTCATAGCGTACAACGATCTGATCGCCATAGGCGGAAGCCTCACCGTCGCAAAGGAAAAAGGTCTTATCAGAAGCGAAGGCAAGGATTACGTCTTCCGCGACGGAGACGTTGTTGTCATAAGGTTTAATGTATAATTAAATAAGGTGTCGCTTCGCGACGAATCGTGCGGCTTGCGCCGCGATCGGGGCTCCCCGCCCCCCTTACCGCCCCAAACCCCA
>DBWC01000097.1 GCA_002308615.1 Clostridiales bacterium UBA1248
ATCATGAACGGGAACGATATGAACCATCCCGTAGCGCCTATATAGCGCATTATCTCTATCTCCTCGCTCCTGCTGCTTATCGCCATCCTGACCGTGTTCATTATTATGATTATGGAGATGAACACGAGCACGATCATAAACGCGCCGAAGATCCAGAATATCGTGTTTTTCAGCTTTTCAAGCGTGTTCGCCGTCTCCAGCTTATCCTCTACCGTGCGGAATTCCGGGAATTTCTCCTTGTCCCGCAGAGTGAACAGAAGATTTACCGCGTCCTGATCGGAGCCGGTGTAGCTTATCGTATAGATCTCGAAAAACGGGTTGTTTTCATCGTTGAAACGGCTCAATACCTGCGGATGCTGCGCGTATTTTTCACGCATATTGGCGAGCGCTTCCTCACGTGAGGTGAATTTTACGCTGTCAACGTCAGGCAGGGCGGTGAGCCTGTCGTAAAGATCGTCAAGCTGTTCGTCGGGGATCTTTTCGTAATTGCACATACAGACTATCTCGTTCAGCTCGTTCAGCGAGTTGAGGTTGACGTACAGATTGTATATGATAAGACCGAAGCTGCCCGATACGAGCATGCATGACGTAAGTATGAGCACGGATGCGAGCGACATAAGGCTGTTTCTCGAGAAGCCCTTGAAGCTCCGTGACATAAGATATGAAAAACTGTATCTACGCATCGGCGTTCGCCTCCGCATTCTTTGAATCGTATACAATTTTGCCGCGCTCGAATTTAACGACGCGCTTGTTCTTATAGTTTTCTATAAGCTTTACGTCGTGAGTTATTATGAGCACCGTCCTTTTGCCGTTGTCGCCGAGAGAAACGAGAAGATCCATAACCTCGCGGCTCATGGCGGGGGAAAGGTTAGCCGTCGGCTCGTCTGCAATAAGTATCTTCGGATTGTTGACGAGAGCCCGCGCGAGCGCCGTGCGCTGCTGTTCGCCGCCGGAGATCTCCATCGGGAAATGGTTTGCGCGAGCGGAGATGTCAAGCATCGACAAAACGAGCGGCACGGTGGTCTTTATCGCCTTTGAGGACTTGCCCAAAACGCGCATGGCAAAAGCCACGTTTTCATACACCGTGTATTTAGGGAACAGCTTGAAGTCCTGGAAATCCATGCCTATCTGACTTCTGTATTCCGGTATTTTTCTTTTTTTAATCCTCCGCAGGTCGTATTTGTTTACGACAAGGGAGCCGGACGTAGGTACCTCCATCCTCGTAAGCAGCCTCATAAGCGTCGTTTTGCCGGCGCCGTTGCTTCCGACAAGGAAAACTACCTCTCCGTCGTCTATTTTGAGATTTATGTCGTTCAGCGCCGTGACCGTGGTCTCGCGCGTCGCCGACCTGTACGTTTTGGTAACGTGTTTGAATTCTATCATTGTTGATGATCGGTATCAGAATTTTACGGGTTTGCTTGATAAATATTTTTTGACCATGAGCGCCACCTTGAAGGTTATGGCGTCGTCGAATTCACGCAGATCGAGTCCCGTCATCTTCTTGATCTTCTCAAGTCTGTAAACGAGAGTGTTCCTGTGGACGAACAACTTGCGCGAGGTCTCGGAAACGTTCAGATTGTTCTCAAAGAAGCACTGTATGGTCTGAAGCGTCTCGCGGTCAAGCTGATCGAGCGATTCCTTCTTGAATATCTCGTGCAAGAACATCTCGCACAGAGTGGTGGGGAGCTGATATATAAGTCTGCCTATGCCTAAATTCTCGTAGGCGACTATATCCTTTTCCGTGTCGAACACCTTGCCGACCTCGAGCGCGACCTGAGCTTCCTTGAAGGAACGCGCAAGGTCTTTTACGCCCTCCGCGGCGGTGCCTATGCCTATCGCGACTTTAGTGTAGAACTCGGACTGCAGCGTGTCGGAGATCTGCTTTGCTATATTGAAAAGCTCCTGCGGATCGTAGCCGGCTCTTACTTCTTTTACTAATACGATGTCGTGCTCTCCCACGCTTATGACGTAATCCTTGTTCTTGTCCGGGAACATACCGGAGATCATATCGAACGGGATCGAATCCGAGCGCGAGTTGAACTTGATAAGCATTACGACGCGCAGAACGTCCGTGCTGAAATGGAGCTCCTTTGATTTGATATAAATGTCCGATGGCAGAATGTTGTCAAGAATGATGTTTTTGATAAACGAGCTTTTGTCGTATTTTTCATCGTAAAGGTTTTTGATGTTGTTGAGCGATACGGCAAGTATGCCGCATATCTTTTCCGCCGCCTTGTCCTCGCCCTCGGCAAAGACTATATATTCCGCTTTTGCGGCGGAGCCTATGGGACGGTAGGTGTAGCCGTTTATCGTAACGGTATCGGAAGTATACGCAAGCTCATCCCTTACGCCGCGGCGGATCTCTCCTATGCGCACGAGCTCCGAGCAGGATATGACCGCGCCGTTTTCGTCTATTACTCCGATCGTACGGTCCACCACGTCCTTCATCTGATGTATTATGCTCTGAAAAAGCCTGTTTGACATTTCTTTATCCATCCCCTCTTTTAGAATTATGCAAAAAAAGTTATATTTGTGATATTTTACTATGATTTTCAGTCAATTTCAATATAATACACAAGAATTTTTTATAAACTTTTTGAAATATCGCCAATCTATTTGTTATTATTGACGAAATTTAACCGAATTCATATGATACCGCGGACATGACGTAAACGGGCGCGGTCTCACAGCGCAGTATGCGTTCTCCGAAAGTGACGGATCTGAGCCCGGCTTTGTCCGCAAGCTCCTTTTCGCTCTCCGAAAAACCGCCCTCCGGACCTATGAAAACGTGAAGCTCGCCGCATTGCGCAGAAGAAAGAACAAAGCGCAGGGAAACGTCTTTTTCTTTTTCATAGCAGAAAACGCCGGCGGCGTTATCCGGCAGAGAAGCAACGGCGTCTTTGAATTCAACAAGCGGAGATATTATGGGTATATACCCTCTGCCGCACTGCTGGGCGGCTTCGCGGCAAATATCTTTGTATCTTGTAAGCTTTTTTTCAAACGATCTTGCGTCGGGGCGCGATATGCAGCGGTCGCTCAGCACCGGTATTATGCCCGTGACTCCCAGCTCCGTCGTCTTTTGTATTATGAATTCGAATTTATCACCCTTTGGAAGCGACTGGTAAATGAACGTTTTTACGGCAAGCTCCGCGGGAGAGGGTCTTATTTCAACTATTTCGCACTCCGTTTTTTCGGCTGAGGCGCTTTTAATGACGCAGACGGCGTCTTTTCCGTCGCCGTCGCAGATTATTAAGCTTTCTCCCGGACGCATACGCAGAGCGGATGCGATATGGACGGAATCCTTTCCCGTCACCGTTACCGTCTTTGCCGCCCTGTCGAGTCCCGGCAAAAATATACGCGTCACTTTTCCTCGTCCTCCGGTATGACTACGGCTAAGAACACGCAGTCGGATCCGCCCGTCGCTATCATGCCGTGCGGATATTTTGAATCGAGATAAATGCAGTCGCCGGCTTCAAGCATTTCCGTCTTGCCGTTCACTACCATGCGCAGAACGCCGGATATGACCATATCGAACTCCTGTCCGTCGTGTACGGACAGCGGTATGGGCGCGTGCTGAGCCTCGTCCGAATAGGGAGCGGTGACCATGAACGGCTCTACCTTCCTGCCCTTGAACAGATACGACATATTCTTGTATGAAAAGCCGTGGCGGCGCTCGACCGGTATGCCCTCGTTTTTCTTTACCACCTGATAAACGGAGAGCCTCGGCGTCTCGCCCATGATAAGATCCGTAACGTCAACGCCTAAATGATGCGCGCATTTGTATAAAAACGATATCGGTATATCGCGCTCGCCTTTTTCGCAGGCGGTGTAAAATTCAACGTCCGTCCCCGTGACCGACGCCATTTCTTCAACGGAAATATCGAGTATGTCGCGCATAGCCGCAAGACGCGTGCCTATATTTTTAAGATCGGATTGTTCCATAACAGCCTCCAAAAATATTTATCTATCTTATTTTACCATATTTTTTTACATATTTCAATAGATTATATGCGTTATACGGTTGATTTTTTTTATTTTTTCGGTTATAATTTGGTTAATTAAATGAAACGGGTGTGTGTAATGAGCGTTTTATACGGATTTGACGAATATATAAAAAGGCTTAAAGACGCCGGTCTGCTGACGGGATCCGGCGGCGAGATTAAAGACAAAATATCGTTTTTATGCTGTGATTCAAAAAAAACCGTGCCCGGCTCCCTGTTCGTGTGCAAGGGCAATCACTTCAAGCCGGAGTATCTTTTTGACGCCGTTTCGCGCGGCGCGGTCTGTTACGTTTCCGAAAAAAAATACGACATAGATATCCCGTACGCTTTAGTTTCCGACGTTCGCGCGGCTTTGGCGGAATTATCGGATATGTTCTATGGTTCACCGTGGAAAAAACTAAAACTCATAGGAGTTACCGGAACGAAGGGCAAGACCACGACTATCCATTTTATAAAAGCGCTGCTTGACGCTCATTTTAAAGACCTGAACACGGCGCCTGCGGGCCTTGTCTCAACGGTCGAGACTTTTGACGGAAAGACGACGGAGGAGAGCGTCAACTCCACGCCGGAATCGATAGATCTGCAGAGGATCTTTTCGTCCTGCGTCGAAAACGGGCTTACGACAGCGGTGTGCGAGGTATCGAGTCAGGCGCTCAAATATCACCGCGTCAGATGCGTGAAATTCGACACGGCGGTATTCACCAACATCGGAGAAGACCACATTTCGCCGGTCGAACATCCCGATTTTGAAGATTATTTCGCGTCAAAGCTGAAGATATTTTCACAGTGTAAAACGGCGGTGATAAACCGTGACTGCGAGCATTTCAAGCGCGTTTCGTCCGCCGCCTCGGTCTGTGAAAAAGTCGTGACTTACGGAGATACGCCGGACTGCGACGTGTATTTCAGCAACGTCAGAAAAGAAAACGGAAAAACGCGCTTCACGCTTAAAACGCCATATTTTGAGGGTGAGTTTTCGCTTAAAATAGCCGGATTTTTCAACGTTTCAAACGCCGCCGCGGCCGTCGCCGCGACGCTGCCTTTCGGCATAGATGAACATACCGTAAGAGAGGTCCTTGCAAAGACAGCCGTCTCCGGCAGGATGGAAACGTACTGTACGCCGGATAACTCGATCGTCGCGATCGTGGACTACGCGCACAACGCAATGTCGTTTGAAAATCTGTTTTCGTACGTGCTGAAAGAATATCCGGGCTACAGGATAGTTTCGGTCTTCGGCTCCGTCGGAAACAAAGCGGAGGTAAGGCGTTACGCTCTCGGCAAAATAGCGGGAAAATACAGCGATTTCGTGTATATCACCTCGGAGCATCCCGACTATGAAAGTCCGTACGCCATAGCGGAACAGATTGCGGAGGGCATAAAGGAGGGCAAGGCGGAATATACCGTGATACCGGACAGAGAGCTTGCCGTGACGACCGCTGTTAAAGAGGCAAAGGACAAAACCGTCGTGCTTGTTTTAGGCGTCGGAGACGAGACGACGCAGCGTATAAACGGCGTTTTGTACGAGCGCAGATCGGACAGCGAATGCGCTTTGTCCGCGCTTGAAGAAAAAACGAAAGTTTCAGTATAGTATCATACGCTTTTCACATTCCGCGGATAAAATATACGGCGGAACTACGTTGAAAGGCTTGTATGTATGAAAAGACTGTTGTGTGTTGTCACCGTGCTTATGATCTTGACCGTAAACGCTTTTGCCGCAGCCACGGAATACGGCTCGGCGGAGCTGTCTGAGGCTATAAGCATAATGGAGGAATGCGGCGGAGATCCCGGGCAGAACGAGCTTGAAAGGCTTTACGGTCTGGGACTTTCGGACGAGGATATCGACGGGTTGACGGTGGTAAGCTCACTCAGAAAAGAAAAAATAGATTTTACCCCGTATATCGTTATAATCGCCGCGGCGATCATGCTGTCGGCAGCCGTGATATGTGCGGTAAAGCTGTGCAGGGAGAAAAAATGAAAAAAATAACAGTATTCGTCATAATATCCGCAATATGCCTTTCTGCGCTTTGCTCATGCTCGGATAAAACGGTCCCGGTCAAGGAGGAGTTTTCCTCGCCCACCGTGATATCCGGGCTGTTTTGCGCTTATTTTGAAAGCGTTGAAAAGAATATAATGAAGCCGTCCTGCGACGCCTGCGCCGAGGACGCGGCGGAATACACTTATATGACGGAAGACGGCGCACAGACGGCGCACACAAAGCTGACGTCCGCGTACCGCCTCTCGGATAACGCGTGGAGCGTAAACGTCAAAGATCACGGCTTTACCGTATCAAACGGACTTTCGGCGGACGGATATAAAGTAAGGAGCGTGACCGATAAAAACAGGATACAGAAAGCCGTTGACGTTTTCGTCAAAGCGTTTGTTCAAAGCACGAAAGATACCGATTACGAGACGGCGCCGGACAGCATAAGAGCCTCCGAGGACGACGTTGAGGTAACGCGCATAACGCTCAAGCTTGATAAGGAAAGATACGCCGCCGCGTTTGACTTTGCGCTTAACGCCCTTAAAAACAACGCGGAAGCAAGGGAATATATAACGGATCTGCTCGGGTTTTACGGCGATCTTCACAACAGAGCAGAAAGCGCGGAGGAGTTGTTTGAAAACCTCATCAATACGTTTTCTGACGCCGTGAAAAACAGCGACGGTCAGCTCGTCTGGCAAAGATACGTTTATAACGGGAAGATCGCCGCGGAAAGACTTAAATTCGGCGACAGCGTCATAAGATTTATCTGCGCACAGGCGTCCTCGTACACGGAGCTCGATCTTTCCGCAAAGGTAGGCGAAAAAGAAATAACGCTTTCATACGAGGCGAGAAGAACGGGGATGTCGGATACGTACAATATCCGCGTGTCGAACGGAGACGAGATAACGTATTTTGACGGCAAGGCGGAAAGCGCTTATAAGAGCGGCAATATAGGCTTTGAGTTGAGAGCGGCGAAAAGCGCAAACGTTATTAACGGCGCGTATCTCAGTATGTCGTATAACGGCGAAAAACAGCTGACGTACAAGGGAAGCGGCAACTTTACGGTAAACGGCGACAAAAAAACGTTCTCCTTCGAGCTTGTTTACGGCGCCGCGGAAAACGTGGCGGTAAACCCCGGAAATAACGGCGAAACGAGCCTGTATGAAACAATGAAAAGGATTTTCGGATAATAAAAAACGCTGACGCGGCGCGTCAGCGTTTTTAATAAAGCTACGATTGCAGGCTCTTGTCAAACGCCTTGACTATCGTCTCTATCTTCTTCTTTGCGGATTTTGAATACTTTTGCAGCTCCGCTGAAATATCTTTGGAGCCTTTTTTGAGAAGGTCTCTTACGTATGAGCCCACACCGTCGTGCATATTGACGTACGCCATATCGAACGCGCGGTTCCTTACTATGTAATCTATCATATCCATGGATTCCGCGTCGCGCGTGACCTTACGTTTAAGATACGTTTCATATAGGACCGGCGTCACCACGCGGTACGCCTCAGCCGCCAGCGCTTCCGTAACTATGGAAACGAACTCACGGTTTGACGCGGGCACGGTGGATGGAACGCAGATCATACTTGACGCGCCGTTTACAAACGATCTGTAATCGCTCTGCGCCTCGTTGAACTTCGGAACGGGCAGTATGCCGAACTCGTCGTCCATGTCGCGCAAAGTGCCGGACGCCGCAAGCGTAGAGTCGTAAAACAGCGCGCGGCCTTCCATAAACGTCTCGATGACGCGCATATAATCCTTCATTTCGGTTTCAAAATACGCGTTGTTGCCGATTATGATATCATATATTTTGCCGTATATCTGCGTGTCGCGCTCGAGCTGCGGATCGTAGAACGGAACGTCCTCGCCGTCCTTTGATACGAGCATGCCGCCTGCCGCGTAATATAAGCTGTACGGCACGTCGAGATACCAGGAGGTAAGGCAGTAAACGTCGCTTTTGCTGCTGTTTGTTACGGCGCCGTCGCCGTCCTTGTCAGCCGTCACGCCCTTTGTCAGCTCATACAGCTTGTCAAGCGTCCATTTGCCGTTTTTAACAAGCTCGTAGGGATATTCAAGATCGAGCTTGTCGAACATCGTTTTGTTGAAATACAGACACGACGTCAGAGAAAAGCTCCTCGGACTCAGGTCGCCGTTTACCATCATCAGGTTGTTCCTGATGGAAAAGCCGTTGTTTATGTCCTTGTCCCACCAGGGCTTTGAAAGATCCACGTACGGCAGCTTTTCAAACGGCAGCACGAGGTTGGACTGCGCGAGCGCCGCGCCGCTCACCATGTGGACGAAGCAGAGATCGTATTCGTCCGAACCGGACTTGACGCTGTTGCTTATCGCGTTGTTGACGGCGGTATATTCGTCCCTCGATATCTGAAGCTCTACCCCGAACCTCTCGCAGACCGTCAGATTTCTCTGTAAAACGGCGTCGTGAACGGGCTCGCCTATCTCGTGATCCTCCGTGTATATATCGCCCTCGCTGTCCGCCTGGAGTATAACGCGGAACGGCTTGTTGTTAAATTTGATCTCGGGCAGATCGTCTTTGATCTCCGTTACCTCAGGCTCGGCTGTAACGGTGGTTTCCTTCTCGTCGGCTGACGTGCCGGCGGGCTCCGGTTTTTCGGCGCAGCCTGTCGTAAGCACGACCGCCGCGATCATAAGCGCCGCCAAAAGGACGCACAGAAATTTTTTCATACGTTTCCTTCCGTTTCTTTTATCGCTGTTTTTATAATACCATGGATTTTTGCATATTGCAATCGTTTTATCAAAAAAAGATTTTGCGGCGCGGATTTATTTTGACTCTTTGTCAAGCAGATCGACAAGGTACGCGATGGTGCCGTCTTTGCAGTGGCAGGTCACTATGTCCGCTATTGCGATTATTTTTGCCATGCCGGAGGAGGGAACTACGGCGAAATCCGCCTTTTTAAGCATATCCTCGTCGTTTTCAAAGTCTCCGCAGCAGTACGTCGTGCGTCCTTTCAGCAGCTTTTTCATGTGACGCACCTGGTTTCCCTTCGTCGCCTCGGGGTGCAGCAGCTCAAGCAGCGTCGGACAGGAGAAGGTGACGGCAAATCTGCCGGGCGCTTTTTCGGCAATATATTTCTGCACCTTCAAAAGCAGGTCGTTTTTGCCTATAAGCACTATTTTGTTCCAGTTGTCGGTCGGCATCTGATCAAAGCCGACGGTCATAACGTTTGATATATACTGTTTGAGATCGTTATACGCCGCCGGATTCAGCTCCGGCGTAAGGTACCCTTTTTTCCGGTTTATACGTATGCCTATCTCGGGAAAAACGCTTGTGATCTCCTGCAGAAACGGCAGGGCAAACGACGCGTCGACGCATATCTCGTTTATACGCGTATCCGTTTTCGCGTCGTACAGATAACTGCCGTTGCACATAACGGCGTAAGTGTTAGTCAGCTCGAAAAAGTCCGGGACCACGCTTTTTACGGAAAATTCCACACGTCCGGTGGCAAACGTGAAAAGACCGCCCTCCGATTTGAAATATTCTATCGCCTCGTTGTTTCTTCTCACGCCTTCTTCGGAGCCGGTATACGTTCCGTCAATGTCGGAAATTATCACTTTGTCTTTGAACTTCATTTTTTGTTCCTGATCTGTGTTATTTTATGTATATCCCCGCGTCTGACGCGGAATAAAGCAATTTTGATCTTTTCTGTTCTGACAGCTCGCACAAAGGCGCTCTCACCGACGGGGAGATCAGCCCGCACGACGCCATAAGGGCCTTTATCGGCACGGGGTTGACATCGCAGGACAGAGCTTCAAGAAAAGGGTACAGAGCGAAAAACGCGTCCTTTGCGCCCGATACGTCGCCTGTAAAAAATCTGTCCGTTATCACGCAGGTTTTGTCCGGCTCGACGTTTGAGCAGACGGAGATACCGCCCTTTGCGCCAAGCGTCAGAAGGTGATAAAGCAGCGTGTCGGAGCCGCAGAAGAAATCAAGCTCCGGCGCCTCGCGTATCTTCTTTGTCACGGACTGAACGTCGCCGCTCGCCTCCTTGCAGGCGACGATGTTGTCGTGCGACGACAGCACGGAAAGCGTCTCCGCGGATACGTCCACGCCGGTGCGCGACGGCACGTTGTAAACGATAACGGGTATGGGCGAGTTGTCCGCCACGGTTATGAAATGGCGAAGTATGCCGCGCTGCGACGGCTTGTTGTAGTACGGCGCGACGACGAGCGCGAATTCCGCTCCGAGCGACGCCGCGCGTTTGACCTTGTCGCACGCCGTTTTCGTGTCGTTTGAGCCGCAGCCGACGGTCAGAGCCTTTTTGCCCGATAAGGCTTTGACGCATTCCTTTATTATTACGTCCTTTTCCTTCTGCGTCACGGTCGGCGCTTCACCCGTGGTGCCAAGCGCCACGACGCCGGATACGCCCGAATTTAACTGTATATCAAGCAGATCGCAAAACGACGGTATATCTATGCCGCCACCCGAAAACGGCGTCACAATGGCGGTATGTATGCCGGCGGGCAGTCTGCCTTTTTTGCTGTTTGTCATCGTGTAAACTCCGTAAATTATATAAATGTTATAATTAAGGTAATGAAATTTATAAAATAACAGAGTATAATATAATTCAACCTCTACGTTTATAATATGACGGAATTTTTCATCTGATATTCAAAGCCCTCTGCCCGAAAATCGATTTTATCACAAAAAAGCCGGATTGTCAAGGTAATATACATCCGTATCAAAAGGAATTTCAAAATGCAGTCTTTACACGATTATTTTTACGAGCTGCCGGAAGAGCTTATAGCGCAGACGCCTACCGAGAAACGCGACGAATGCAGGATGCTCGTGCTCGACAGAAAGACCGGGAGCATAAGCCACAAACATTTTTACGACGTTATCGATTATATAAACCCCGGCGACTGCCTCGTTATAAACGACAGCCGCGTTATCCCCGCGCGCATATACGGAGTAAAGCAGCGAGAGACGGCGGACGTAAACGAGCCGAGCCGTATTGAATGTCTGCTTTTGCGCCAGCGCGAGCTTGATCTGTGGGAGTGTATCGTAAGACCGGGCAAGCGCGTGAAAAAAGGCGCGAGGATTGATTTTTCCGGCGTTATGACGGGAGAGGTGGTCGACGTTACCGAAGACGGCAACCGCATGATAGCGTTCGATTACGACAGATCGGGCGGGGAAACGGTCTATTCGGTCCTGGAAAAAATAGGCAAAATGCCGCTTCCGCCGTATATTACGAAAGAGCTTGACGACAACGACAAATACCAGACCGTTTACGCAAAGGAAAACGGCTCCGCCGCCGCGCCTACCGCCGGGCTTCATTTTACGGACGAGCTGCTTGAAAAAATCAGCGGTAAAGGCGTTGATATAGTCCGCGTTATGCTTCACGTCGGTCTCGGGACGTTTCGGCCCGTTAAGACGGAGAACATAGAAGAGCATAAAATGCACTCGGAGTTTTTCACCGTTACCGAGGACGCGGCAAGGCGCATAAACGAGTGCAGAAAAAGGGGCGGCAGGATAATCTCCGTAGGCACAACGTCGGCGCGCACGCTTGAAAGCGCCGCGGACGAAAACGGCGTGATACACGCGCAGAGCAGAGACACGGACATTTTCATCTATCCGCCGTATAAATTCAAAGCCGTAGACGCGCTTATAACGAATTTCCATCTGCCTGAAAGCACGCTTTTGATGCTGATCTCCGCGTTTTCCGACCGCGAAACGATAATGAAGGCTTATAAAGAAGCCGTTGAACAAAAATACCGTTTCTTCTCCTTCGGCGACGCGATGATGATTTTGTAACTATAATATAAGCATTTTTTACGCATAACTGTTGACAAATTGACGGATATATAGTATAATATATAAAGATTCATAGGGAGGTTTTTATCATGGCTAAAACTACCGCAAATATAAGCATTGATGAAGAAACAAAAAGAAAAGCGCAGGAGCTCTTTGCAGATTTCGGAATGGATCTTTCTACTGCCATAAACATTTTTCTTAGACAGGCTATCCGTGAAAATGCAATACCTTTTATGATAAGCCGCGATATTCCTAACGAAGAAACGCTGGCGGCTATGGATAACGCCGAAAAAGGCGAAGACGTTTACGGCCCCTTTGACAGCGTGGAAGATTTAATGGAGTCGCTGAATGCTTAAGATAGAGTATACCGGTAAATTCAAAAAGGATTATAAACTCGCAATAAAAAGAGGGTGCGACCCACAGGATTTGACAACGGTTATTTCTCTTCTTGCCGCTATGAAGCCGTTACCGGAAAAATACAGGGATCATCCTCTTGAAAACTCTCGAAATTACAAAGGCATGAGGGAATGTCATATAAAGCCGGACTGGTTGCTGATTTATAAAATTTATTCAGACAGATTGGTCTTGGAGCTGATCCGTACCGGCACGCACAGCGATTTATTTTGAGGAACGGATCATTATTCAATGAATAAAATCATAATAATAGGCGGGCCGACGGCGAGCGGAAAATCATCTCTTGCGCTTAAGCTGGCGGCGGAATTTGACGGAGAGATCATATCCGCGGACAGTATGCAGATATATAAAAGGCTCGATATCGGCACGGCGAAGCCGACGGCAGAGGAACAAGCACAGATCCGCCATCATCTGGTCGACACAGTCGAGCCGTGGGAGAATTACTCCGCGGCGGATTTCGTGCGCGACGCTAAAGCCGCGATAAACGGCGTTGTTTGCCGCGGTAAGCTGCCCGTGATATGCGGCGGCACGGGCTTATATATCGAAGCGCTGATACATCCGACGGATTATTCGTCGGAGACGGACGCGGACGAAAAGCTGCGCGCATCGCTTATGCAAAAGGACGCGCATACGCTTTGGCGCGAGCTTGAAGAGATAGATCCGGAAGCCGCGGAAAGCACGCATGAAAACAATAAAAAACGCGTCGTCCGCGCGCTTGAAATATATTATAAAACGGGAAAAACGAAGACCGAAACGGACAAAGAACAAAGGAAAAACGAACCGGAATACGATATTCTGCTGCTTCTCACCGGTTTCGGCGACAGGGAAGAATTATACGGACGCATAAACCGCCGCGTCGATATGATGATATCGGACGGGCTCGTAAAAGAAACGGAAGAACTGCTGAAAAAAGGCGATCTGCGCCACGGTACCACGGCGTATCAGGCTATCGGCTATAAAGAGCTGTTCCCGTATATCAACGGCGAAAGTCCGCTTGATACGTGCGTCGAAAAATTAAAACAGGCGACGCGCAATTACGCAAAGCGGCAGTTAACGTGGTTTTCCCGCTACGACGGCGTGAGAGCCGCCTCGTATGAGGAAGCGGAAGCGGCGGTAAAAGAGTTTTTGAAAAGGAGCTGACGGATACGGATAAGGAAGTATTAAAAAAGGGAATAATCTATATCCTCTCGTCGCTTCTCGCGATATGCGCCATAGTTTATATAGCGTATCACATAGTGACGTATTTCAGGGAGGGTATGCGCGTTGAGCCCGTGCAGTCCGCGGAGCAGTCACAGTCTTTGACACTTACGGGTATCATCTTCCGTGACGAGCAGATCGTATACGGTCAGAACGGAGGCGGCGTTATAAGGCTTTACGCAAACGGCGAAAAAGTGCCAAAGAACGCCGTGGTCGCCCGCGTTTACGACACGTTCCGTTCCGAGGATTACGTTTTATCCGATCTTGACAGAAGGATATCGATATTGACGGACAGCAACAAGGTGAGCGACAACTCGGTAAAGAATCTTGACGCAAAGATCAACAGACTTTATTACACGATAAGGCTAAGATCCGAGGAAGGCGATTTTTCGACTGTCGCGGAAAAAACGGACGAGCTTCTCGTACTGCTCAACCGGCGCGAGATACTTGTCAACGCGCGTCTGAATTTCAATACGGAGATAGCGGAGCTCAAAGCGAAAAGGGAAAGTCTGATATCGTCAGGCTCCGGCACGGCGGCGGACGTTGCCACGCCGGTCTCGGGTTATTTTTACTCATACGTGGACGGATACGAAAAGCTTTTTACCTCAAAAGCGGCGCAGACTCTTTCGTATGACGAATTATCAGAGCTTATGAAACAGCCCGCGCAGGAGCTGTCGATAACGGCCGATGGCTGCGCCGTGGGAAAAACGGCGCACGATCCGAGGTGGTATCTGTGCGCACAGACGGACAGAGAAACGGCGTACAGGCTTTCCGAGGGGAGCGCTTATAAGATCGGTTTCCCCACGGCATCCGGCAGCGAAACGGAATTCGTTCTGGATCGCATAGTCACGGAATACGGCGGAGAGGGAGCTATACTCGTTTTCAGCACGGACATTCAGAAGGCGGAGCTCGGCTCGGCGAGAAAACAGACCGTGTCTCTTGTGCTTGAACAGATAGACGGACTGCGCGTTCCCGTCAGCGCCGTCAGAACGAACGACAACAACGAAGTGGGCGTTTATATACTTAAAAACAACAAGGTGACGTTCAGAAAGATAGAGATAATCACGGAAAAGGACGGCTACTGCATAGTTAAGGAATATGCTCCGGACGAGGAGGGCTATGCGGAGATGCTCCACAAGTACGACAACCTCATCATATCCGGCAAGGGCTTGAAAGAACAGGCGGAGGTCGAGGACGGCGAGACGACGGACTACGAAATAAGGATTTTCGGATAGAAAATACGTAAAATACAGGCAAAAGGAGTTTTATATGGTCGAAAAAAGAGTTTCCGAGGCGGTGCTTTTAAAAGCGATGAGCACCGGCGCGAATTACGCGGAGCTGTACGTGGAGGACAGAGTCTCCGAAAGCATAAGCATGATTGCGGACTGCGTTGACAACGCGAACACCTCGCGCGATATGGGCGCGGGCGTCCGTATATTCTGCGGTACCAATTCCGTTTACGCGTACGGCAACGGAACGGATGAAAAATCGCTTATGGAGCTTGCGTCAAAGGTCGCCGCGGCGGCGGGCACGGCAAGATCAGCCGGGATAGACATAGTCTTGAACGAAGTAAAATTCGATCCGGTCTGTCACGCGGATATACCCTCCGGCAGCGTTGACAAAAAGACGAAAGTAGAAGCGTTGAAGCAGGCGTATATCGCCGCAAAGGAATACAGCGGCGATATAGTTCAGGTGTCGGGCATGCTCGGCGCCAATACAAAGCACATATACGTTGCAAACAGCGACGGAGTCATAGGTACGGACGTAAGACCTTATATAAGACTCGCGATAAGCGCGGTCGCATCCGACGGCAGCGAGAACCAGAGCGGCTTCGTGGGGCCGGGCAACAGCGCGGGCTTTGAATTTATCGAAGGACTTGATCTTCAGGCAGAGGGACGCGAGGCGGCGAGGATCGCGGCGACTATGCTGCACGCCGGCAAATGTCCCGCCGGAAAAATGTCCGTCGTCATGGACAACGCATTCGGCGGCGTGGTGTTCCACGAGGCGTGCGGGCACGCGCTCGAAGCGACGTCCGTGGGTTTAGGCAACTCCGTTTTCTGCGGAAAAATGGGTCAGAAGATAGCGAACGAAAAGGTATCCGCCGTTGACGACGCCACGATGATAAGCGAATGGGGTTCGCGCGCGATGAGCGACGAGGGCGAAAAAACCCAGCGCATCCAGCTTATAAAAGACGGCATACTTACCGGATATATGATAGACAAATTAGGCTCACGCAGGATGAAAATGCCGTCCACGGGCAGCGGCAGACGCCAAAGCTACGCTTTTGCGCCTACGTCGCGTATGTCAAACACGTTCATCTGCCCCGGAAACGACACGAGAGAACAGATAATAAGCAGTACGGATAACGGTCTTTACGCCGCTAAAATGGGCGGCGGCTCGGTCAACCCGCTGACCGGAGAATTCAACTTCTCCGTTATGGAGGGATATATGATACGCGGCGGCAAGATCTGCGAGCCGGTGCGCGGCGCCACGCTCATAGGCAAAGGCTACGAGGTGCTTTTGAACATAGATATGGTGTCGGACGATCTTGTGCTCGGTCAGGGAATGTGCGGCTCGGTCTCCGGCAGCATACAGACGAACGTCGGTCAGCCCATGATCAGGATTTCCGAAATTACGGTCGGAGGTGAGATAAAATGAGCAATATAAACGAGTTCTGCAAAAAGCTTTTGGCGTATGCAAAAGATCACTGTGACGGCGAATATGAGATATACGCCGCAAACGGAGAGAGCTTCAGAGTTGAGGTCCTTGAGGGACAGATAAAGAATTACAGCGTAAACGACTATACCGGCATATCTTTCAGAGTAAAAAAAGACGGCAAAATGGGTTATTCCTCCACTACGTCGTACGACGAGGACGACATACCGGAGCTTGTTGACAGCGCCTGCGGAAACGCCGCGATAATAGAAAAGCCGGACGAGCAGTTCATTTTCTCCGGTTCGGAAAGCTATCCGTCGCCCAAGGTCTACGGAGCAGAGCTTGACGGAGTCACGGCGGAGGAAAAGATAGCTTTTGCAAAGCTGATGGAAATAAAAGCGAAAGAAGCCGACCCGAGGATAATCAAAGTCGAGTCCAGCAGCGTGATATCGGGCAGAAGCACGGTCGTTATCAAAAACTCGAACGGCATGGATCTGTGCGAGACGTCAAATTTCATAGCCGGCTACGTTATTCCGATAGCGGCGGACGGCGATAAGATGAACGACGGCTTCGGCATCTGCGGCGGCTTTGACAGAGCGTGCCTTGACGCGGACAAAGCGGTGGGCAAGGGCGTGCGTGAAGCGATAGACTTTCTTGACGCAAAGTCCGTAAAAAGCGCGTCTATGCGCATAATCTTCAGAAACAGTGCGATGTGCGATTTGATCGAGACGTTTTCCGGCATTTTCTCGTCAGAGAGCGCGCAGAGAGGATTTTCCATGCTCGCGGGCAAAGAGGGTGAGAAGATAGCGGCGGACTGCGTTACGCTCGTTGACGACCCGACGCTCGATTTCGGCTTCGGCTCCCGCGCGTTTGACGCGGAAGGCGTCGCGGGCAGACGCAACGTCGTGGTTGAAAACGGCGTGCTGAAAACGCTTTTATACAACCTTGAAACGGCGCATAAGGCGGGCGTACAGTCGACCGGAAACGCTTCAAAGGGCGGTTACACGTCGCCTATCGGCATATCGGTCACTAACTTTACGCTGACACCCGGCGAAAAAACGCTCGATCAGCTTGCCGAAAAAATGGGCGAGGGAATGATAATAACGGAAGTCAGCGGACTGCACGCCGGAGCTAACGCCGTAACGGGCGACTTCTCGCTTATGGCTAAAGGTTACCTCGTCGAAAACGGAAAGCAGGGCAGAGCCGTGACGGGCGTTACCGTGTCCGGCAACTTCTACGAGCTGCTCAAAAATATCGAGGAGCCGGGTTCTGACGTTTACAACAATATGTTCGGAGCCGCCGTATCGTCTCCGTCCGTACTGATAGGCACGAAAATGTCCGTGGCCGGAGAATGATAAATAATGGAATATCCCGAAATAAAGAAGAGAATAGATCTGATCAGAAAAGAGGCGGGCCAAGCCGAGCTTCTGCTCGCCACAAAGACCGTAGACTGTGAGCGGATAGAATACGCCGTAAAGGAATGCGGCGTGAAATATATCGGTGAAAACAGAGTACAGGAGCTTTTGGAAAAGTACGACAGATTAAAGGATCTGCCGTGCGAGCTGCATTTCATCGGAACGCTGCAGAAAAACAAGGTCAAATATATAATAGACAAGGTCAGCCTTATCCATTCCGTCGGAAGTCTGTCTTTATGCGAGGAGATAGAACGTCAGGCGGAAAAGCACGGTATCATAATGAACGTTCTCTGCGAGGTGAATATCGGGCAAGAAGAAAACAAATCCGGATTTTTGCCGGACGAGGTGCCGGAAGCCTACGAAAAAATGTGCGGTTTTCCGCATGTAAGACCGCTCGGGCTTATGACTATGGCGCCCGTTTGTCAAAATAAATCGGATTATTTAAAATATTTTACTAAAACTTACCGTTTATTTATTGACAACTGCATAAAAAAAGTGGATAATAGATACAGACCGATACTGTCTATGGGAATGTCAGACAGCTACCGTGAAGCCGTGCAGTGCGGCTCAACGATGATAAGGATAGGCTCGGCGGTGTTCGGGCAGAGAACAACGAAGTAATTTATTAAAAAGAAAGGGCATATAAAAATGGGATTTTTGGACAGTTTGAAATTCGGTAAGCACTTCAATGATGAAGATGATTACGAAAAGGATGAGGCAGAGGAAGAAGTTTTAGAGGACGACGAGGTCATAGAACCCGCTCCCAAAGCGCCTGAGGCGCCCGTACAGCAGAAGCAGACGAGAATAGGCAACAACGTCAAGCTTGACGGAGCCGCTCTCGAGCTCAAGGTCGTAAAGCCGGAAAGATACGATACGGTCCCGCAGATAGCAGACCATCTTTTGAACCGCCGCACCGTTGTTCTGAATCTTGAAGCTACGAATAAAGAGACCGCGAGAAGGATAATAGACTTCTTATCCGGCGTCGCGTACGCTATAGACGGCAGACTGAGCAAGGTAGCCGTAAACACCTACATAATCACTCCCGCCAACATCAACGTAAGCGGCGAGGCCCTTATAGATGAAAAAGGCGAGGCTGCAAGCGAAGCCGACGAGGAAAGACTGTATTCCGAAGACTGATATAAAGCCGGAAGAATATTAAATGGAATTTATACTTACGCTGTTTTCAAACACCGTATTTTTGTTGCTGTGCTTACTTGAAACAGCAGTCTGGGCGCGGGTCATTCTCGGATACTTTCTGTCCGTGAATGATTCCGTGCTTTACAAAGTATTCTATTTTGTGACCGAACCGTTCCTTCTGCCCGTGAGAGCGCTGCTCGGCAAGGCGCGTATAAGCGGCGGTCTTTTTGACCCGTCCGCCGCCGTGTTTGCCTCAGTAGTTATCGTCATACTGGCGGTTTTGCCGAAGGTTACGGTTTGAAATGAGATAAAAATGGATCAAAACGAATTAAAAAAGAAGAATTTCACCCGCGCGATCCGCGGCTACAACACGGATGAGGTGGACGCGTATATCTCAAATCTCGTTGACAGATACGAGGAGCTTTTGCGTGAGAATTCGGAGCTTGAATACAGGCTCAAGGCTTCTCTTGAAAAATCCGAGGAAGCGCAGGCGGGCGAAGAGGAACTGAAAAAGACGATAGAGCTTGCGAAAAAAGCGGCGGACAAGATCGTATCCGACGCTCAGGCGCAGGCTGACCTTTTGTATTCCGCGGCAAAGGACAACACGGACAGAGTGCTGCGCACGTTCCGTGAAAGCGTTGCGTCTGAGGCGGCGGTGCTTCAGAAGCTTAAACGCGCCGTAGCCGATATGAGAAGCGTGATATACAAGCAGTATCTGCAGAATATAGAGCAGCTTGAAAACCTTGCTCCGAGAAGCAAATACGAGGACGAGCTTGAAGAGCCGTCCACGGCGGAATATATCCGCGCGGTGATAGACGGCATGAAAAACGACGTTGAGAATTTAAGGACGGAACAGCCCGAAAAAGAGGTCGTGCGCGACGGCAAGGTGACGATAACGCGCTCCGCGGAGATAAGCGTTGCGAAAAAATACCGCATAGCGTCCGTACGCGATACGATAAGAGAGCTCAACCAAAGGATACTGTCCGGAGACGAGACCGTGGACGACAGCATAGGTGAAAACGTGTCCGGCAGCATGATCATATCGGACGACGACGATATAAGACAAAAGAAGCGCGATATGCCCAAAAAGAAGAAAAACAGAAAAAAGGAACTTTTCAATGCTGACGAAGAGTGATATAAAAGCACGCTGCAAAAACAACCTTATCGCATATATCATACTGCTCGTTATCTCCGCGGCGCTGGTCGCGCTCGATCAGATAAGCAAGTATCTGGTCGTGCTTTATCTGCCGCGCGAGGCGCAGATAAAGGTCATACCGTATCTGTTCAATTTCACGTACGTGGAAAACAGAGGCGCGGCGTGGGGTATGATGGCGGACAGCAGATGGATATTCATAATCGTCTCCGCCGTCGCTATATCCGTGCTCGCCGTACTGCTTTTATACGCCGCAAAAAGCAAAAAGTTTTTCGTTGCGTCGCTCGTTCTGATATTCGCGGGCGGTATCGGCAACATGATAGACAGGATAGCAAACGGATACGTGGTGGATTTCATACAGTTTGATTTCTTTCAGAAATTCCCCGTGTTCAACGTAGCGGATTCCTACGTCACGATAGGCGGCGCGATGCTCATAATATACATGCTGTTTATAGACAGAAGCTTTTTGTCCGGTAAGAAAAAGGATGATGGAAAAAAAGAAGACGATAACGGTAACGAAACAGCTTGACGGCGCACGGTTCGACGCCGCCGCCGCGGAACTTTTCGGCATAACGAGAAACGCCGCCTCCGCTCTGATAGAGGACGGCGTTTTGACGCTTTGCGGCGTGCCGGCAAAAAAGAACTGCCGCGTCAAAGAAAACGACGTGCTTGAAATGCTTGAAAGAGAGCTTAAAAAGCCGGACGCGGAGCCCGAGGATATACCGGTAAGGATAGTTTACGAGGACGACGCGCTCGCCGTCGTGGACAAGCCCAAGGGCATGGTCGTTCATCCGGCGCCCGGCAATTACGGCGGAACGCTCGTATCGGCTCTGCTTTACCATATGCAGGGCAGGCTGTCCGGCATAAACGGCGTGGAGCGCCCCGGTATAGTTCACAGGATAGATAAAGACACGAGCGGCCTGCTTATCGTCGCCAAAACGGACGAGGCGCACGTCAGACTTGCGGAGCAGATAAAAGAACACTCATTTATGCGCAGATACGACGGCATTATCGTGGGCAGGATGAAGGAAGACAAGGGAACGATATGCAAGAGCATAGGCAGAAACCCGAAGGACAGAAAGAAAATGGCGGCGGACGTGCCGAACGGAAGAGAAGCGGTAACGGATTACGAGCTTAAAGAAGCCTATAACGGCTTTTCCCGCATGACCTTCACGCTCCACACCGGCAGGACTCATCAGATAAGAGTACATATGTCTTCATCCGGCCATCCGCTCATGGGAGATACCGTGTACGGCGGCGGAAAGACCGCTATTGAAAAAAAGCACGCGGATCTGCTTCGCGGTCAGTGCCTGCACGCAAGATATATAGGCTTCGTTCATCCGGTGACGGGCGAATATATGGAATTTGACGCGGGCGAGCCGGAATATTTTACCAAAATCGTAAAAATACTAAAAAACGTATAAGTGCGTTTATTGTTATTTAACGAGGCGAGTGCTTTTTTGTTAATAATAAAAGTATATAATATAATAAATAAACAATGCGAAAGAAGGACTTTGCTTTTATGAATACGGATAAAAGCAGAATTTATATACTTATAGCCGCCGCGCTTATCCTGGCAGTCGGATTTGCCGTTGTACGCGTTATACTCGTAGTAAACTACTACGACGTTGAAGAAGGGCTTTACGCCGCAAACGCCGTCGGCGTTACGGCGGCGCGCGTGCTGTTCGGCGTAAGTCTTGTCGTGCTGGGTCTTTTGCCGATGCTTATCGTTAAGAAGCGCGACTTCAAACAGATGCCGGAAGCTAACCACGGCGTTGTATTTACCGGCGCGATGTGCGGCTTTATGTTCATCTCATCGTCTATACTCGTATCGTATTACTTTATTTTTAAACCCGCGATCGAAACGAAATCTGTTTTCGGCACGGCAAAGAATCCGGACGTTATAGATATCGTCGTGTTTATATCGCTTGTCCTCACGGTCTTGTTCGGCATCGTATCTTCACTTTATTACTTCTGGTGCGCATCAACGACCACAAAGCTTAAAAAACTCAATTACAGACTGCTGTCGCTCATGCCGGTGCTCTGTGAAGTATTCTATCTTGTATACATGTATTTCAAGAGAGATACCGTGATGAACAGCCCGGAAAGATCCATAACACAGCTTTCCGCGATAGCCGTTATGGTCTACTGTGTTGCGGAGGCGAGGTTCCATTTCGGCATAGCGAGGAATAGGACGTATACCGCCGTATCTCTTATTACGGTGACCGCGATAATCGTGGCGTGCGTTCCGGGCTTCCTTCTCACCGCGTTCTGGGTAATGCCGTTTTCATCGGAGACGGTGTACGAGGTGCTCCAGCTTGCGATGGCGGCGTATATAATCTTCAGACTTATATCCGTGGCAGCGTCCGAACCCACGCCCGAAAAGACAGCGACGGCGGAAAACACATGAAAGGATAATTTATGATCGTATCACAGATCTTACGAATAGTGGGCGGTATTCTGTTTATTCTGATGTTCGCGCACAGAATAGCTTACATGGCGATAAGCGTGTTTGCAAAGCAGAAGCCGCTTAGAAAAAAAGCAAAATACAGGAAATACGCCGTTATCTCCTGCGCGAGGAACGAAGAAGAGGTCATAGGGCAGCTTCTTGACAGTATAAAGGCGCAGAGCTACCCCAAAGAATACATAGACATGTTCGTCATCGCCGATAACTGTACGGACAAAACGGCGCTCGTTGCGAGAAAAGCGGGAGCGATAGTTTACGAGAGGTTCAATACGGAAAAGGTCGGCAAGGGCTACGCGCTTGACGCGGTGCTCAACCACATGATGGACGACGGATACGACGATTACGACGGTTATTTCATATTTGACGCGGACAATATCTTATCGGTCGATTACATAGATACGATGAACCGGTTCTACGACGGCAAATACGACGCGATATCAAGCAACCGTCAGTCAAAGAACTTCGGAGACAGCTGGATATCGGCGGGTCACAGCTTATCGTATCTGCGTGAGATGAGACTGCTTAATTATCCGAGGCAGATCGTAGGCTCGTGCTCGTCCATCACCGGAACGGGATTTATGCTTTTACCGCATACCGTAAAGGAGATGCACGGCTGGAAATTCTTTTTGCTTACCGAGGACAACGAGTTTTATTCAAGCAGAGTCCTGAAGGGACGCAGAGTGGGCTACTGCAGCGATGCGATCTTCTACGATGAACAGCCGAGCGAATACAGCCAGTCCTGGACGCAGAGACTGCGCTGGTCAAAGGGTTATTTGCAGGTGCTTGCATCAAAAGGTCCGGCGCTTTTGAAAAAGGTTTTCAGCAGACACGGTTTCTGGGCCTGGGACCTGCTGTGCTCCATGATACCGGGATTTGTATTCGTTTTGATGACGATGCTGGCGGATATACTGGAATTCGGCAGCCGTCTGATACACAAAATGAATATGATACCGCTTATCGGAAGGATAATGGAAAACGGGCTTGCAATGTACGCGGGGCTATTCGCCATGGGTGTGCTCATAGTGCTGCTTGAATGGAAGCATATAAAAGCGTCCGCAAAGGACAAGCTGCTGTTCACTATAACGTATCCGGTGTTCATGTTTACTTTCGTTCCGATATCTGTCACGGCGCTGTTCAGGCGGGTGCAGTGGGATCCGATAAAGCATAAAAAAGCGGAGTCGGTGGAAGAGTTCAAGTAATTAAGAATTAAGGGGCTGCCGCAGCAGCCCCTTCAATTTGCAGACAAAGCATTTAAGAATAACTCCTTCCGTCAACTTCGTTGACACTGTCCGGTTCGCGATCATAGATCGCTTCACCGCTTTGGCTAAAAATCTCACACCGTGAGATTTTCTTAACGCGTCGCGCCCTCAAAGAGGGAGGCAAATCAAGGCTCCCTCCCCGAGGGAGCTGTCATCCGGGATCATTCCCTGATGACTGAGGGAGATTGTCTTCGCTCTGAATGGGCTGCCGCAGCAGCCACTTTTTTACCGGATGAAAAAAATTGAGAAGGACGCGAGGGTCCTTCTCAATTTTATTTTATACATTATTATATGTTATTCGACTTTTGCAATGGCTTTTTCGTCCGCCGTTACGGTGTAAGTCTGTTCAAATCCGTCAACGGTTTTATCAAGATCGGCGGATCTCATCGCGCTGTCAACGCTTACAAGCCACGCGGCTCTGCCTGTTGCTTCAAAGTACGTGATATACATACCGTCGTCTTCAAACACGAACGTGTTTATATCGCCGTTTTTACGCTCGTCGGAGAATACCCATTCGTCGACCGCCGCGAGTTCCTTGTCGGAGGAGCCTCTCTTGGTTATCTCTTTTTCTTCTCCGGATGAACCGACCGTTATCGTATCCGTCGTATATTTTTCAGCCAGCTTGTCGAACGCTTCACAGGACTTGTCGGAGCCTGAATTGAAGTCGTTAACTATCTTCTGTGCGTATTCCTTCATCGCGTCAACGTTTGTGAAGTTGTCGAGTGTAAGACCGAGCTCATGGATCGTGGCGGTATTGTACTCGTCTCTGTATTCGCTCTTTACTATCTGGTAGACCGTTGCGGATTCATCCGCGGGGATAAGCTTGACTGCACCGTTCTGCGCGGGCGTTTCCGCGAATATCCACTCGTCAGCCTCGCTCATGCTGTCTTTTGAAGCCTTGTGAGCTTCCGTCAGAACGGACGTCTTTACGGACTCTTCCGTTATATCCTCAAGAGCCTTCTTTGCGTCGTCAAGAGCTTTCTTGGCGTCCTCATAAGCCTTCTGTTCCGTGGATTTATTCTCGTCCGCGGTCTTTTCCGAAGTTTCTTTGTCCGCATCCGGATAATTTGCTTTTGCGGTGTCAAACTCCTGCTGTGCGTTGTCAAGCTCAGCCTGTGCAAGCTCTTTCTTGTATTCCATTATGATTGTGACGAAATCCGAGCCGCCGTCGATCTTTTCAAACAGCTCTTCCGCCTTGTCCTTCGCCGCGTTTATCGCCGCTTCCTTCTCCTCGTCGGTCGCGTCGCTTTCATAATCGGCTTTTACGGTGTAGGAATAGTAGTCAGCCTTCAGATAATCGAATTTGTTGTCTTCGTAATACTTGTCGTACTGCTCGTCCGTGTAGGTGTAGGAATCACTCAGCTTTTCCGCGTATTTGGACGCGATGGTCTGAAGCTCAAGCACGCCTCTTATATCGCTCTTCTTGATACCCTTGCTGCCGTATATGGCGGCGACGGCTGATGAAAAGCTGTAGTTGTTTTCCTTTGCGTAATCCGCAAGCGCCTGTATGTTGTCCTCAACAGACTTCTTGTCCTCATCCGAAAGCGTGAAGCCGTCGGCTCTCGCCGCCTCGCAGATAGCAAGGACCTTCACCATGTTGGATTCCGCCTCGTTCTTGCAGAAGTCGAGCCAGGACATCGTCTGCGTGTAAGCCTGCTGTGAAAGCGGTTTTGATCTGTCCATGCCTAAATATGATGCGTAGCCGTAGCTGCTGAACTGCTGATAATAATTATTGTACGTCGCGTACGTCAGATAAGTGAACTGCGCGTTGTTTATGGAATAATGTTCGGATTTGACCGCCGTGCGCGTATGCAGGGAGATATAATCCATTATACCCGTAGGCTGAAGTATCGCAACTCCGAGACCGAATACGAGACATACGCCTATGACTATCGCCAACACCGTATACCATACGTCAGCTTTTGTTTTTTGCTTCTTAACTTTTTTTGCCTTGCCCATTTTGGTTATCCAAGCCTTCCTTATTTAATGAAAACCGTACGGCTCACCGCCGCACAATATAATATAGTCCTTTTTATATAAAGGATCGCTCCTAACAGTATAACACAACTGATACCGATACGAAAGAACATATTATTAACAAGATGTTAATTTACGACGCTATTTTCGCATTTTTATCAAGGTTTTTATGCCTTCTTCAATATTTATGATAAGACTGTCGGCGTCCTGCAGCGTGTTGCCGCGGAACAGACTTATCCTCACGGTGCAGTCCGCGTCTCTTGAAGACAGACCGAACGCCTGAAGCGAACGCGATATGCCGGGATGGTGCGAAGAGCACGCCGAGCCGCTCGATATACAGATCCCTTTTGCGGAAAGGAACCGCAGCATTACCTCGCTTTTTATGCCGGGAAGCGTTGCCGAAATAATATGCGGCACGTGATCCTCCGGTCTGTTTATCCTTACGCCCGCCGCGGTCAGTCCTTTTGTTATATGCTCCGAAAGATGCGTAATATTTGAAATATCTTCATCAAAACGCGCCTTCCCGTATTCCGCCGCGGCTGAAAACGCGTATATGCCCGCCGTGTTTTCCGTGCCGGAGCGAAGACCGCCCTCCTGACCGCCGCCGTACAGCACCGGTACGACACAGCGCGAGGTGATAAGCCGGTTTTTTATATACAGCACGCCCACGCCCTTAGGTCCGCCTATCTTATGCGCGGAAAACGTAGCCATATCAACGCCGCTGTCCGATACGTCGATCGGGGTCTTCATAAACGCCTGCGTTGCGTCGGTATGGAATATCAGCCTCGGATTTATTTCTTTTGATATACGGCAAAGCTCTTTTATGCCGTATAACGCGCCGGTCTCGTTGTTTACGGTCATTATGCTTATCAGAAACGTATTACCGTCGATAAGAGCGGATAATTCTTCCGGCCTGATTGTCCCTTTGCGCGTTTTGACTTCTCTTATTTCAAAGCCGCGGTCTTTGAGCTCCTCCGCCGCCTTGTATACGGACGGATGCTCGGAGTCCGAGATTATTATATTTTTGTTTATATTTGCTTTTTTCGCATACGCTGCGCCGAATAACGCCAGAGCGTTTGATTCCGTTCCGCAGCCGGTAAATACGAGGGTGCCGGTTTTTTCTCCGCCTATAACGGACAGCAGCTTTTTTCGCGAAGCGGATACGAGCTTTTCCGCCTCGATCCCTGCAAAATGCACGGACGATGGGTTTGCGTATATCTTATAAGCTTCTTCCGACGCGCGCAGCGCGGGCTCGCACAGCCTTGTCGTCGCGGCGTTGTCAAGGTATATTTCCATTATTTGAGAACTCCGGTCTGGAATACGAAAGCGGATATTATGTTCTCAAAGGACTGCAGATTCGTTTCGTATTTCGACGCTTCCGCCGTGTACGTCAAAAGATACGCGTACATACGCTCTCTTACGCATATCACCATGTCAAAATTGTAATCGGCGCCGGAAACGGTTGCGACGTATCTGCATCTCACCGCGGACTGACCGTTCAAAAGCGTGGCGGTGGGACCGGATATCAGCCTGTAACCCGGCAGATGAGCTTCAAGCTCGGAGATATATCCGGTAAAGTAGTTTTCCGCGTATATAACGGCGTCCGGCTTGCTTTCGTCTTTGTTTGCCGGTACGTCAAACACGGCTTCGTTCGATATCGTATATCTTGCGCAGGTAACGTTAGACTTGTCCGCTATGGAAACGTATGCGCTCGTGACGCCGTCCTGGTCCGCCACCGTCCAGCTGTTTGGAACGTACATATAGTAATCCGCAGCGGCAACGGACGCAAGCTTCATGCCGGAGGGCGCGTCCGTCTGCGTTTGGGTACATGAACATAAAAGTACGAAAACGGCTGCAAACAGTGTTGATAGGATCTTTTTCTTCATGTCATTCTCCCGCTTTTGCAAGCTGTGAGGAGATATTCTCGCATCTTGCCTTTATAAATCCGTAAAGTGTGTCTCCGTCCATGAATTCGGACTGATAAACGCTGTCGTCGTAGAACCTTCTCGGGTCGTCCTTGACCGCGTCGTCTATTTCCGCTTTGAGCGCGGACAGCTTGTCAAGCATGCCGTATAATTCATCGTTATAGTATTTTACGTAAGACAAATACTCTTTTTTGTATTCCTCGTCTTCAAGCAGACACGAAACGAGCGGTCTGTCCTCCGGTGAAAGCCCGAAATAAGGTTCTGTTACGGACGTCGTTATAAGAGTCTCGTCAATATTGTACTCGGTTTTTTTCGTATCGGAGTCCGTGCCGAAGCTGAGCTTCAGATCGTACGGAATTATGGAAATCACGTTTTCCGTGCTGCGGTACAGATAATAGCTGTCCGCCTTCGGTCCGAGATACGATTCCTGACCGCATACGACCGTTATAACCGCCGCGTAGCGAAGCACGGATCCGATATCCAAAACGTCCTCCGCGTTCCCGTTTGCTATCGCGTTATACAAAGCGGATATTTTTGATAATGACGTATCCGTGCCGCTTTTCAGCGTGAAGGTCGACGTGTCGTCCGACGTCAGCGCGGAGCCTTTGTCCGCTTCGTAAAGATCGCCGTCGTTATCGCCGAAAGTGCGTTTAAGAAAGCTCTCGTCAACGCATTCCGCGGCAAGATACAAACCGTAGTATTCGCCGTTAATATAAACCTTTGCAAAGGTCGCAAGCGGCGCCGGTACGCCGCTGTCAAGCGAAAACAGCGTATAAGCCAGATACTCTCTTACGTACGACGGGTCGTACGACATATTGTTGAGATTCAGCTCGTCAAGTCCGTTCAGCTTCTGACCTTTCGTATATTTATTGAATTTAAGCTTGAAGGAGTAGCGGCCGTTGTCAGCCTCGGTGACGTAAGTCGTGTTTCCCCTCGGTTTTATCCCCACGTTGTAAAGCGTGGTCCCTCCCGCTTTTACCGTACATTCGCAGTAAATACCGGAATCCGCGTGGTCGAGCACCGTGGAGAGCTCCGCCTCTCCTATCGTTATATAGACGTCCGCTATGCTGTCAAAAAGTCCGTTGTACGCCTTTTTTTCATATCCTATGCCGGAAAGTCCGGCTTTGCGCGAAACGGGATCCGTTCTGTTTGCCGTATCGGTCGATATACCGAGATCCGCGCCGCAGGAGCAGAGGAACAGCATGATAAGACATAAGAGCAGGGAAACGGCTTTTGTCTTTGCGGTTTTTTTCATTTCTTTGAGATCTCCTCATCGGGCATAAGGTTAAGAGTAACGTTGAGATTGCCGTTTTTGCATCTTATCTTATCCAAAAACTCTTTTCTGTCCTTGCCCTTTTTCAGCTTGACTATGTAAATAAGCTCGAAAACGGTGCCGAAATCCGTCGTCTGTATGCGGCGCAGTTTCCAGCTGTCCGTGTATTCGTTAAGTATCTCGTCGTATACGCCGTCAAAATTCAGGCTCTCGGGGATAAGTATTTTCAAAAGCATAGTGTCGCGTCCGAGACCGCCGAAGCCCGTTATGCTGATAACGAACAGTATGACGCAGAACAGGACGGTGAACACCGCCGCGTACGCGACGTAGCCGATGCCGCAGGCTATACCTATAGCAAGCGAGAAGAGCACGTACGCTATGTCACGCGGAGACGCCGGCTGTGAACGGTATCTTATTATAGCCAGAGATCCCGCAAGCGTGAACGCCCTTGCCAGGTTGTTCTGTATAAGAACGACGATCAACGCGATTATAGCGGGCACCATTATTATCGTGACGGATAAAGAAGTGCTTCCGCCTGCTCTTTTCTGTGTGAAATAATAAAGAAGCGCAATGATAAAACCGAGAACGAGAGCCCCGCCTATGTTGATGAACGCTGACGCCAAAGTCAGCTTTTCTCCGCCTATCTGCGTGGAAAACAGCTCCTCGATCGAATTTAAACCGTTTGCCGATAACAACATTATTCGTACCTGCTTTCTTTTATTTGTAGCTGATGTTTTTTGTATTCTTTGCCGTATTTTGAAAAGCTCGTTATGAAAACGCCTTCCTCCGACAGCGCCTGTGAGAGCCACAGGGGCATAGAATCGGAGATCTTTATCTCAAGTATCATATTGTCCGGCGGGATCAGATATTCTCCGCCTTTGTAGTGCGACAGATCGAGATCGTACCGTGTTGACATTATATTCTCGTCAAACGTGAGCCGCACCGTGGGATCGCCTCGCATATAAAACGCCCGCCTGTCATAAGAAATTATAAGCTTCGGCTTGCACGGCTTTCGTATGCGCAGCGCGTCTATCTCGTCAAGCACCTGGTTGTAAATATAGATATCGGTCTTCGGACGTTTGCCGCTTTCTATGTATTCGAGCGCGTCCGCGTATCTCATACCGGCGCGCCGCTTTATGACGGTTCCGTACAGCTTGCTTTTTATCTCAAAATATACGGTCGTATCGTCGGATGCGGGCGGACCGTAACAGCGCAGGCGCAGTTTTTCCTTGTATTTCGGCTTTAATATCGAATTGATGATTATGGAATCGTTGTCGTCGTCAAAATAAAGGTTTACGAGGTTGTAGCTTTTTCCGTCAATGCAGTATTTGTCCGGATCCATATGCCGGAGGATAACGGGAAGCAGACGGTCGTGCTGTTCTCTTGTTATATAAAACTTTTCTTCATAACGCTTGAAAGTAGTTACAGCCAAAGCACGTTCACCTCCCCGTCCGCATTTCCGCATTATAGATTAATAATAACAATAAAATTTTAATAATTCAACGCATAACGGTCAAATTGTTATATTATACCGTATTTTTTACATTTTGTTAATTTAATTTCTTTAGATACTATTATAATACGAAAATCCGTTTCCGTCAATGCTTTTTTCCGGTCTTATTCTGAAAAATATGTGAAAAAAACGGCGCGCCATGGCGGCTCGCCGTTCAAAGTGAATTCCGTATATCAGCCGGGAGAAAGGATAACGGCGTCGGATCTGAAACCGTTCTGCGATGAAACGCCGTTTTCAAAGTATTCGCAGTCGTCGGACGGATCCATTGCCCACGTACCGACGTTCGAGGTCGTGCCTCTCATTACCCAGAGATAAGTTCCCGTGGGGAAGCCGGTTTCCGCAACGTCGGAAAAATCAAGTTTGCACTCGGCGTTGTCTATCCAGTCCGTGAATTCCTTCGAATAGAGTATATCGCCAATTATCGTGGTTTCATAGTCGTTGTCCCACTTGTAAAGCTCTACAACGAAGCCGGAGCCCTCGGTCTGCCAGGTCGGGCATGATTCGAGGATAAGGCCTATAAGGCGTTCGCCGTCGTTAAGTCTGAATTTGCAGGCAAGCTCTCTGCCGTCAGCCGCGCTTATGGGAGTGTGCGGATCGCGGTATTCAAACAAAGCGACCTCTTCCTCGTAGTACTCCGCTTCGCCGGAGCCCGCCGTCGTCGCCTCGGCGGCGGTCGTATTTGCGGTCGTCACTTCCTCGGTCGTCACTTCCTCGGTCGTTTCCTCCTCGGTCGTTTCCTCAGACGCAGTCTGCTCTTCAGCTTTTGTCGTCTGTTCTTCCGCCGCGGTCGTCTGTTCGCTGTTTGCGGCGGTCGTTTCGGGCGCCTTTGTGTCGGCGGGCTTGCCGTCGCAGGACATCATTGCAAAAAGCGATGCCGCGCAGAGCGCTAAAACGATGATGATTGCTGTGAACTTCTTCATATTTTCCTCCTGAAAATTGATTTCTTACATAAATCCGCCGTCAACGCCTATTATCTGCCCCGTGATAAACGACGCTTTTTCGGACGCAAGCCATACGACAGCGTCCGATACGTCGCCGGCGGAGCCGATACGCGATAACGGGGTTCTGTTTATTACGTCCGATACCGTGTCGGCGTCAAATCCGCTGTTCATATCGGTATCTGTATATCCGGGAGCGACGCAGTTGACGGTTATCCCGGACGGGCCGAGCTCCTTTGCCAAAGCTTTTGTTAAGCCTATGACGCCGGCTTTCGCCGCGGAATACGCGACCTCGCACGAAGCGCCGTGTACGCCCCAGACGGACGATACGTTTATTATCCTGCCGGATTTTGAATTTTTTATCTCCGGCAGCGCGGCGTACGTCGTATTATATACGCCGGTAAGATCCGTGTCTATTATTTTTTGCCAGATCTGAGGCTCCGTCTGCTCGAACGTGCCGTAAAAATCAACGCCCGCGTTGTTTACCAAAACGTCTATCCCGCCGCCGTGATATACGCATAAGGAGACCATGCGGCGCACCTGTTCCATATCGGTCACGTCGGCTTGCAGCGGCGTGCAGACGCCGCCGCCCGCGCGTATTTTTTCGCAGAGCATAAGCGCCTTTTGCCCGGAATTATTGTAGTTTAAAAATACGTGAAAGCCTTCTTTTGCAAACGCTTCCGCGCACGCGGCGCCTATGCCGCGCGAGGCTCCGGTTATCAGTACAGTTTTCATATCAGATCAATATATAATTCTTCTCCGGCGATTTCCGCCTCGCTTGATAAATACGTTTTGTCAAGCGTTTTCAGTTCTTTATCCTTAAACGCGTATTTTCCGTTTTCTTTTTTCACGTCAAGGCAGTCGTTCAATTTTACCGGCGTATTTGACGCGAGCATCAGAGGCCCGTCGTATACGCGCGAGCCGTCGTCCCACAGACCGCCGTTATAAATAACGGTGAATTCTTTGCCGTCCGGCGCGTCTATATATACGTAGTGTTCGTCACAGCCGGAAATATATTCGCTTCTTACGCCGCGAGTCCATGACGGAGCGAAAAGATACAGCCTGCCGCCGCCTTCAAAGCAAATTTTTATGTTTTTGCCGTGCGGGTAATCCGACGTTATTTTAAGCGTTTTGCCGTTGACTTTCGTTATGACCGATATCGGATTCACGATTACTCCGGTGTCGGTCGCCGCGTACGCCGCAGCCGCGGCAAGTCCCTCTCCGCCGCGCATCGTACAGCACCAGTACGCCTCGTAGCAGTGCATTTTGAGCACGCCGTTATCGGCGCAGGTGTCGCAGCCGAAGCCGCCGTTGTTTCTTTGGGCGTGGAATACGCCGTTATACAGTATAAGCTGTGAAAGCTCCGCGTAATGAGGATCGTCCGTAGACGCGAAAAGCTGAGAGCAGACCATATACGAGTCTATTATCGCGCACGGCTCCGTCCATTCCGGGCGGTCGAACCAGTTTTTGTTCGCGTAGGTTTTCGTCATCCCGTACAGTTCGTAAAGATTGAAGATACGCTTTGCCTCGTACAGTAAATTTTCGTCCGACGTCTGCCCGTAACGGCGCAGAACGCCGCGCAGACCCGTCAGCGTCGCGTGCGTCTGCATTTTGATCTCAACGAAAGGTATGCGGATAAACGCCGTTATCATCTCGTCAAGAAGAGAAGAGAAGGCGCGGTCGCGCTTTTCGTCGGGCATATATTCCGTCAGAACGGAATACGCCTGCGTCAGTCCGTCAAGCGGGATGTAGGCGCAGCCGGTGTCGGTGGATATTATCCAGTCGCCGTCGGCGGATAAAGTGCTGCCGCTCATATTTCCGCCGGATCGCTCGGTTAGCGGGTATTTTTCGTATTTTCCCAGAGCGGGTAAAAAAAGTCCGCGCACTATGCCGTCTATCAAAGGCAGAACAAAATCGTATTTTCTGTATAAATAATACTCGCAAAGCCCGCGCAGAAGCCAGCCGTGACCGGAAAACTGCTGCTCGTTCAGCTTGTTTTCATATACCGGGCCGAGATAGCCTTTTTCGTTAAAATGAGAGGGAAGCGACGATACTATCTCGTCAAGATACGACGGCTCGCGCCGTGTGACACGGGCTAAAGCGGTAAGGGCGAGAACGGTTCTTCCCTCCCAGTCACCCGGCCAGCCGCCCTGCTCGATCTTAAATATCAGATCCGGGCGGTATATGGGCGATTCGAGCCGGGCGGACAACAGCGCGCACCGCGCGCCGAGCTCGCCTCGGGCAATAACGTCTCCGCAGCTGTTGTATTTCATAATCAAAAATCCGTAAGTTTGTCTTCGCCTATGCCGAGATATTCGGCAAATTCGCGAAGTCTTATGCCGGGCAGAGAAACGGGGCTGTGAACGTCCGAGCCTAAATGGAAGCTGCAGCCGATCTCTTTTGCAATTCCGAGCATACGTATATATTCCGGGCAGAAGCCCTTTTCGTTCAAAGGCAGATGGGGATTAAGAGCGGACGAATGTATCTCTATTGATTTATTATGCGCTTTTGCAAGCTCAAAGCATTCGCCGTATTCTTCGTCTTTTATGCCCGCGAGTATCTCGTTTTCCGTGTCTTTAAAAGAAATGGGGAAGAACGGATGGCAGATACCGCATTTTACGGGCAGATCCGTCTTTGCAGCGGCTTTGAAGCGCGATATCAGAACAAAGCGCACGTCCTCCGGCTCTTTAACCGCCGCGGGAATTATAAAGTCCTTCATATGAAGATGATTGGCGGTTATGAGCAGATAGTCGAACAGCTTTGCGTGCTCATAAGTTACGGCGGGCTTGCAGTCAGCGGTGAACTCCACCTCCGCGCCGATCAGTACGCGCGCGCCGTGGGTGTCCGCGGTTTTCAATTCTTCTCTTATTGCCAGAACGTGCGGCACGTTCTGCGGAGCGTACCACGGGCTCGCGCCGGACACGTCGCTGTCCCAGAGGTGATTTGAAACGCCGAGCACGCGAACGCCGTCCGGTCCCCGGCACAATCCGTCAAGCAGCGCCTGAAGCGTGTTGTCCGGCGCGCCGCAGGACGAAATGTTGGTATGCGTGTGAAAATCCGATCTTATATCCATGGCAGTATATTCTTTTCTTTCTTTTTTTGTTATTTTATCATATAATTCCGGTTTTGTAAAGAGAAAAACGGAAAATTAAAAATAAGAATTCGGTAAGTGGCGCCGCCACTTACCGAAACCTTAATTCTGATTTTTTCATTTCTTTATTTACCTAACAATACCTCTGTTAAAAACGTTCCGCCGGTGAGCTGTATATATCTGCTTTCATTCGTATATTCAAACTCAAACGTGTACGTTACGTTCTTTTTTTCTCCGTTTTCTTGCCGTATGAAGTCAAGCGAGCAGGTCATACTGTCGCCGTCTTTTGATATGACTTTGAGGTTGTTGAGAATATTATAGACCGAAAGTTCATTTTTTTCGCATAACAAGGGAACGTCCGTATATCTTACGAGCGAAGGTATAATGTAAATATACCTGCCTAAATCTGCGGTAAACGTATATATGGCTTTTGCGTTTTCAAATACCGCCGTTACGTTATCTTCGTCGAGATAATCGTCCCAATGCAGTTCATCGACCAGCGTCCAACAGCTGTATGACGGAAAAACGTCCGATTTGTAATAATCACGCACGTCATACGGAATATCTTCTATGCTGTTGTACTCCGTTACGGAATAAGGCGGCTGCTCAATATTGCCGTTGTACCAGACCGAATGCATAAGAAGTATACTGTGCAGCACGTCCGCGGCGGCGGTTTTTATATCATCCTTCATATATCTGTCTATGAAAGTGCCGCCGATGATGCGCAGAGCTCCGTTATCCTCAACCACGTTTATCGTGAATTCCGTTATTTCATAAGCCATATGCCCGCCCTTCTGCACGTCAAAGGCTATGACGGTATAACCGTCCTTTTCTTCAACTATGTGCGCGGTGCGCGTGTGTATTTCCGTAAACCACATTCCGATATAACCGTCTTCGGGCGTGTATACGGTGCCGTTGTTTATAATGAAATTCTTTGATTCTCTGATGAAACCGCGCACAAGCTCTTCCGGTAAAAACGTACTGAAATGATCGTACCATTCGTCTATCGTTTTAAGTCCCTGTTTCTGCGTTATCATCATCGGATAATCTGTTCCATAACCTTTACGTGACCAGTATTTTTCGATTTTTTCCTTAAGTCCGTCCGGATATGTGTTTGATTTTATTCCCTCATGCTGATATTCATTTGAATAGAAATATTCCGAAGTATCGTCAAAGGAGCCCACGCCGTACGTAACAGCCTGATAAAGCACATTCAGCTCTTCTAAAAGCGGGCGCGATCTGTACGCGATATCGAACGGCTCCGGCTTATATCCGTCAAAGCCGAGAGCGGACAGCAGCACGTACGTGCCCGGGAAATCATGCTCCGTTTCTTCTCTGTAAAGCGTTTCCGCCTTTTTCTTTGCCGCGTCGGCGTATTTTTCTATTATGGGTTCAACTATATCCGGATGATACATGAAGCCGTTTGAGCCGCCGGAGATATAGCTTGAATCTCCGTACCTGTAAAACGTGATCACAAGATCATAGCCGACAAGATCCGTCATTTCCCATCTGCCGACAGCGCAGAATACAAGCCAGCTCATAAAGACGCGGCGCGTCCGATCCGGTTCCGTAAAATAGTTTTTTGCACAGTATTCTATCGTCTCGTTTTTGCGTTCTTTCACCAGGTTGTCAAATACTTCCGTCGTATAAACCTCGATAAGTCTGTCTATGCACTCTCCCACGCTGTTTCTGTTCGGATCGAAGCGGTATGATTCATAGCCGACAAGAGAAACGAATCTGCAGACCGTGGGCAGCTCCTTCAAAGCGTCCTCTTTTACGGTTTTTTTCACGTACATCTGCGCTTTTGACTTGAAAGAGGAGAGCCAAGTGCTGTGAGCGTCCGTTTTTAGCTCCGTTCTGTCCGGAAAGTACTGCTGCGGAAAGCTCTCGCACGCGCTTACCTCGTCCTTGAGCGTCTCCGACACGAAAACGCTTATGACCGCTTTTACTTTCGTATCTTTCTCGCCGTTGAAATAGCGCTTTACGAGGTGATCGAACGCGACTTCGCCGTATTCGTGCAAAAGATCCCAGCGCTTATCGGAATTGTCGCCAGACGCGATAGCTTCTACAAGCACGTCTATCCAGTCCTCATCCGTTTTCCGCGTATATTCCGTTTCCGTCTCATACGCTTCAGATCCATCCGTTTCCGTGATCGCCGTCGTCTCCTTTGCGGGTTTTTCGGTCACCGCGGATCTTTGCGTCACGAAGTCCGTCGTTGTCGCGTCCGTCGCCGAGACGTCGGCGATCTCCGTTCCGGTTTGCTCCGGCTTTCCGAAAATACTGCCGAAAAACGCTGCCATAGGCTCTCTTATCGGTTTTAAAGCCATTGAAACGCCGAACAGCAGGACTATCACGGCGGCGACGGTCAGACCTTTGAAAAGACCGGATGAGAAAAATCTGCCCTTTTCCGTTTTTGCGTATAGACCGTTTATGAAATTCTTATGACCGTCAGACGGTATCCACCGCACGTTCTGCACGTCCTCATAATCTCGTTTCGCCGCCTCGGTCAGAACGTCTTTTATATCATATTCACGACTCATAGCCAGCCTCCTTCAACGTTTTTCTGAGCATCGCAAGTCCGCGAGATATCTGCGACCGTACTGTCGCCTCGCTTCTTCCGAGCTGTGACGCGACTTCTTTTGCGGAAAAATCCATGACGTACCGCAAATACAGCGGCGCGCGGTATTTTTCGTCCATTTCGCGCATCGCCGTCACCGCAAGCTCGAATTCCGCGCCCTCCGCGACCTTTACCGTAAAATCGGCGCTGTCGGAAAGCTCCGGCAGCTCGTCCTCCGGCACATCGTCGTGACGCTTGCGTATGATGTTATACGCCTCGTTTGTCGCTATGGCAAGCACGTAGCCGCGCAGCGCATCCTCATCCTTCCCGTCAAGCTCGCGCAGTTTTTTTGCGATCTTAAGGAAAGAATTCTGTGCCGCGTCCTCCGCGTCGCTTTGGTTTTTAAGTATATGAAAAGCCGCGGAATACATCTTTTTGCCGTATTTATCGTATATGGATCCGAGTATTTGTCTGTCGCTTTGCGGCAAAGCTTCCGTAAAGAGCAAAAGCATCGTGACCGTCCTTTCTTTTCCGTCGTTCTGTTTATAAGACGTTATGAGACCGCGTTTTGTTGCGTTTATTTTGTAAACAAACGGTAAATAAAACGCCGCCGTTAAGGCGGCGCCGTTTTACTGCATGAAAAGATCCGCTATCTGATCGGGGGTCGAGCCGGAAATACAGCCGTCAGCGCCGGAGCAGGCGGCGCACAGCTCGCCGTAAGACAAGCGTATTCCGACGAGCCTTTCTTCAAGCTCTTTTGTCGGAAGCCTGCCGAAATAATCGCCTGAAATCTTAACTTCCGTCAAGATCCCGTTTTCCGCGGTGTACGACACCTCGACAGTACCGAAGGGATAACGCTTTTTCGCCGTTTTCGCGTACTGCTTCGATACGCCGTAATTCCATTCCCAGCTCCCGTATTTTTCGTCCTTCAGCTTGTTTATGCCCTTTATCTGTTCTTCGCTGAAATACGACGCACCGGGCGCGATCTCTTTGATAAGATAATCGAAAAATCCGGTAACGTCAAGGTCCGGCAGATATTCTTTTAAGTTGCAGACGCGGGATCTTACGCTTTTTATGCCCTTGCTCTGCATTTTTTCCGGATCCACGCGCAAAGCTCCCTCAACGTCGGAAATATCCGCGGAGAATAAAAGCGTGCCGTGGTGCATGGACTTGCCGTTATATACGCAGGCGGCGTTGCCGGAGAACTTGCGGCCGTCTACCGTCATATCGTTTCTGCCGGACAGCTCAGCCGGGACGCCGAGCTTTTGCAGCGCCTTGACGACCGGAGCGCAGAAATGCGAGAAATCGAGCAGGTCGCTGTCGCTTTTCGGCGATATGAACGTAAAGTTCACGTTTCCGAGATCGTGGAACACCGCGCCGCCGCCGGTCAGACGGCGCACGACGGCGATATTATGCTCTTTTACGTAAGCGCGGTCTATCTCCGCATAAGCGTTCTGATTGCGGCCGATTATCACGGCTTTGTCGTTGCGCCAGAGCATGAATATCAGCCCGTCCTCCGTGTCGAGCAGATACTGCTCCGCGGCTAAATTGAAATAAGGATCAATACTGTTATTGATATATGCTTTCATTTTTTATCATTATTTTGCGCTCACCGCTCGGAACAGCGCGACAACATCTTTATTGTCTATAAATCCGTCACCGTTTACGTCCGCGGCTGCTTCAACGTAATTTTCAGAAGGAGTACCGCTTACCGCGCGGAACAGAACGACAACGTCTTTGTTGTCAATAACACCGTCTCCGTTCACGTCGCCGGGCATTACGGGTTGATCAAGCGTCTGCTCGTATTTCCATATTGCGTTCAGGATCGGTCCGTTGCCCTCGTAGACGGTTACAAAATCGTGCCAATCCTGTTCGGTACCGTTGTAATACACCGTTTCAATACCCTTGCAGTCAGCGAACGCGTACGCGCCGATCTCCGCCGTCATACTGCCGAATGATACTTCTTTTATGCCCGTGCAGCCGGAAAACGCCGACTCGCCTATGTCGACCACGCCGTCCGAAAACGCGACTGTTTCAAGAGAGACGCAGTCCTTGAACGCGTATTTGCCTATTTCCGACAAGTTCAGACCGAATGTAAAGTATGTGAGATTTTTGCAGCCGGAAAACGCGTAATTTCCTATCTTTTCCATACGGTTTCCTGTTTTTACGTTCGTAAGTGCGCGACACTCTGAAAAAGCGCATTTGCCTATGCTTATAACGCTGTCCGGCAGCGTTACGGATTCAAGATGATCGCAATAGTAAAACGCGTATTCACCGATCGTTTTCAATCCTTCGGCGGGATAAAAGTTTGTAATACCGTAGCAAAACTTGAACGCATTATCGCCGATCTCGGTGACGTTTTTCGGTATGGAAATGTTTTCAAGAACAGTACATGAATCAAAAGCGCCTTTACCTATGGATCTTACGCCCTTGCCTAACTTGACGGTTTTAAGCTTTCTGCAAAAGTAAAACGCGTAATTTCCTATCGTTTCAACGCTGTCCGGTATCGTTATTTCCGTGAGGTAACAATGGGCAAACGCACCGTCTCCGACGACCGATACGCCGTTTTTTATCGTGACGCTTTCCAGTCCGCAACGAGAGAACGCGTCTTCACCCATGATCTTGACGCCGCCGTTCAGCGTAAGCGTCTTAAGACTGCGGCAGCCCCAGAACGCTTCTTCTCCTATCTCGCTCACTCTTGCCGGGACAGATACGCTTTCAAGCGCCGTGCAGTATTCGAACGCGTAGTTTCCGATTTTTCTTAAGCTTTCCGGAAACGTTATACTGCTTAATTCTTCATTGAATTCAAATGCGGATTCCTCAATTTCTTCAAGCGGATACTGTACGCCGTTATACGAGACCGACGCGGGCAGCGCCACCGAAGTTGTTCCGTCTTTACAGCCCGCGACGGCGCTGTAACCGAGATCAACGTAGATACGGTACGTCACGCTGCCGACTTTTTTATCTACCGTCAGAATATCGTCGCCGTACGTCCACGTTGCGCCTGATAACGCGTCGTTGCCCGATTCCACGTTTACGGCGCTCCATTTTGTCACCGTGCCGTCGTAGTTGACGTTTTTGATCGCGGCGCAGTTATAAAAGGCGTTTTTGCCGATCTTCGTCAGATTTTTTGACAGCGTAACGGTTTTTAGCCGTGTGCAGCCGTTAAACGCGCCTTCTTCTATCTTCTCCACGTTTTTCGCCATCTCGAGCTCGGTAATATTTTCACATGACGCAAACGCGTTTTTGCCGATTATCTTCACGGGATAAAGCGCTTCTTCGTATTCTACGGTATACGGCACCCTGATCCTTCCGGACGCCTCCGTCCTGCAGCTTGTAAGGATTGCGTATCCGCCTTCAAGATATACGTTGTAAGTAAGATATTCGGTCGATTTTTCGACGGGCGTTTCCGCTGCCGATACGTTCACGGCGAATAAAACGGAAACGAACATGACCGCGGTAAGTATAATGGAAACAAGCCTTTTCATGCGCGTTAACTCCTTTAACGGTTAATGATGATTTATTATATCATAATATTTTGAAAGTGTCAAGACGTGTTGTATAGAATGGTATGGGGTTCCCGCCCCTCATGGCTCGGCAAGCCTCGCCAACCCCCAAACCCCTTACCCCTCCGGAACCCCCATTGCTCACTACGTTCGCAACGGGGAACCCCTCGGACC
>DBWC01000118.1 GCA_002308615.1 Clostridiales bacterium UBA1248
TCGATCGTGCCCATTTCGCGCTCGGTCACTTCTGCAGTGTCAACTTCTTCGGTGGTATCTTCATCTGTATCCGGTTCGGTATCCGTTTCGGGCTCGGTTTCCTGTACCGCGCTTGTCAGATCGAGCTGAGCGGTAAGTACGAGACCGGCTGCCGAAGCGGCGTCGCCGTGGTCGCCGACGTAAAGCACGCCGCCGCCGTATGCCAGATCGGACAGATCAGAGAACTGATCGGCGTATTTGATTTCCGCGACCTGGGACATATCGGATTTGTCAAGTGCGATAACGGACGACTTCTTGCCGCTATACGTTGAAACAAACACGTAGTCGCCGGCTTCGCATATACCGTAAGCCTCTTTTACGGAAACTTCGCTTATGAGTTCTTTACCGTCAGCGGAGATCTTTGCAACGTGGCTGCCCTTGCTGTTAAACTGATATTCGGAGCCGGATTTGAGGTACGTAAGATATACGATACCTTCGGGATCTACCGCTATGTAGCTCGGATCCTTGTTCGTTCCGGTTATCGCGTAATCCATAACGCCGCCTACACCGAAGCCTTCATACAGCTTGATATCGGCGGGATCCGTTACGTCATAGCAGCGAACGCCGTCTGCATCGTAGCAGGTGACTGCGTAAAGCAGATATTTGTCGCCTATTTTCTGTACGGCAACACCGTTAATACCGGTCTTGGCTAATCCGAGATCCTCGGACTTGTAACCGATCTGATTCATTTCGCCGTCAACTACGGCGACCGCGATATCGGGGTTGTTGGGATGCGTGATACCCACGTAGAGGTAACCGCGGTCATCGCATGCGAGACCCTTGCAGTAAAGCTCGTTATCGCTTGATTCGGGCTTGTAGGATCCCGCCTGAGCGTAGCCGTCGGTAGTGTCAAATCTTACCACGTAACGTCCGCCCTGTAAGAATCCGCCGTAAACGTATTTGCCGTCAAGGGAAGCGGTGAAGCCTCTCATCTGGATGGCGTTGTTCACGTCAGCGGCGTTTATTGTCGCAGCGAGCTCGAGCGTTGCGCCCGTGATAGCGGCGTCGTCAGCGCCGGCAAAAGCGGGAACAGCCGCCAAAGCCATAAGGACGACGCATATGATCATCGCTAAAAACTTTTTCAATGTAGTTCCTCCTTAGTAATTTAAAAGTTTTTATATATTATAATGCTTTTTTTTATTGTTGTCAAGTAGTTTTTATAATTTGGAGAATATTTCTTTATTTTCCGCCGGCAAAGACAGCGTTTTTTCTATTTTTTCATTCATTTTTGCGTTTTCCGCGCTGCAGACCTGCTCAATACAGATCTTTATCGCTTTTGCACTGCTGCTGCCGTGACCTTTTACGACGGTTTTGCGCGTGCCGAGTATAACCGAGCCGCCGTAATTCTGATAATTCATCGTCTGCTTTATATCAGAAAACATTTTTTTCTGGAAAGCCGCGCCCAGCTTGTATTTCCAGCTTGAATAAATACTTCTTTTCAGCAGCTTAAGCATTTCAAGCGCCGTGCCCTCCGTGGATTTTATAAGAACGTTGCCGGAAAACCCGTCGCAGACAACAAGATCATAGTCGCCGGAGAGCAGATCGCGCGCCTCCATATTGCCGACAAAGTATATATTCGGCTCCGCCGCAAGCAGAGGGTAGACTTCTTTTCTCAGCTTGTCTCCTTTTTCCTCCTCCGCGCCGACGTTGAGCAGCCCGACGCGCGGATTTTCTATATTGAAAGCGCTCTGCAGGTATATACTGCCCATAACGGCAAACTGCTTCAGCATCTCCGGGGGACAGTCGACCGTCGCGCCGCTGTCGCATATGCCGACAACGCCGTCGTGCATATCCGGCAGAACGGGGCAGAACGCGGGACGCATAACGCCCTGCAGCCTTCCCACTCTCAGCGTCGCCGCCGCTATCAGCGCGCCCGTGGAGCCTACGGAAACCATACCGGCGACCGTATCGTCCGTTCTGAGCAGGTCTATCGCCGCCATCATCGAGCTGTCGCGCTTTTGTCTTATCGCGTCCGTCGGCTTTTCGTCACAGCCTATCACGGAAGGCGCGTGTATTATCTGCAGCCTGTCCTTATCATAGCTTTTTCCCTGCAGCTCCGCATTTATTTTCTCCTCGTCACCCGTCAATATAACGTACAGCTTGCTGTATTCGGAAAGAGCCTCAAGCGCGCCCTCAACGTTTGCCTTCGGGCTGTTGTCGCCGCCGAAACAGTCTACTACGACTTTTATCATATCATACCTCTAATTTTTTAACGTATGAGCGTCTTTTCTTATGTATCACACGCCTGAATTTGCCCCAGAGGTTCTGTATCTGTACGTTGTCCTCTAAATTCAGATTCGTTTCCGCGTATTCTATGCCGTCGTTTTTGAGCATATTCATTATGGAAAGCGACACGAGAGCGCCGATTCCTCTGTTCGCGTACTCCGGATCCACCCCCACGAGGCCGAAATCAAGCACCCTCGGATGCTTTATGGCTTTGAGCAGCCTTACAAGCGCCGCCGGGGTAAGGTGACCGTCCGACTTGCGCACCGCCTCCGATATCGACGGGAAGCAAAGACCGAAGCATACGGGGCGGTCGTTTTTGTCAAGCACCACGCCGACGTGTTTAAGATCGATTATCAGCTTGAAATTCTGTATAAGCATCTTTTTCATGCCGTCGGTAAACGGCACGGTTCCGTAAACGTCCGCATAGGACTTGTCAAGCAGATCAAAGAACTGATCCGCGTATTTGTTTATAAAATCGTCTGTGTTTTTCGCCTGACTGATATGAAGCTCATACCGCTTCATGATGCGCTCCGCAAGCGCGTTCATCCTCTCGTCCGGCTCGTCCGGAAGATATATGCGGCTCTCGTTCCAGTCGACTTCCTTTACGTATCCGCGGTTTTCTATAAGAGTCTGATAATAATCGTAATTATACTGCTCCTCAAACGTCGACATCTGATCAAAGCCCTCGATCAGAAGCCCCTCTCTTTCAAGATCGGAAAATCCCATGGGTCCGAAGACCGTGTCCATCCCCTTTGACGCCGCCCAGTTTTCGACGGCTTCAAACAAAGCGTCCGCGACTTTTTGATCGTTTACCGAGTCGAACCGCGTAAATCTCACGCGTTTTTGTCCCGTTTTTTCGTTGTGCGCTTTTTGAAGTATGCCGGATATCCTGCCGACCATGACGCCGTCTCTGTAAGCGTTGTAATACACCGCCTCGCTCTGATCGTAATAAACGTAGTCGGCTCTGAATATCTTTTTTTCGTCGCCGTAAAGCGGCGGGCAAAAGTATTTTACGTCCTTATACAGCTTAAGCGGGAAATTCAAAAATTCCCGCTGCTGTTTTTTTGTCCTGACTTCAATGACCTCGACCGTTTTCATTTTTCAGTCGCGCTTTATCGAGTGAAAGCTGATGCCGAGACAGTTGGGTCCGCAATGGCTTCCCGCCGTGGGGTTTGCCACAACTATTTCTATTCTCGCGTCGTCTCCGTATTTTTCGCGTACCATGCGTTCAAGCTCGTGCGCGTCTTCCTCGTCGTCCGAGTGAGCGATGAGTATCCTGTGCGCCGTAACGTCGTCACCCTTTTCCTCAACGTATTTCATAAGGCGGTCAAGCGCGTTTTTCTTGCCGCGCTCCTTGCCTATGCTGACCATTTTGCCCGCGGCGTTGATATATATTATCGGGCGCACGCCTATGAGCGTGCCCATAGCCGCGCTGAAGCCGCTGACTCTGCCGCTTCTCTTGAAAAATTTGAGATCGTCCGCAAAGAAGTACACGGAATAACGGTCAACCTCTTCTTCCGCCCATTTGAGTATCTCCTCCGCCGTTTTTCCGGCTTTGTAAAGATCGCCTATCTCGTAAACTATGCTCAGACTTTCGATCGTTATGCCTTTTGTATCCACCGCGTAAAACTTTCTTTCCGGATATTTTTCCTTAAGCTCATTTACCGCGGCTCTCATATTACCGATCGTCATCGTCATAGCTTCGGAAAGATGCACGTACATGATATCGTCACCGTTTTTGAAAAACGGCTCGAAATACTCAATGTATTTTTCCTTGCTTATCGCGCTTGTGGTCGGAATAACGCCGTCGCGCAGCATATTGTAGAATTTTTTCGACTCAAAGACGTCAAAATCCTCGTACGGATAGATCGTCTTTCCGTCGTAGCTGTACGGCATGCTGATAAGATGATACCCGAATTCTTTCGCTTTGTCCGGCGTTAAATCGGAATCCGTGTCCGCAAAAATAACTAACATTGCTTTTCCTCCGTTTATTCAAGAACTAAGATAAAGTCGTGGAGAGGCTGTCCGCCGTCTCTCATTATTATTTCAACGTCCTTATATTTTTCGCTTATCGCGTCGTAGACTCTTTGAGCCTCTTCCGCCGACGCGTTTTCACCTACGAACAGAAGTATAACGTCGCAGCCGCCCGCGTCGAGCCTCTCACACAGGACCTCCGCCGCGACGCACTTATCGGGCGAATCGGAATAGACCACGTCGTCCGAGTAGCCTATGTAATCTCCGTCTACGACAGATACGCCGTCCATTTCCGTCGTTCTTGCCGCGCGCGACACGAAACCTGTCACGGCGCCCTGCGCGTATTCTTCGGCTTCCGCTTCCGCCTCGTCTGCGGACCTGCCGTCCGTATCGAGCATGGACAGCGCGGAATATCCCTCTCCCACCGTCTTTGTGGGGATCACGCGGACGTCCGCTTTGTCGTACATATCCGCCGCCTGCATTGCGGCGAGTATCACGTTGCCGTTGTTCGGGAAAACGAGTATCGTGTCCGCGTTTACCGTCTCAAACGCCGCTATAAAGTCGCCCGAGGACGGATTCATGCTCTGCCCGCCGTCGACTACCGCGTCCGCGCCCAGGGATTCAAACGTCTCTTTCAAGCCCTTGCCCGAGGCGACGGTCACCACGCCGAATTTTTTTCTTACCTTTTCTTTATTTATCTCAAAACGGTTTTCTATTACGGTCTCGTTGTGCTGGAGCATCATGTTCTCTATTTTGAGCGTCAGAAATTCTCCGTATTTCTGACATTCGTTCAGCACCTCTCCGGGATGCATCGTATGTACGTGCACCTTTACTATCGAGCCGTCAAGGAACGATACGACGGAGTCGCCCATGGACTTTACAAGCTCCGTAAACGCGTTTATGTCAAATTTATCTATATCCGTCTTGCTTCTCTGCAGTCTCATAAGGAATTCGGTGCAGTAGCCGAATTCAAGCACGCTGTCCTCTGTAAACGTATCGACGTTTATCTGCTTTGCCCGGGATACGGTTTCTTCTCCGGCGTGCGTTACCTCTCCGCCGTCGATAACGTGCTTCATTCCCTCCACTATATAGACGAGTCCGGCGCCGCCGCTGTCAACGACTCCGGCTTCCTTCAACACGTCAAGCAGATCCGGCGTGCGCGCGAGAGAATTGCGCAGCTCCGTTATAAGATCGGTAAAATATCCGTTCAGATCCGTGTTTTCGTTTATGCGAGAGCCGGCGTAGGAGACCGCGTCGCGGAAGACCGTAAGTATCGTACCCTCCACCGGAACGGAGACCGCGTTGTACGCCTCCTCTGAGCCCTTCTGCAAAGCTCCGGCAAACGTGTTTACGTCCGCGCCGTCAAGATCGGTAAGCCCCGCGGCTATACCCGCGAATATCCTTGACAGTATAACGCCGGAATTGCCTCTCGCGCCGAGAAGCATACCGTGCGCGATACGCGCGGAAACGCTTCCGAGATCGGAGCGGCCGTCGGACGGAGCCGTCGCGCCCGCGTCTATCGTCATATACATATTATCGCCGGTGTCTCCGTCGGGTATCGGGAAAACGTTCAGATCGTTTACTATGCCCTTGTTTACATACAGATTTTCGGCGCCGCCTTTTACTATTTTTTCAAACAAGGCCCCGTCAATTAACCTGTCCATGTGCTGTATTCCTCTTTCGTATATATTTGTCGCGCCGTATGGGAATATCCCGCGCTTCGTATGATTCTATTTTTCCGTTTCGTCTTCGCCGCCGTTTGTCTGTTCTTCATCCGGCGCGCTTTCGTCCTTTTCCTCTTTATCGTCTTTGCCGCCGCGTCCGGTGTAGGCGGATACGGGCTTGAACACGTGTATTTTACCGTGATCGTTCAAGTCCTTGATTATCGCGAGCGTGATGGGAAGTCCGAGAAGTCCTATGCCGCCGAACAGCTTCGTACCGACTATCATCGCTACGAGCGTCGCTATCGGATGCAGACCCACCTGCTCTCCCACGATCTTAGGCTCTATAAACTGTCTTATCACGGTTATTATCGCGTACATGATTATAAGGCAAAGCGCCTTTGCGAAATCTCCGCTTATAAGCGATATCAGCGCCCAGGGTATGAGCACCGTTCCCGTTCCGACTATCGGCAGGATATCGAGCACGGCGATAAGCAGCGCAAGCAGGAATATGTTGTTCTGCCCCGTTATAAAGTGCATTATCGCAAAACCGATAAGAAGCTCTCCGAAAGTCAAAGCGAGTATAAGCGCGTATGATCTTACGTATTTGAAAAGGATCTTTACCGTGTAATCGCGCAGATCAAGTATGAAATCCGCCGTCTTTTTCGGAAGCTGCGCCAGGCAGAACGTCGTTATCTTTTCATAGTCCATCGCTATAAAGAACGTGGAGATTATCATTATGATAACGGAGACTATCATACCCGGTATGCTCGTTATGAACGAAAGCGAGGGGACGATGCCGGACACAAGACTGCTTACGCTGCTTGAAAGCGAGTCGAAAAACGTCTTCGACCCTGTGTCTATCTCTATGTGAAGGCCCGCGAGCATCGTGCGCACCTTTTCGTACGCCGCCTCGAGATTCGGAAGCACCGTGGTCGAAAAATATTCAGGCAAAGATACGATGAACCCGGAAACGGCGACCACAAGTTTGCTTATGATAAAACCGACTATAACGCTCATTATGCAGAAGAACAGCGCGGTTATCACCGCCGCCACGGGTCTCTGATGCTTCTGCAGCTTCAGCTTTCTCGATACCAGCTTTATAAGCGGATATAATATCGCGGATACGATAAAAGCGATGACGAACGGCATTATCCAGTTTATTGCGTATTTGAAGAAAAAATACACAAGTAAAATTATTACCGCGGCATACGCGAGGTCTATAAGAAATTCCCGCTTTTTTTCCGTCGTCATTGCTTCTCACCGCCTTTCCGTGTGTTATTTCTTTAAAACAGCCGTAAAATTACATTTCTTATAACAGTATAGCAGATTTAACGCGGCTTGTCAAGAAATTATGCAAAAATGGTTGATTTCTTTATAAAGATATGATATTATGATATATAAAAAATGATATATTGCCGCAAAGGAGCGCTTTTTATGAATATTTTATATATGAGATACGCCGTGGAGGTCGCAAAAACGGGCTCCGTAAACAAAGCGTCCGACAATCTTTACGTCGCTCAGCCCAACCTGAGCCGCGCCGTGAAAGAGCTTGAAGCCGATCTCGGCGTTTCGCTGTTCAAGCGGACGTCAAAGGGTATGATACTCACGCGGGACGGGGAGAAATTCATACGCGCCGCCGAACATATACTTGCCGAAATGGACGATCTTCAATCGCTTTTCGGCAAAGGAGTCAAAAACCGTATAGCGTTTTCTCTTTCCGCTCCTGGCTGCTGCCGCATATCCGCAGCTTTTGCGAACTTCACCGGACTGCTCCCGCCGGACGCCGTATCGGAGATAACGTACACGGAAGCGTCCGCGGCGGACACGCTTGAAAACGTAACGCACGGCGGCTGCCGCCTCGGCATTATAAGATACGCGCCGGAACACGACGAAAGTCTAAAGGAGGAGCTTGACGGAAAAGGTCTGCGCTTTGAGGCGCTTTACGGGAGCAGACGCGAGATAATAACGAGCTCCGCTTCTCCGCTCGCCAACAGACCGTCGATAAGTGAAAAAGACCTTTTGCCGTATACGGAAGCGGCGTGCGACAGCTTATACGTTCCCCTTTTGTCAAAAGCCGAAAAGGATACTGCTCAAAAAAGGATATTCGCAAAAGAACGAGCGTCGCGCTACGAGCTTATAGGATCGAATCCGGACGTCTACGCACGTGAATGCGGCGTAATGCAGAGCGCGCTTGACCGTTACGGACTTGTAAAAAAGGTCTGCGAAGACGATAACACGATATACCGCGACGTTCTGATCTACAGAAACGGCTGCCGACTTACGGACTTTGACAAACTGTTTATATCGTGTCTTAATGAAATGTTACAAAATATATAAAATAAAAATGTTAATTTTATATTCGGATAACTCCGTGTCGTTTTTCCGGATTCTTAATTCTGAATTTTTTTAAAAAACCTCTTGACAAATCGTCTTTCGCGTGATATAATACGCACGAGTTAGCAAAGGCTAACTTATAGGTCTTAAACTTTCAAAAAAAGGAGAGGCTAAGATATGATCCCTTTGAATTTAGCCGACACGGGAGAAGAGCTTACCGTAAAACGCATAGGAGGCTCCGCGGAGGTAAAACAGCATCTGGAAGACCTCGGCTTCACGGCGGGCAGCACCGTTTACATCGTCAACAAGCTCGGCGGGAATATAATAGTAAGAGTAAAAGAATCCCGCATAGCCATAAACGATGAAATGGCGAGAAGAATAATGGTTTAAGGAGGAACGGGAATGAACACGTTAAAAGACGTAAAAGTCGGGCAGACCGTAAAGGTCGTAAAGCTGCACGGAGAAGGCGCGATAAAAAGGCGCATAATGGATATGGGCATAACCCGCGGCGTTGAGATATACGTACGCAAGGTCGCTCCGCTCGGCGATCCGATAGAGATAAACGTCAGAGGCTACGAGCTTTCGCTGCGCAAGGCCGACGCGGATATTATCGAAGTTGAATAAATCAGATACGTAAAGAGGCTTTTGCCTCGTATATTTTAACGCATTGGGTTAGCCTGTGCTAACCACAGAAAGAGAGGATAATGACATGGATATACGCATAGCGCTTGCGGGAAACCCCAACAGCGGTAAAACGACTCTGTTCAACGCTCTGACCGGATCAAATCAGTTCGTCGGAAACTGGCCGGGCGTAACGGTCGAAAAAAAAGAAGGCAGGCTCAAAAAGCATGACGGCGTCATAATAACGGACCTTCCCGGCATTTATTCTTTGTCTCCGTACACGCTTGAAGAAGTGGTGGCGAGAAACTATCTCATAGGCGAGCGTCCGGACGCGATACTCAACATCGTAGACGGTACGAACCTTGAAAGGAACCTTTATCTTACGACGCAGCTGACCGAGCTCGGCATACCGGTGGTCATAGCGATAAACATGATGGACGTCGTAAAGAAAAGCGGCGACGTGATCAATATCGGAGAGCTGTCGCGTCAGCTCGGCTGCAAAGTCGTGGAGGTCTCCGCGCTGAAAGAGACCGGCGTCATGGAAGCCGCCGAGGCGGCGATCCAAGCGGCAAAGGGAGAAAAGACCGTGCCGCAGCACAGCTTTTCCGGTCCGGTCGAACACGCGCTTGCGCACATTGAAGAAGCGGTCGTTCACGATATGCCCGCGGAACAGCAGAGATGGTACGCGGTAAAGATATTCGAGCGCGACGAAAAGGTGCTTGAACAGCTTAAGCTCGACGATCAGACGAAGACTCACATAGAAGAAGACATAAAAGCCGCTGAAAAAGAGCTTGACGACGACGCGGAAAGCATCATAACAAACGAGCGTTACGTTTACATAAGCTCGATAATCAAGGCGATCTACAAGAAAAAGAGCAAGGAAAAGCTCACGACGTCCGATAAGATAGACAAAGTTGTTACGAACCGCTGGCTCGGACTTCCGATATTCGCCGTTATAATGACGCTGGTCTATATGATCGCCATGGCGCCGGGCGCGCTCGGCACGGCGCTTACGGACTGGGCAAACGACGGACTTTTCGGAGACGGCTTCCACCTGTTCAACATAGGCGCAAAGGCGTACGAGGAAAAATCGGACGACTATTCCGCCGCGGTAAACGCCGTGACGGCTTACGGATTCGATCTTGAAGCGGACGATTTTGACGCGGACGCGGCATTGGCTGAGATGAAAGCGTTCACTTCGGCCGAAGCGAGCAAAAAAGTTACCGTAACGGACGATGAAACACTTGAAGAAACAGAGCTTGACGTTTATTTTGAAACGGTTCCAGACGACGCGTCGGAAGACGATACGAACGGCATGACGTTCAAGGAGGCCGTCGCGTATTTTGAAGAAAAAGGCTTTGACGAGCCCGATCCCGCGGACTCCGGCGTATGGGTGCCCGGCATCCCGGCGCTGCTCAATAAAGCGCTTTTGAACGAAGAGGGCGAACCGAGAGTACCGCAGTGGCTGTACGGTCTTATAATGGACGGCATCGTAGCCGGCGTAGGCGCGGTGCTCGGCTTCGTACCGCAGATGTTAATTCTGTTCCTGCTTCTGGCGATACTTGAAGGCTGCGGCTATATGGCGCGTATAGCGTTCGTGCTCGACAGGATATTCAGACGCTTCGGACTTTCCGGCAAGTCGTTCATACCCATGCTCGTCGGCACCGGCTGCGGTATACCCGGCATAATGGCGTCGCGTACGATAGAGAACGAGCGCGACAGAAGAATGACGATAATGACTACGACGTTCATCCCATGCGGCGCAAAGCTCCCGTTCATTTCAATGGTAGCCGGCGCGATATTCGGCAAATCCCCGTGGATAGCCGTTTCGGCTTACTTTATGGGCATGGCGGCAATAATCATATCCGGCGTTATGCTGAAGAAAACGAAGAGATTCGCCGGCGATCCCGCGCCGTTCGTAATGGAGCTTCCGGCATATCACTTCCCGACGATCAAGAACACGTTAAGATCCACGTGGGAGCGCGGCTGGTCGTTTATCAAGAAAGCCGGAACGGTGATACTGCTTTCAACGATCGTCGTTTGGTTCGCGTCTTATTTCGGCTGGGTCGACGGCAGCTTCGGAATGCTGGAAGAGGAACAGCTTGATATGTCGATACTCTCCTACATCGGCAAGGGTGTATCGTGGATATTCGCTCCGCTCGGCTGGGGCGCTTCCAACTGGCAGGCGGCGGTCGCTTCCGTCACCGGACTTGTGGCAAAGGAAAACATCGTCGGTACTATGGGCATCCTGTTCGGCGGTTGGAAGAACATAGCCGCGGCGTTCTCCACAAAGATCGCGGGCTTCTCGTTCCTTGCGTTCAACCTGCTCTGCGCACCCTGCTTCGCGGCTATCGGCGCCATCAAGCGCGAGATGAACAGCGCAAAATGGACGTGGTTTGCGATAGGCTATCAGTGCGGCTTCGCATACGTTATCGCCCTTATGATAAACCAGTTCGGAAATCTGTTCTCGGGCAATCTGGCTTCGGGCGACGGACTTATACTCAATATCATCAGCCTCGTATTCGCATTCGGCTTCCTTGCGCTTATGATATATATGCTGTTTTTCAGAAAGTACAAAGAAGCGACGACGCTTGACAAAAAAGTACGCGTAAAATGAAAGGAGACGGACGGTTATGAAGGAAATAATACTGACTGTCGCGGTCATAGCGGTGCTTCTGCTTATCGTAGCCGCCGCCGTGATAACGCTTGTACGCGATAAAAAGAAAACCGCCTCATCCTGCGGCGGAAAATGCTCCGGCTGTCCGTACTGCGGCAGCTGCGGCAAAAAATAACAAAGCTAAAACCCATAAACCATAATATACCACCAAATAAAAGCTGCCGCGCACTGAACCGCCCCAAATTGTACGGACAGTACAAAAGAGGCCACCAATGGCATAATATTTAGTTATCAAACAACAGA
>DBWC01000131.1:0-1087 GCA_002308615.1 Clostridiales bacterium UBA1248
CACGGAAACGAAAGGAGCTGGTAATATGCAGTATTCGGAAAATGAAAAGAACGGGGTCAGCCGACTCGTATTTGACGGCTTTGAGATATCGGTCGACTTCGGCGCGGGGTGCGTAAAGCGGATCGCCGCCGGCGGAAAAGACCGGTCGGCGGGTCAGGTACCGCTGTTCCGCGTTTGTATGCGCGACGTTGCGGGGGAGCCGTACGTTTTTACGTCGTTTGACGCTTCACTCTGCGACGCGGAAGGGAACGGAGCCGTCTACGGCGGCTTTCCGCGGGAGCTCAANNGCACCAGCCGGGCTTACGGTAGCCGTTTCAGTAGAGGACCGGGACGGCGGCGCATCGTGGAGGCTCTCTGTACGGGGCGTAACGGAAGACCGTTTCGTCGAATGGGTCGAATTCGGCTCCGCAGCGCTGCCGAAACTCATCGGCGACGATCCGCGCGCGGGCGGCGGAAGGATCCTGTTTCCTTATAACGAGGGCGTCCTCGTCTCCGACACATCAAGACGTGAGCGCTCGTATTTCGCGCATCTGCCCGCCGCGTATCCGTCATACGGCTGTTATGCGATGTTCCCGAATATGATCTGCTCGCAGATGCTCGCGTATCTCTGGGAGGATACGGGACTGTATTTCGGCGCGCACGATCCGGAAAGAGGCCTTAAAGGTATAGATTATTTCGCCTCGGACGATTTCGTGGAGCTGAAATTCCGGATCTACTCCGGCAAAGGCTTCGGTGAGGATTACGAGCCCGGTTTTCCCGTCGTCTGGGCGTCCTGCAGCGCATCCTGGGAGAGCGCTGCGCTTATATACAAGCGGTTTTTCGAGCAGAACAAGCCGGATAACGTATATAGGATCGCTGATAATAAGAGACTTCCGGAGTGGTATCAAAGCTCGCCGCTTGTTGTGTCGTATCCGGTGCGCGGCGTGCACGATATGGACAAAATGGAGCCGAACGCTCTGTTCCCGTACGACCGGGCGCTGCCTGTGCTCGATAAGACAGCAAAAAAGACCGGCGCCTCGCTTCTTGTGCTTCTGATGCACTGGGAAGGGACCGCGCCGTGGGCGCCGCCGTACGTCTGGCCGCCGTT
>DBWC01000131.1:1133-12769 GCA_002308615.1 Clostridiales bacterium UBA1248
GTGTACTGCTCCGGCTTCGGATATACGTTAAAGAGCAATCTTGTAGACAACTACGACAAAACGGATGAATTCGAGCGCCGCGGCCTTATTAAAGCAATGTGCGCAGGCCCCGACGGCAAAGTGAAGCGGAGCAATATCTGCCCGGGGCAGAGGAGCGGATACGATATGTGTCCGGCATCTGAAATAAGCAAAAAGATCCTTGACGAAGCGTACGAGCCGCTGTTTGAAAGCGGCGTCGACTACGCGCAGATACTCGATCAGAACCACGGCGGAGGGCAGTATCTCTGCTACGGCAGAGATCACGGACACCCGCCCGCTCCGGGTAAATGGATGACCGAAAATATGAGCGGGCTTTTGTCAAGGTGGAACGAAAAAGCCGGTAAAATGATCCTCGGCTGTGAATCTGCCGCCGCGGAGCCGTTTCTCGGCAGCCTCCTTTTCAACGACAACCGTTTTGAGCTGAATTATTTTATCGGCACGCCCGTGCCGCTCTATCAGTTCTTATATCACGGATATATCCGCAATTTCATGGGAAACCAGGTCAGCTGTCCGCTCGAGGAGACGACCGCGGCATACGACTACAGGCTCGCCTATTCGTTTGCGTGCGGCGACTGTATGACGGTAGTATTAAACCCCGACGGCGGTATAATGTCGAGCTGGGGAATCCGCGACTTCTCTCACGGGCCGGATACGGAAACCGTACTGACCTTCATCGGCAACCTTACTCGTTTTTACAAAGAAAAAGCAAAAAAATATCTGTACGACGGGACGATGCTGCCGCTGCCGAAGCTTGATATAAAGCCCGTATCGTTCGGGCTCGGAGCTTTCGGCGGGGAGATCGAGGTGCCGTCCGTCGTATGCACCGCGTGGCAGGCGGGCGACGGAGAGCGCGCGATCGTCGCCGTAAACCCGTCGGAAAATGAAGCCGCCGTCGGATTCGGCGGGAAAAATACGACCGTTCCTGCCCTCGGCGCGGTACTTATAAAAATATGAAAAGCAGTTTTCGCTCATAAGTTTTAGTCGGGGAGCCCTTGTATCCAACCGAATTAAGAATTCAGAATTAAGAGGATCGGAGTCAGCTTCACTGGCTCCGATTTTCGTTCATATATTATTTACCCTCGGTATGATATCTTTTCGAAAATACCATTGAAAAAAAGCGGCGTCCGTTACTATAATGAGGGTAAACGCGGAACACGCCGCGTAAACGACTTTTTTGATAGAGGTTTTGGGAGGTTGTTATGGATGATGCCAAACCGCTGATCAACAAAGCAATGCCGGATGACGCCCGAGGGTGGGTCGAAAGTCAGCTTTGCGACGGTGAAAAAGTGCTTTTTGCCGTTGTCGGCGACCTGTCGCTGTTTGAAAAATATGACGCCTGCACGCTTATCGTTACGAACCGCCGGGCTGTTATCGTTGATAAAAATCACGAAAACGGCTTCTTTTCGGCGGTTTTTTCTGACGTTGAAAAAGTAAACGTCAAGCGTATGTACGGCAACGCCCGAATGAATTTTAAAATGAAGAGCGGAGAAGAGGTGACCGTCTTCCGCTATACGTACGCGGTGGCGGAGTTATGCGACGTCGCCGCCGCGTTCATCGAAGCCGTGAGCAGAGGGGAGGATATTGACGAACAGCTTGAGATCGTTTCCGCCGCGTACGAAAAGAAAATGCGCGTCTGCCCCAAATGCGGGCGCACGCTCATACGTCCCGGCGCGGAATGCATCAAATGTCAGTCAAAGGGCAAAATAATATCAAAGCTTTTCAAATACGTTAAGCCGCAGGGAGCGCTTCTGATAATCGCGCTTATAATGTCGATGATGAGCACGGCGTTGGCGCTTTTGCCGCCGTCCCTGACGCAGAGGCTCGTTGACGACGTTCTGCCCAACAAAAAGGAAGGCGACCTTATAACCATAGTTCTTATCCTTTTGGGCTCGTACATAATCGGCACGCTGCTTAACGCTTCCCGCGGATATATGCTGCGTATAGCGGGCGACAGGATAGTCCGCTATATGAGAAACGACGTTTACGAAAAAGCGCAGCATCTGCCGATGAAGTTCTATGACAAGACCTCCACCGGCTCCGTCATAAACCGCATCTCCGGCGATACGAACAATCTCCAGGCGTTCGCTCTGCGTATCTCGCAGGAGATAATCGTTCAGCTTTTCATGCTCGTCGGTATTGTAATCATAATGTTCTTAAAAGACTGGAAGCTGTCGCTTCTGGCTTTATGCCCGGTGCCGATCGTGGTGCTCGGCGCAAAGTATTTCAGCCGTAAGATCGCGCCGTTCTACAGAAGGATATGGAAGCGATGGGCTGCCGTTTCGTCGGTTTTGACCGATACGATACCGTGTGTGCGCGTCGTAAAATCGTTTGCCGGCGAGAAAAGAGCTACCGAGAGATTCAAAAAATACAACGACGAATGGTATAAGGTGGACGTCAGCTCCGCAAAGATAACCACAACGTTCCCGGCGATAGTCAGCTTTGTGATAACGTGCGGCTCGCTTCTGATCTGGGGTGTCGGCGGCACGTGGGTAATCAAAGGCTTCGGCGGGCTTACACCGGGTCTTCTCGTAGCTTTTTTAAGCTACGTTTCGATGTTCTACGGACCGATAAACTTCTTTGCGTATCTGTCCGACAGCTATCAGGGAGCGCTTTCGTCCGCTGAGCGCGTGCTCGATATACTTGACGCGGAGCCGGAGCCCGATTTCGGTCACGGCAACTGCCCGGAGAAGATAGAAGGAAAGATCGAATTCAGAAACGTCAATTTCAGCTTTGACCGCGCCAAAAAAACGCTGTCCGACATAAACCTGACGATTGAGCCGGGCGACATCGTCGGCATTGTCGGAACGACGGGCTCCGGCAAATCGACCTTGATAAATCTGCTTATGCGCTTTTACGATAATTACGACGGCGAGATACTGCTCGACGGTCAGAACATAAAAGACATAGACATGGGCTATTACAGAAGCAAAATAGGCTACGTCCAGCAGGAGCCGATGATGTTCTCCGACACGATATTCAACAATATCGCCTACGGCGTGCCGGACGCGCATATAGAACAGGTCATCAACGCGGCTGACGTCGCAAACGCGCACGATTTCATAATACTGCAGCCGGACGGCTACGATTCCATGCTCGGCGAGCGCGGCGTCGGTCTTTCCGGCGGCGAGCGGCAGAGAATATCTATAGCCCGCGCGGTACTCAAAAACCCGAGCATCCTTGTATTTGACGAGGCGACGGCGTCCGTTGACTCGGAGACAGAAAATCAGATACAGGAAGCGATAGAGCGGCTGATATACGGCAGAACGACTATCATGATAGCGCACAGACTTTCAACTCTGCGCAAGGCTAATAAAATCGTGGTCGTAGACAAAGGGCGCATAATAGAATGCGGAAGCCACGACGAGCTTATGGCGCTGAAAGGCAAGTTCTACCGTCTGATACAGATACAGTCGATGTCCGAGCAGGTACGTCAGCAAAAAGAAGAAGAGCATTTTGAATGAGGTGGTAATATGTCGGAAAGATTATATATTAACGCCGACGAGGCGAAAATAACGTACAGAGAATTTGCAAGAGTCGATATGCAGATGTACGACGGGCGCGTATTTACCGACCTTGAGCCGCGCCGTCTGTTTCCTCTGTCGGGTCTTACAAAGTATATAACGCTGATAGACAGGGATATGAAGGAGGTCGCTATTATAAGAGACCTTGATCATATCCTGCCGGAATCGCGTCAGGCGCTTGAAAAATGCCTTGACGAGTATTATATGATACCGAAAATAACGGCGATACTCGACAGAAAAGAAAAGAACGGACTTTTGAAATACAAGGTGGATACGAATTACGGGATACGGGAATTCGATATAAGAAACCGTCATTCCGATATAAAAAATCTGTATGACGGCCGCGTTCTTTTCCGTGACAGCGACGACAACAGATACGAGATACCGGATATAACGAAGCTCGATAAAAAGAGCTGGCTCAAAATAAATATCGATCTTTAAAGGAGAAAAATAATGAAACTTGTTTTAGCGGTAGTACCTAACGACGACAGCGTGAACGCAACGTCTGCTCTTACTAAAGAGGGCTTCTTTGTAACTAAATTATCCACGACCGGCGGATTTTTAATGGTCGGCAATACCACGCTCCTTATAGGAACGGAGGCGGACCGCGTAGGCGAAATAAAGGAGATATTAAAAAAGCACTGCGCAACGAGAAAGCGCGTGGCTCCGTCCTCAAGCTCGTTCGGACGCGGACTTTCAGATCAGAGCGTAGCCGAAGAAACGGTAGTCGGCGGCGCCACGATATTCGTGTTGAACGTTGAAACGTACGAGAAAATATAAAAGGCAGGGGTGATCGTCTGATCGCCCTTTACGTTTTATTTGCCGGCACTCTGATTTTTACCTCTATCATCCCGTCGCCGTCGCTGCGGCTGCTTTCAATGGGGATACCCGCCTGCCTTACTATGCTTACGGCTTTGTCTATAGTGTTCAAAAACAGACGTATGTCCTTGATAACTATCTTTTCGGTCGAGGCGGGCGGCTTTTTTTCATTGTACATCTCCATTACGTACTGTTCCGTCTGTCTGACGTTAAGCGAGCGCGCGGCGGCGGTCTGCAGTATTTTTTTGCGCGCCTCCGGCGACTGCGCTTTCAGCGCGGCGCGAACGTGGCGTTCGGTCAGCCCGGAATTTTCCACGAGCTCCCGCTCCTCCTGATCAAGCCTTAACAGTCTTAGCTTGTTTGCTATATAAGACTGCGAAACCGAAAGCATTCCGGCAACGTCCTGCTGCTTTACGCCGTATTTTTTGATAAGCGAATCGATAGCTTCCGCCTCCTCAAAAAAACCGAGTCCGTGACGCTGCAGGTTTTCCACAAGAGCCAGCTTTGCGGATTCCTGCCTGTCCGCTTCTATTATTATGCACGGCACGTACGATAGATCGAGCATCCGCGCGGCGCGCAGCCGCCTCTCCCCGGCTATAAGCTCGTAAAGCCCGCCGAACGGTGAATTTTCGTCTGATATCCGTCTTACCGTTATAGGCTGTATTATCCCGTACCGTTTTATGCTGTCCGCAAGGCTTTGAAGCTCAGCCTGGTCAAAGCTCTTTCTCGGCTGATTCGGGTTGGGGCATATGCGCGACGGATTCAGCATATGTATGCGGCAGGCGTCGCCCTGCCGTTTCAGCTCGTTTTCATATATACGCAGCTTGTTTTCATATTCAGCAAGCCTTTGTACCGCTTTTTTCTGTTTTGTGTTTATACCGAACAATAGGATATCGCCCCCTTTCACTTTTCAAATGCATTTTATCACCGTTAAACCAACTTTATTGTCATATAATGTCACTCATTAACATTTTTCACTTTACATTTTTATAAATATGATGTATAATAAATACGATCAAACAGGCGAGGCGGCATTTTGAACAAGATACAGTATATTCTCGATCTTACGAATATCATATTGCCGAAAGACGTAAGAGCGGAAACAGAGAAAAGAATAAGATGCGCCGAGGAGAAAACGGAGAAAAAGAAAAGCAGAAGGCTTGCGTTGATCGCCGTTATCTCTGCGGTAGTTTTTGTCGCGCTCATAGTTTCAGTTTCCGCCGTTATAAATAACGCAAATAACAAGCCCGCAGCCGACGGCACGACGGCAGTCGAGATCGATACGACGTACGAGACCGCGACCGCACCGGAGACCGAAACGACGGCGGATACGGCCGCGCCGTACGGAGACGACGGGTATTATATTTTCACCCCGCTTTACGAAAACGATTTTCACTACGACGTATTCAAAGACACGATCAGATTTATGACGCCGTATAACGACAGCATCGTCGTAAACGATGATCTGAGCGCGCTTTACGGTTATTTCGGCGAGGCTGAACCGACGGCGGATGAGCTGTGCAGAACGCTTTTCGCGTTTTACGAGCCGGGCTGTGTCAAATTCACCAAAAGCATAAGCCTGTATTCGGACGACGCTTTGCAGGAAATAAAAGAACAAATGAAGATAAAAGAAGACGAGATGAACGGATATTATCATAACGGCGTTTCCTCAGATGAGATAATCCTTCTCGCCGCCAAAAACGGCACGTTTGAGTATCTTCTGACGCTTCCCGTAAACAGAGATATAACGAAAACGTCCAGCTTAAGGGATAAAAACGGTTTTGAAACGGGCACGTACGGCATATACGGCGGCGTTGAAGGCTACAGGATTGCAAAAAACTACCTTGCGTCCGCGACTGCAAACGTATATAAGATAAGATTTGAAACCGGACTTCCCGTTATCTACGGCAAATATACTCTGCCCGCGGGCGATCTGACCGCGTCTGAAACGAAGGAAGGCCTGCCCATACGAAGCGTCGGCATAAACGCAAGCGTCAATTATATCGGTATCGAAACCGTCGAGTCCGCGAGATTCAAAATCAATAACGCGATAATAGAATTCACGGGTGAAGAAAACTTTATGTACGATCCGGTTTATACGAAAAACGCGGACGGCGGCTTTAGCAACTCGTCAGATCTTGAGATCGTATCGTTATGCGATTATCCGTATTCGCTACCGCCGTACGATAAAAACAGCGGTTTATGCGGCAGACGCACAGTATGCGAGATAATCAACAGATACAATCTGCAGTGGTTTTTCCCGATGTACGTGACGGGAAATCAGACTGGCGACACCATGATCATAATCGGAGAGGGCGTTAAGACCGGAGAAGCGGTGTACGATAGCGGCAGCGTTTTATCATCCGTTATGTACGAGGTGTACGGAACTGCGTACGAGGACAATATTTATAAAACGTACAGAGGCACGCCCCTGAACGTATGCTATCTGCCGGAAACGGGCGATACGCCGTATTTTGACAGATCCTTTTTCAGCACGAATCGCTCGTATATGGTGGTCACGATAAAAATAGGATCCGCAATGTCCGTCGGTATAGTTTATTCAAACGAGCTTGGCGGAAGTCTTTCGGCGTTTGTTTCTCCGGTGAATATTGAACCGGAATTCACCTCAGAGCTTTTGTATATAAAAGACCGCGCGGATACGGTATACCCGTCGCGTCCGTTTGATATAAAATATCTGCCGCTTCTTCGTGAAGATATAAGCGAGACGCCCAGGCTGTTTACCGGGCTCGGCCTTGACCTGCCGGAATACGGGCATATAAACAGCTATCTTTCAGATCTGATGCTCGGACACCGCGAAATATCGGTAATCGGTACGGAAGAGGTCATAATTTTATCCGCCGGTGATCTTGCTTCATCATCTGTGATAATAAAAGCGCCGGACGGTGTTAAACAGTATACAGTGACCGCTTACGAGGAGATAAGCGGGTATATAATAGATATGTCGGGCTGCGTATGCGGATTAAGAGCGTCGGGCAGCGTGTATCCGTTTTCGACGGTAGAACCTGATTTCACGCTGACGGTAAGGTCTGAGGACGGCAGCGTGACGTACGCCGGAGCCGGGAACGGCAGTGAAACGGATAACACGTTGTACGGCACAAGTGTGGTTTTTGATAACGGAAGCAAAATCTCGTTGTCCGGAATAAGAGCGGACACGCTTATCTATATGCTTTGCAGATATGAAGAAAAAGCGCCCGTGCTTGAAATGTTCGAGGACCCGGAAAATGATAAATATACCTTTATCGCGGGTATAGACGTTATCAATATGCCCGCCGGATACGTTTACGGCATAAAAAACGGCGACAGCCGAGTTTATACGTATTATTCGAACCTGAAGAAAACCTATAAAAACAACACAGTATACTGGGAGTGTCCGAGTGACACCCATATACACGGATTCTGCCGGTACACGTTGATATACGACGGAAATGAAATTGAAATAAGGCGTAAAGCGGAGATCTTATATGCTGAATGATGAAAGAGCCGTATTCCTGCTTAACAAATACGGAGACGATATGTACAGATTCGCATACGTTCTGACCTGCGCGGACAACGTCGCCGCGGAGGCGGTCTCCGACGCGTTTTTTGAGGTAACGGGCAAAAAGACTTTTACCGGCGTTGACAGCAAAGACAAAGAGCTTTTGCTTGCACAGATATACAAAAACGCCTCAAAACGCAAACCGGCCGTATACGATGAAAAATACGGCAAAAAAGGCGACACGTTTAACGAGCTTATGAAAATGCCGGTAAAAGACCGTGCGATAAGTCATCTTATGCTTTACGAGGATATGACGGAGCAGAAGGCAAAAGAGGTGCTGGGCGTAAAATGAGCAGAATACAGATAATTCTGACAATTTGCGGCGCGGGTATAGCGTTTGTAAACTACACGGTATATCTCTGCATCAGCCGTCACAACGCGCTGCCGCTCGCGCCGATAGTATTGGCGTGTATAATTTTACCTATATTATTCTGTATCTTTTTCGGAAAATTCGCGGAAGCCCGTTTTCCGACGGTGTATGAAATTCTGAAATGGATTTATATAAGCATAGGACTTGTATATTCGCTTTCGTTCATCGCGTTTTCGTGTTATATACTGTCGCCCGGCAGCGTTGCGGAGGAAGCGGACGTGTTTATAGTTTTCGGCTGTAAGACCTACGGTTACACGCCGTCGTACGCTCTGCAGAAGCGGCTTGACAAAGCGTACGAGCTTTTGGAAAGAAATCCGGACTCCGTCGCGGTTTTATCGGGAGGGCAGGGAAAAGACGAAGAAATATCCGAGGCGGAGTCCATGCGCGCGTATCTGTTAAATAAAGGCATAAACGAAGACCGCCTCATAATCGAAGACAGGTCCACGTCTACGATAACGAACATCAGATATTCGATGGAGCTTATAAAGCAGAGAGGGCTTGAGGATAAGAAAATATCCGCCGTATCAAACGATTTCCATATAAAGAGGATATTGAAGCAGGCGCATCAGCTTGATTATGATCTGTCAGCCTCACCCGCGAAAATGCCGTTCGGCTTCAGACTTCTGCAAAGCCTTACGCGCGAATACATGGTCTGGGTGCGCAATATGTTCACCGGAGGCTGGGAATAAAAAAAGTGCTTTCATCATAGAAAGCACTTTTTTATCTTAATTATCGTTGTCCGACGCCATTTTCTCCTGCTTTACCTTGTGGTCTATAACGTGGCGGGAGGCGAGCTCTTTTGTAATATCGTCTACCGTTATACTCGCCTCGACCATGAGTACCATTACGTGATAACACAGATCGGCTATTTCATAGACGGTCTCTTTTTTGTCCTTGTCCTTCGCGGCGATTATGACCTCGGTGCTTTCCTCACCGACCTTTTTTAGGATCTTGTCAAGCCCTTTTTCAAAAAGATACGTGGTATAAGAGCCTTCTTTTTTCTCGGTTTTTCTGCCTTTTATAAGCTCAAACAGACCCTCGTACGAAAATTCGGTCATATCGTCCGCTTTGTATAACGGATATTCAAAGCAGGATTCTGTGCCGAGATGACACGCCGGTCCGTCCGGTATAACGCCTACGGCAAGCGCGTCCTTATCGCAGTCCGCGGTGATCGATACGATATGCTGATAATTCCCGCTCGTCTCGCCCTTTAACCAAAGAGTTTGCCTTGATCGTGAATAAAAGCACGTCAAACCCTTTTCAAGTGATATCTGCAGGCTTTCCTTATTCATATACGCGAGCGTCAGAATGCGCTTGGTCGTCGCGTTATATACAATCGCCGGGATAAGCCCTTTTTCATCGAATTTCAGTTCTTCAATATTTATCATAACCTTACCTCTATACCGTTATCTTTCATTTTTCGCTTTAATTTCATTATATCCACCTCGCCGAAGTGGAAGACGGAGGCGGCGAGCCCGGCGTCTACCTTAGGCAGAGCTTTGAAAAGCGTTATAAAATCGTCGTAACAACCCGCGCCGCCGGACGCTATGACCGGAACGGAGACCGCGTCGCATACAGCGGAGAGCATCTCTAAATCAAACCCGTTTTTTACGCCGTCCGTGTCTATCGAGTTTACGACTATCTCGCCCGCGCCGTTTGCAACGCCCTGTTTTATCCATTCTATCGCGTCCATGCCGGTGTTTATCCTTCCGCCCTTGGAAAATACCGTGAATTTTCCGTCAACGCGCTTTATATCTACGGACAAAACGACGCACTGGTCGCCGTACAGCTTTGCCGCCTGCGGTATGAGCGACGGATCTTTTATCGCGCCGGAGTTGACGGACACCTTGTCCGCGCCGCATTTGAGCACCCTGTCAAAATCAAAAACGCTGTTTATGGCGCCGCCGACCGTCATGGGGATAAACACCTTTGACGCCGTTTCTTTTAACACATCCGTGAAAAGGCTTCTGCCTTCCGCAGACGCGGTGATATCGTAAAATACAAGCTCGTCAGCGCCCGCCTTGCTGTAATACTCTGCAAGCTCGACCGGGGAGGCGACGTTTTGCAGCCCTTCAAAATTTTTGCCCTTGACGACTTTGCCGTCGCGCACGTCAAGGCAGGGGATTATTCTTTTTGTTATCATTTTGATATCTTTGCCGCCTTTCGTAAATCTATTTTCTTCTCGTAATACGCGCGGCCTATTATCGCGCCGTAACAGCCGCAGGCTTTCAGCTCCGCTATATCTTCAAGCGTCGAAACGCCGCCGGACGCCGTTATGTTCATGCAGTACTTGTTTGTAAGCTCCTTATAAAGCGCTCTGTTCGCGCCCTTCAGCGCCCCGTCCGTGCTTATATCCGTGCAGATAAGCGTTTTGACGCCGTATTCCTGCATCTTATCGCAGAACGTGTATATATCAACGTCTGACGATTCAAGCCAGCCCTTGACGGCGATCTTTCCGTTTTTTATATCCGCACCGACGGCTATTCTGTCGCCGTATCTGTCAAGCGCTCTTAACAGTAAATTTGTGTCGTTCAAAGCGGAGGTGCCTAAGATCACGCGATCGAGCCCGGCGTCAAGGTATTTTTCAATGACCTGCATACTGCGCACGCCGCCGCCTATCTCGCAGAAAAGCCCGCTTTCGTTTTTTATTTTTATAACAGTTTCAAAATTCGGCGTAGTGCCGTCTCTTGCGCCTTCAAGGTCGACTATGTGGACGGCGTCCGCGCCGCACGATTTAAAATCGAGCGCAACGAGCAGAGGAGAATTTGAGTAAACGGTCATTTTATTGTAATCACCGTGCAGAAGCCGCACCGCGGCTCCGTTATAAAGATCTATTGCCGGAAATAATTTCATTTTCAGATCTCCGTAAACGCTTTTAGTATTTTAAGTCCGACGTCGCCGCTTTTTTCCGGGTGGAACTGGCAGCCGAAAACGTTTTTATCCTGCACGGACGCGGTAAGATATCCGCCGTATTCCGTTATCGCCGTAGTCGCGACGTCACATTCGCAGGCGTGATAGCTGTGTACGAAATAAACGTGGTCGCCGTTGCTTATATATTTAAATATCGGCGTTTCCTTTTTGAATATCAGACCGTTCCAGCCTATATGAGGTATCTTGTATCCGGACGGTATGAATTCGCTTATCGGCTTTACAGAGCCTTTTATCAGCCCTAAACCGGTATGCTCGCCGTATTCGTAGCTTTTCTCAAACAAAAGCTGCATACCGAGGCAAATGCCGAGCAGAGGTTTGCCGTTTTTTGCTTCATCTATAATAAGCTCGTACGTTCCGCTTTCGTACAGTTTTTTCGCCGCGTCCGAAAACGCGCCGACGC
>DBWC01000078.1:0-7182 GCA_002308615.1 Clostridiales bacterium UBA1248
CGTCTTCATTTTCGGCGCGGCAAAGAAATTCCAAAATACTTCCTTATCACGCCGTGCAAAAACACGGCGGCGGTTTTGTATTTTGATCAAAACGATATGCGCGTACATCCGAGCGCTTCCGCTTCAGTCTCGTCATGGCTTATAAGCAGGATGAGGCGGTCTTTTTCAAGCTCTTTTATAAGCTCTATGACGCTGCTTTTTATCTCTTCGTCAAGCGCGGAAAACGGCTCGTCGAGCAGTAAAATATCGTGCTTGAAAGCGAGAGCCCGCGCTATCGCGACGCGTCTGTTCATACCGCCGGAAAGCTCTGACGGATAATTTGCGGCGTCTTCCGACAGCCCGACGCGGTCGAGCAGATAGAGCGCTTTTTCTTTATCGAAACAGACCTCAAACACGTTTTCGTACGCAGTAAGCGAGGGGATAAGACGGTTTTCCTGGAAAACGTACGAGATCACGCCGTCGTATTCAACAAATCCGCCGTAATCCGTGTCAAGCCCGGATATGATGCGGAAAAGCGTCGTTTTACCGCTGCCCGACGGACCGCTTATGAAATACGCTCCCGTGTCCGGAAGGCGCAGATCGAATCCGTCGAATACGACCTTGTCGTCAAACGACTTTTTCAGGTTTTTTACTGTTATCATATCTCTTTTTCTTCTTTTTGATATTCACAAACGACATAAGCAGTTTTTCAATAATTATGCTTATAGCTATTACCGTCGCCGTCCAGGCGAACATATCCGCAGTTTCAAGATAGACCTTAGACTGATAAAGCTTGTTTCCTATCGAATACGCGGCAAAGCAGAGCACCTCGGACGCGACGCCGGCCTTCCACGCAAGACCGAGGCACGTTTTTACGCCCGCGGCAAGATACGGAGAAACGGACGGCAGATATATTCGGGTTAGCTTCTGCTTTTTTGAAAAGCCGAATATTTTCGCCATCTCAAGCAGTTCTTTGTCTGTTGAGATCACGCCCTCGCGCACGTTTCCGTGAATTACGGGCAAAACCATCAAAGCGGAGATGAAGACAGGGATCAGCTCTTTATTTATCCATACGAGCGCGAGTATTATAAACGACGCCACGGGCGTTGCTTTGATAACGCTGAAAAGCGGGGAGAGCAGAGCGTCGACCGGTTTTGATACCGCGCATACCACGCCGGTTATTATCCCGAGGAGAACCGCCGCCGCAAAGCCCGCGGTGATGCGCAGGACGGATAAGCCAACGGACAGATAGAAATCCGACGTTTTAAGCAGACCGAAAAGGTGCGCGGCGACGACCGGCGGGGAGGGTATGAGCACCTCCTTGCCGACAATCGCGGAGATTATCCACCAGACTCCGACCCAGAATACGAATACTATAAGGGCGCGGAGCGGGGCGGGCAGGCGCACCCGCTTTTTCATTTGCCCGTGTAATAGAAGCCGTCGTCGGGCAGTTTGCCGCCTACGGATTTGGCTTCGGCGGTGTAAAGAACGTCAAGCATCGCGGCGACGGGAGCTTTCATCTCCTCGCCGGTGATAAGAACGATGTTGCAGTTCGGTATGGCTTTCTTCGCTATCGCCGCCTTCGGTACGATTCCGGCTTCCTCGATCAGAGCCGACGCCTCGTCGACGTTCGAGTTGACGAAATCAACGGACGCTTTATATTCATCAAGGAATTTCTGAAGCGCCGCCGGATATTTTTCCGCAAATTCCGCGTTTACTATTATACAGCCCTGGACGAGCTCGGTGCCGGATACTTCCTTCCATTCCTTGCTTAAATCGAGAGCTATCCTTACGTCGCCGTTCTGTACCATAACGCTCGTTACGTTCGGCTCGGGAAGCATTCCGAGAGTCACGCTGCCGGACACCATCTGCGCTGCAAGCTCTGCGTGCTCCGCCAGATATTCGATAGTGACGTCTTTATCGGGATCTATGTTGTTTTTCGTTAAGATATAGCGCAGAGTGTATTCGGGGTTGGAACCCTGGCCCGTCGCGTATATCGTTTTGCCTTTCAAGTCGGCTGCGGAGTTTATCGTATCTCCGTTTTCAAGCACGTATAAAACGCCTAACGTGTTGACTCCCGCGAGTTTTATCTTGCCTTCCGTCTTGTTGTAGAGAACGGACGCTAAGTTTACCGGAACGGCGGCTATCTCAAAGCTGCCTTTTATGACCTCAGCCGAGATTTGATCGGGCGCCGAGGCTACCGTAAACGTGTAATCCTGCTGTGAAGTTCCGTTTTTGTCGTCTGATATGAGCTTCGCCATGCCCATTCCGGTCGGACCCATGAGCGTGAAAACTCTGATCCGGTCGGGCGTCGCTTCCGGCTCTTCCGTCACGGCGTCGGTCGTATCGGCTTCGGTCGCGTCAGCCGCCGTCGTTTCGGGCGAGGTCTGCGCCGCCGTCGTTGTATCGTCGCTAACCGTTTGGCACGACGCAAGCGTCAGAACGGTAAGGAGCATGATGAGCGATAAGATAAGTGATAATGTTTTTTTCATTTTTTATACCTCTTTTTATATGTTTTTCAGTTTTTCAACTGATTTTATCTTTATTTCTTTTCCGTTTTTCTCTATTATTCCCCGGTCCGACAAGGAGATAAACGCGCGGTAAAGCGTCGGACGGCTGAGATTGAGAGACGAGGCGAGACGCGACATATTCTGATTCAGCTGTACGACCCCGTCCTCCGGACAAAGCGACAGTAAATAACCGGCAAGCGTTTTTTCGCCGTTTCCGGCGGTGAAGGACGCGATCTTTTTGTTTAAAAACCTTATCCTGTCCGATAAAAACGCAACGTAATTCTCCGTAAACGCAAAGTCGTTTTTTAAAAGCTCGCACACGGCGTCCTTAGGTATCTGAAGGCAGCTGCAGGAGGAAGAGGCTTTGACGGATGAAAACGCCGCCTCGCCGCAGAACAGCTGCGCCGCGCCGAACACGCCCGTGTCCTTTATCGTGTTAAGCAGCACGTTCTGCCCGCCTTCCCTGCGGTAAACGCAGACGGAGCCGCGCAGTACGGCGAACAGTGCCGGCTTCTCCGACGTTATAAGAGCGCCCTTTTCATACTCGCACAGCTTTGACTGAGATACGGCGTGCGACAGCGCTTTGTCCTCAACTTCAGCAAATAAAGGCGTGCTTTTCAGTTTTTCAATTATATTTGAGTTTTGCATCGGCAACCTCGTAAAATGTTTCATATGAAACATATATTTCATCAGCATTATATATTCGTTTTCCGTATTTGTCAATAAGAAACGATGAAAGTTTAAAAATATGTATCAAATGAAACACAATTTGACCGGTTTTATAATATAATACTTGACAAATCTAACTGTGTATGATAATATTACAATAGATATTTATAAACATCTGTTTCTGAATAAGGAGAAAACAATGAGAGTTATCGTCGGTATAGACGTAGGCGGAAGCACTACGAAAATAGTCGGTTTCGGCCGCGGAAAAAAGCTCATGCACCCGATGTTCGTCCGTGCGACGGACCCGGTGACGAGCGTTTACGGAGCTTTCGGCAAATTCACGAGCGAGAACGGGCTCGGTATTTCCGATATAGAAAAGGTCATGATAACCGGCGTCGGATCAACGATGATCAAAAATCCCATATACGGACTTGCCTGCGAGCACGTCAAGGAATTTGAATGCGTGGGCCTGGGCGGCCTGTATCTGTCGCGCCTTAAAAAAGCCGTTATAGTCAGCATGGGCACCGGCACGTCCATAACGTACGGAGATTACACTGACGGGAAATACTCGTTTGAGTATCTCGGCGGTACCGGCGTCGGCGGCGGTACGGTAATGGGTTTGTCCAAAAAACTGCTTGGCGGCGTAAGCAATATAGATTCGATAGTAGAGCTCGCCGCCTCGGGCGACGTCGGCAAGGTAGATCTTCAGATCAAGGAAATGACGGATAAGGATTTCGGTCTTCCCGCAAATCTGACCGCGGCAAACTTCGGCAAAGTGGACGACCTGGCGACGCGCGGCGATCTTGCCGCAGGCCTGCTCAACATGGTATTTGAGACCGCCGGTATGATAGCGCGCTTCGCGGCGCGCTCCTGCGGCGTGTCCGATATCGTTCTGACCGGCAATCTGACGACGATACCGCAATGCGGACCGAAATTCAGCGAATTGAACGATATATTCGCGGAAAACTATATAATTCCCGAAAACTCGCAGTACGCGACGGTCATCGGCGCGGCGCTTTTGGCGGATATGCAGAATGAAAATAGATAAAAAACTGTACGTTTTCGATATGGACGGCACGATATATTTGGGAGAAAACGTATTTCCGTTTGCCGTCGAATACATAAAAAGACTGCGCGGTGAGGGCAGGCGCGTGCTGTTTTTTACAAACAACGCGTCAAAGTCTCCGGAGTTTTATCTCAAACGCTTAACGCGTATGGGATTTGAGCCGCGGGACGATGAAATAATGACGTCCGGAGACGTCACCATCAGATTTTTAAAGGAAAAACGCGTGGGCAAAAGCGTGTATCTGCTCGGCACAAAGCTTTTGCAGTCAAGCTTTGAGGAGGCGGGTATAACGCTTTCGGACGATGCGGATATAGTCGTCAGCAGCTTTGACACGGAGCTGACGTATAAAAAGCTGGAGAGGGCATGCACGCTCATACGCGGCGGCGCGGAATACCTCTGCACGCATCCGGATTTCAACTGTCCGACTGAGGACGGGTTTATACCGGACAGCGGCGCTATAGCCGCGGCGATAACCGCGTCAACGGGCGTAAAACCGCGCTTTTTCGGCAAGCCGTACGCGGACACGGCTGAGATGATATTCTCATATACCGGCGTACAGGCAAAAGACGCCTGCATTTTCGGCGACAGGCTTTATACCGACATAGCGCTCGGCAAAAATTCCGGTATGACGGCGGTGCTCGTGCTGTCCGGCGAGACGAAAAAAAGCGAGCTTGCCTCGCTTACAAAAGAGCAGTACCCGGATATGGTTTTGGATTCCATAGAAGATTTATTATAAAGAGGAAAGAAAAATGAGAGTTTTTGATGTAAAGATTTGTGAAAACGGCAGACTTACCTGCTATATCTGCGAGGAATCTCCGGAAATGCCGAATTACGTGCGTGACGCGATGCTCGTTCTGCCGGGCGGCGCATACGCCATGTGTTCGGACAGAGAAGCGGAACCGATAGTTAAAAAATATCTCGCCGCCGGTATGAACGTGTTCTGCCTGCGCTATTCATGCGCTGAAAAAGCCGGAGGATTCATGCCGCTTATCGAGGCGTCTTACGCTATGAAATACATACGCGAAAACGCAAAGGAATTCAATATAAACCCGGATAGAGTTTTCGCCGTCGGTTTTTCCGCGGGCGGACATCTCTGCGCCTCGCTCGGCACGTTCTGGTGCGCTCCGTGGCTCAAAGAAAAGCTCGGAGAGGGTTTTCCGGAGGGCATAAACAAGCCCACGGGCACGGTTTTGGCGTATCCCGTCATATCAGCCGTCGAGGGCTCGCACAGACCGAGTATGGTTAATATCATAGGCAAGCCGGAGCCGACAAAGGAAGAATTTGAAAGATTTTCCGTAGAGCTTCACGTCGGAGCGCAGACCGCGCCATGCTTCATCTGGTCCACCGCGGACGACAACGCCGTCCCGATCATAAACTCCATCCGTATGGCTGAAAAGGTCGCGGCGGCGGGCGTAGAGCTCGAGGTACATATCTGGCCGCACGGCCCGCACGGTCTCGCTTTGGCGGAGGAGGAAACGTCCGTGGGATTCCCACAGATGATAAACGACGCCGTCGCCGAATGGATACCGCTTTCGATAAGGTGGATGAGAGGGCTTAAATAAGCGCATACGGCGCGATCCGTAAGTTCTGCTTCATTTTTCGTTTTTAGTTATATGCCGATATGCATATCCTGCATTACGGGAGCTGCGTATGACCGCCTGCAAAAAGACCGCGGCGGGATCACATTTTTTAATGAAAAGACATATGAAAAAAAGAAACCTGAAAAATCTGTTTTTAAGCGGGGGTTTATCGTTTGATGAATTTATGCGTATAAACCACCTTGTCTGGCAAAGAAACAGAAAGATACTGAAAATAACGTCGGTCCTTTCAATGTTTATGGGCGCGTTGTTTCTTGTTTATTCTCTTATTTCAAAATCTTCAACGTGGCTTCCGTATTTTATACTTATCGTGGGAAGCGTAATCATTTACGTACTGAGCCGCGTTACGGAAAGATCTGAAAGCATAGTGCTTGCCACGTTTCTGTGCTACGGGCAGTTGATGCTCGTGTGTACGTACGCAGGCATCTTAAGCGCACAGACGACGAACTACGCCATACCGGCAACGAGCATAGTGGTATTCATAGCGCTTTTGCCGCTCAGCATAGACGACAGACTCATAAGAATGTATTCCTTTATGGTGACAGAGTCTTTGATATATCTTATCGTTTCACGACTGTTCAAATCGCCGGAAGCGTTTTATCTTGACATAATAAATCTTGTGACGTTCTGCGTCATAGGTATGGTTTTATACGGCTTCATCTCTATAAGAAACATACGTGAGATATACCAGGGCGTAAGAATAGAGTCGATCCAGAAAAGCATCATCTCGTCAATGGCAACGGTCGTTGAGGAACGCGACGAGAGCACCGGCGGGCACATAGCGCGTACGGAGGATTACGTTTGTTCGCTTATTGAAAAAATGAAAAGTCAACAAAGATATTCGCACGAAAGAAGCGAGTATTACGACAACATAATCATAGCCGCGCCGATGCACGATATAGGAAAGATAAAGATCCCGGACGCCATACTGAACAAGCCCGGCAAGCTAACGCCGGAAGAGTATGCGATTATGAAAAAGCATACGGTATACGGAGCGGAGATAATAGAAAAGACGATGAAGGACGTCGAAGAGGAGGACTACTACGAGGTCGCCTGCAATATAGCGAAATATCATCACGAGCGGTTTGACGGAACAGGCTATCCGGACGGTCTCAAAGGAGAAGAAATACCGCTTGAAGCGCGTATAATGGCGCTCTGCGACGTATACGACGCTCTTGTTTCGGAGCGCGTGTATAAAAAACCGATACCGGAAGACGAAGCGCAGAAAATAATAGAGGAATGCAGCGGGACGCAGTTCGATCCCGACCTTGCGGCGCTGTTTTTGCAGTGTGTAAGAAATAAATAACGAAATGATAAAAGGCACGTTTTACTGTGCTCAATTTGCAGACAAAGCATTTAA
>DBWC01000078.1:7250-9468 GCA_002308615.1 Clostridiales bacterium UBA1248
TGAGGGAGTTTGTCTTCGCTCTGAGCACGTTTTACCGTGCTTTTTGTCATTATTAACAGACTCTGTTTTTTATAAAATATTGACAACCCGCGGTAAATATGATAGGATAAGAAACAGAATGAGAAAGGGAACTGAAAAGATGGGAAAAAGTATAAGATTAACGGAAAGAATAAAGAAGGCGGGAGCGTTTTTATTGGGTGCGGTTTTCATTCTGCCGGGGCTTTTGAGCGCGGCGCATACCGTGTACGCGGCGGATATGGCTGAATATGAGCAAAAAAAATACTACAAAAACGAAGCGAGCGTGTTCAGTATCGAGCCGGAGGCTGCGGAGCTGAAAACGGGCGGAGTGCCGGAAATAAAAGAGGATAACTACGTGCTGGATCTGAACGGTGCGTGGAAGATGACGGATAAAGGAAGCGTGTCAAATTTGATAAAGGGCGAAGGCTGGGACGGCGCGATAAACGCAAACGTCCCGGGAAGCATACATACCGCGCTTATGGAAGCCGGCGTTATAGACGATCCGTATAAAGGCGATAATATGAAGACCGCTAATAAATACGGAGAAAAGAACTGGTACCTGAAAAGAACGTTTAAGTACGAGGGAAAAGGGAATAACGTAAAGCTATGCTTTGAAGGCGTCTGCAACGTCGCGGACTTTTATCTGAACGGAGTGAAAATAGGAACGCACGAGGGTATGTTCGGAGGACCGTATATAGACGTGACGGATACGGTGAAAAAAGGAGAGAATATACTCGTAGTGCATTTGAAGCCTGCAAAGGACTATACGAAAACGGTGGTGTTCAACTGCAGCTACGGCTGGCATTACGCAAAGCTGTATCCCCTCGGTATATGGCAGTCGGTAAGCATAAAGGACGAGCCGACCGTGTCGCTCGACAGTCCTTTCATAACCACGACGGATTATGAAAAGGGTACGGTGGATCTGGCGATAGATCTTATCCATAAAGATAACGGAGCCGTAAAAGGCACGCTTACCGTGGAGATAGTACCGAAGAATTTCAGCGGAACAGCGTCGTACTTTACAAAAACGGTAAACGGAACGGGACAAATACTGCTGCGATACAGAGCGGACGTACCGGACGCGCATCTGTGGTGGCCTAACGGATACGGAGAACAGTATCTTTATACGCTTAAAACGTATTTCAAAGCATCTGACGGAACATCGTCGTATACGGAATCTGAATTCGGAATAAGACAGCTCGATTACGCGCCGTTCCCGAACGGAGAATCAAGCTCCGCGTATAACCGTCAGTTCGTGATAAACGGAGTGAAGACGTATATGAAAGGCGCCGGCTGGTGCACGATCGACGCCATGATGAGATTCAGTAGGGAAGACTACGACAGGATACTTTCAAGAGCGCACGACGCGGGGATAAACTTCTTACGCGCATGGGGCGGCGGACTTGTGGAAACGGATGAATTCTACGATCTGTGCGACGAATACGGTATATGTGTGTATCAGGAATGGCCTTGCTGCTGGGACAGCAGTAAGACGCAGCCGGCAGACGTGCTTTACGAAACTGTGGTGCTCGGAGCAAAACGTCTGCGCAACCGTCCTTCGCTTGCCGTATGGGGCGGAGGAAACGAGGGAGAAGCGCCGTATTCCGATACCGTTATGAATAATATGGGCAAGCTGACGTATGAGACGGACGGCACGCGCGATTTCTGGAGACAGGACGGAGGTCTCGCCGCGGCTAATATCAGACACGACCATATCTGGTGGTCGGGTAATACGCCGGAATACTACATAAAGCAGTATACGAGCGGCAATTATCTCAATATGCACGAGTACGGCCTGGGCGCGATGATGAACAGACAGTCAATAGAAAAGTTTGCGACGGAAGAGGAGCTTTCGCAGTGGCCGATAACGAATAAGAATTCGATAGCGTATCACACGGCCACGTTCAACGGCTTCTACAACTGGCAGCCCACACCGCACGGATACGATATAGACACGCACGCGTATTACGCGTCGCTGTTTACGGATGAGGAAACGCTTGACGGAATGATAATCGGCTCGCAGTTATCGCAGGCGCAGGCTGATTATCCGCTTGCGATAAATCAGCGCATAAAAGCGCCGTACAATTCCGCAAACGTGATATACAAGCTGAACGACAACTACCCCGGCGCGTCGTGGTCTATAGTGGACTGGTACGGAGCGCCGAAGATAGCGTATTATCTTATGCAGGACGCGTACAGA
>DBWC01000057.1:0-160 GCA_002308615.1 Clostridiales bacterium UBA1248
ACGGCGTGATCGCCGACGTGAACGCCTCGTTCGATTACCTGTTGTTCGCGTGCCAGTGGACGGAGTACCAGGGCGGATACACCGACGAAAGCGGACAGCAGATCACCTATAACCTGTATCCCGGCGACGCGGAGAACGCGCTGGCGGACGAGCAGTTCGG
>DBWC01000057.1:256-383 GCA_002308615.1 Clostridiales bacterium UBA1248
TACGCCCGGGACCAGCTGGCCTCCGGAGCGTACAGCTACGACAAGGATGCGGACAAATACGTGCTGGACGACGCCGAGAACCTGTACAACCGGTTCTACGACGTCTATGGCCGGTTCAGCCAGTGGA
>DBWC01000057.1:533-15472 GCA_002308615.1 Clostridiales bacterium UBA1248
GGTCGTCCCAGAAATCCCACTCGTGGCCGCCGGGGCCTTCGTAATAGGTCAGATCAAAGCCCGCGCCGCGGAACAGATCTCTGTAGATCCGGTTCGATTCCAACAGCCCGTCCTCCGTGCCGCAGGCCAGGTACACCCGGGGCAGCGGAGCTCCGGAGGCCTTCAGCCGCTCGATCAGTACGCGTGGGTTCTTGTCGGAATTCCGGGTCTTCTCCAGCGGGCCGAGGCCGATGGCGTCGTAATCCACGATCCCGGGCTGTTCTTCCTCCTCGAACATGTGCAGCGCCGAGGACAGCCCGATGATGCCGCCGAAGGTTTCGCAATACTTCAGGCCGTTGCGGATCGCGCCGTAGCCGCCCATCGAAAGCCCCGCTATGAACGTGTCCTCACGCTTGTCCGATATATTGTTTAAAAACTCGCCGATACGCATGGGCAGTTCTTTCGTTATGTATTTATAATAATCCTGCCCGTATTTCATATCGGTGTAAAAGCTTCTGTGACCGTTGGGCATTACGACGCATACGCCGTAATAAGACGAGTATCTTTCAATGCTCGTGCGGCGCATCCAGATCGTCTGGTCGTCAGACAGCCCGTGCAGAAGGTACAACACCTTGAACTTACTGCCGTTTGCGTTGTTTGTTATTCCTATCTCGCCGAGACTTCTTTGCTGCGGCATGACCACCAGCACCTCGCTCTGCATACCGAGAGCTTCACTGTAAAAATCCAAATTTATTAAAGCCATAATCTTTACCTCCGTGCGTATTATATAATATTAAACGAATAATGTCAAGTAAATACTTGACAAATGAGGAAAAAATATTTATAATGAAATAAAACAAGTGATTAACCGATCAAAATGAACAAAACAGAAAAAAGAGAATTTTATAAAAAACTGATCGTTCTGACGCTGCCGCTCGCGTTTCAGAGCCTTATGCTCGCAGCTGTCGCCGCGGCGGATGCGTTCATGCTCGGCAGGCTCGATCAAAACGCCATGTCCGGCGTGTCTCTTGCGGCGCAGATACAGTTCATACAGAATATGGTGCTGTCGTCAGTGACGTCCGCCGGAGTCATACTCGGCGCACAGTACTGGGGCAAGGGCGATAAGAAGACGATAAACGATATTTTTTGCCTGATGCTGCGCATAAACGCCGCCGTATCCGTTCTGTTTTTTGTCGGATGCACGTTTTTTCCGCAGTATCTTATGCTGGCTTTCGCGCATGACGAGCTGCTCGTCGCAAACGGAGCGGAATACTTAAGGATCGCCGGCTGGTCGTATCTTTTGACGGGAATATCGCAATGCTATCTGTCAATAATGAGGATAAGCGGGCACGCGACGGTCAGCGCGGTGATCAGCTCCGGCGCCGTGGCGCTCAACATAGGCCTTAACGCCGTGCTTATCTTCGGATATTTCGGCATAACGCCAATGGGTGTAAAGGGCGCGGCGGCGGCAACGCTTACGGCAAGAGTGGTCGAGCTTATATTCGCGGTAGGCGTGTCATTCGGTAAAAGCTTTATAAAGCCGAATTTAAGACGGCTGTTTTTCCGTGATAAGCTTTTGCAGTCGGATTTCCGCAAATGCTGTCTGCCCGTGCTCGGCGCGTCTTTATTATGGGGCGTCGGCTTTACGTCGTATACGTCCGTCATGGGACATTTAGGCGGCGACGCGGCGGCGGCAAACTCGGTCTCATCCGTTGTGCGCGACCTTATGTGCTGCGCCTGCAACGGCATAGCCGCCGGCGGCGGTATAATCGTCGGGAACGAGCTTGGTAAAGGCAATCTGCAGAAGGGCAGGGAATATGGCGACAAACTGCTTGTCATATCCGTTATATGCGGACTTATAACGGCGGTGATAATAATCGCGCTCATCCCGCTGACGCTGATAATAGCGCAGCTTACGGAGACGGCGCGCAAAAATCTGGTCGGTATGATGATCATAATGGCCGTTTACATGATAGGCAGATGCATAAATACGATCGTCATAAACGGCGTGTTTGCCGCCGGAGGCGACACGAAATTCGATATGTACAGCCTCGCCGTCTCGATGTGGGGGATAGCGGTGCCGCTTTCGTTTTTGAGCGCGTTCGTTTTCGGCTGGCATATCTATATTGTGTATATTTTCACCTGTATTGACGAAATAGGAAAAATACCCTGGGTAATGCTCCATTTCAGAAAACACAGGTGGGTAAAAGATCTTACAAGAAACAAAAAGGAGGATTTACAATGAAGTACAGAATCGAGGGAGAACCGTTCCCGGTCGTAACGTGTGATCTTGAAGCCGGAGAGCAGCTGATCACGGAAAGCGGCGGCATGAGCTGGATGACGCCGAATATGAAAATGGAAACTGTCAGCGGAGGCGCTGGAAAGGCTATAGGACGTCTCTTTTCCGGTGAATCTCTGTTTCAGAACCGTTATACCGCGGAAGGCGGCGCGGGAAGCATATCCTTTGCGTCAAGCTTTCCGGGTGCGATCCGCGCGGTCAGAATAACGCCGGATAAACCCATAATCGTTCAGAAAAGAGCGTTTTTGGCTTGCGAAACGGGCGTTACGCTGTCCGTATATTTTCAGAGAAAGATCGGCGCCGGCATATTCGGCGGCGAGGGCTTCATCATGCAGGAGCTTTCGGGCGACGGTATAGCGTTTCTTGAAATAGACGGTCACGCCGTTGAATTCGAGCTTGCCGCCGGCGAGCAGAAGATACTCGCCACGGGCTATCTCGCAATGATGGACGCGACCTGCAGTATGGACATAGTATCGGTACCGGGAGCAAAAAACAAACTTTTAGGCGGCGAAGGCTTCTTCAATACGTCCGTCAAGGGACCCGGAAAAGTTATCGTACAGTCAATGCCGACGATCAAGCTTGCAAACGCGCTCGGAGTAAATCAGGGATCGTAAATAAATGAACGGCGTATCTACGGCTAAAAGCAAGACAGGAAGCACCGCGGCATATATCACCGCCGCGGTGCTTTTGGTCGTACTTACGTTTGTATGCAGAAAACTGGATCATGCGTTCTTTTACGAATGCGGGCCGTTCAAGCCCGCCGAGATGACGCTCAACGCGCTTATCATAGCGTCCGCCTCCGTTTTTATATTCAGACATAAAGGAAAAGGTCTGGTCAAAAAAATAGGGAAAAACGTCGTTTTCGCTCTGATACCGATTGCTTTGCTTATCACCGCTTTCTTTTATCTGCCGGACGACGCTATGACGGCAAAAGACGGCGCGGTGCAGATCCTTTATATGCTTTTATCCGCGTTTGCGGAGGACTTCGTCGTCTGTACTCTCGGCTGCATACTTCTTATACATATAAGCAATATGAAAACGCCGGGCATCATTATTATGCTGTTGTTTTCGGCGGCGTACGGCGCCGTTGTAAGAGAAGATCACTGGTCGCCTTATCTGTGGATACTGACGGCCGTGATAATAGGATTTTTCGTCATACAGCTGCATTTAAGCACAGACAGCGCGGTATTCTGCGGCATAATACATTTTTTGCTTCATATGGCAATGCATTTTACCGCGGAAAATTCAAATCAAGAAGAGCCGCTTGTGGGAGACACGGCGGCGGGGATACTTTTCACCGTGTCGCTTATTTCGATGATAGTCATCGGGATATATCTTAGCCTGAAACGAAAAATACGGTAAAAAAACGGCGTCCGTTTGTCGGACGCCGTTATTCTTAATTATCCGGGAGCATAAGCTTGACGTATCCCTGCTCGGAATCGCATAACGGGCAGACGCCGGGCGCTTCCTCCGTCTCCTGCTCGTGTCCGCAGTTACCGCATTTCCATTTTGTCGGCGTTCCGCGGCTGTACATCGTACCTTCGCTTAACTGTATCCTTATATTGTTCAGCTGCATCATGTGACAGTGCTCGACCGATCCGACAAGCTCAAACAGTTTGGCTTCGTTGCAGAAGCCTTCCTCGTGCGCGGTCTTTGCGTATTCCGCGTATATTTTTACGCTCTCGTCGTATTCGGTCCCGGCGGCAAGCTCTAAATTCTGCAAAAGATCCCATTTTTCCTTGAACGGATAACCGGCGTTCACGTTCAGATTATTAATTATATTGCCGTCTGCGTTCTGTATCGCGGTGTAGAACATTCGCGCGTGATAAAACTCGTTTTTTGATATCTCGTTTAACGCGCACTCCACCTCGTACAGCTTTTTCATTTTCGCGCCGTACGCCATGAATTTGTATCTTACGTGCGCCTGGCACTCACCGGCAAAGGAGTTTACCAGATTTTGCATCGTTTTGCTGTTTTTTAATTCCATAATACTTTTTCCTTTCTTTTTTGGCTTATTATTGCCGTGATGCGCAAAATAAAATCAAATCATAAAAAAATGAGAAAAATGATGATAAATTCAAAAGTAGGAAACAAACCCGTAACAACATAATTCTTTATATAGATTATAATATATTGATAAATATGATGAGGACGTATTGCTTTGAAAAAGTACCGCATTGATCTGGTCGGCTGCGATCACGCAAAGGAATATTTCATATCCGCTTTATCCGGCGGATACGTGAGCCACGCATATATTATCGAAGGCTCATCCGGCAGCGGCAGACACACGCTCGTAAAAGAGCTTTTGAAAGCAATGGCGTGCGAGGATGATAACGCGCCGTGCGGAAAATGCGGATGCTGTGTCCGTCTTGACGCCGGCGTGTGCGTCGACGTTTATTACATCAGAGCGGCGGAGGGCAAAACGGAGCTTACCGTCGATCTTATACGCGGTATTTACGACAGCGTGGGGCTTATGCCCGCCGATCTGCCGTTCAAGGCTTACGTTATCGAAGAGGGCGAGAAAATGAACAGGAGCGCGCAGAACGCGTTTTTGAAGCTGTTTGAGGAACCGCCGGAAAACGTGTATTTCTTTATTCTTACGACCGACGCGTCGACTCTTCTGCCGACGATCAGATCAAGAGCGCTCACCGTAAGGACGGAGCGGCTTGACCGCGCGCAAATGAGAGAAGCGCTTGATAAAAAAGGCATACCGGACGACGAAAAAAGAGAAAACGCGATAGCCCTTGCAGACGGCTCCGCCGGAGAAGCGATGCGTATATACGTGGACGGAGCGGAAGCGGTCAAGCTGCGTCAGATAGCGGACAAGCTTATAAAAGCCCTGCTTTCGCCCGGCTCGGACAAGCTGAGCTTTATAAATATACATCAGAAAAACGTCAAAAAAACGGACGAGCTGTGCCGGATCTACGCGCTGATCCAAAGCGCTCTGCGCGACGTTACGGCGTATAAAACGGGCGCGTCGTCTCATACCGTGTATTTTACGTCAAACGAAGAAGCGGAGGAGTATTCGCTCCACATATCGGATAAGGCGCTTATGAAGGCAAACGACGTTATATCGGAGCTTTTGAGCATATCCGACGTACCGCTGAACCCCGCGCTTGCCGCGACGGAATTTTCGTCAAGGCTGTGGGACGCACACTTGATATAATGCCCGTCAGGGCAATTCATGCCGTCAGGCAATTCATAATGAATGAATTTCCGCATACGCGGAATGAATAGCCGCACGCGCGGCATTTGATTCAGCCTATTAGGCGTTAAAACTTCATCCGGCGCGGTGCCGGCTGATTTATGAAATGCGGGCGTGAAAACGCCTATCACCGCAATGAAAGGAAAGAAAAAAAGTGAACGACAGAAAACATAAACGGCATTTTATGCATATGCAGAAAACGGTCGTCGCCGCCCCGGAAAAGGAAGCGGAAAAACCGAAAAAGCCGGCGTCCGAATACGAGCCTCCGTGCTTTGTTTTGCCGGAGAGCTTCTATGAAAAACCGCAGGAGATCACCGAGGCCGAATACGTGACCGTAGCCGGTGTACGCTTCAAGGACGGCGGAAAGATATACTATTTCGATCCGGGAGATTTAGAGCTCAAAGCCGGCGATAACGTCATCGTAGAGACCGCGCGCGGTCTCGAATACGGCTCGGCGGCGTTCACGGATATGAAGGTCGGAGCGGAGCAGATCATAAGTCCGCTCAAAAGCGTCATACGCATAGCGACCGCAGAGGACGACGAGCATAAGCGTGAAAACGATCTGAAAGAAGTTGAGGCGTTCAAGATCTGTGAGGAGATGATAGAGGCGCACGGGCTCGATATGAAGCTCATAGAGGTCGAATACACGTTTGACAACTCTAAAATGCTTTTCTATTTTACCTCGGAACAGCGCGTTGACTTCAGAGATCTCGTTAAAGACCTGGCGTCCGTGTTCAGAACGAGGATAGAGCTGCGTCAGATAGGCATAAGAGACGAGGCAAAGCTGATAGGCGGATTAGGCGTCTGCGGCAGACCCGTCTGCTGTCACACGTTTTTGGAGGATTTCGGTCAGGTCTCGATAAAAATGGCAAAGGAGCAGAACCTGTCGCTCAACACTGCCAAAATATCCGGCACCTGCGGCAGACTTATGTGCTGCCTGCGCTATGAGCACGAGACGTACGAGGAAGAGATAAGAAAAACGCCCAAGGTCGATTCTCTTGTCAGGACGGACGACGGAGACGGTGTGGTCGTTGAGACGATACCGCTGCAGGGACTTGTAAAGGTGCAGCTGTCGCAAACGCCGGACGCCGCGCCGAAGGTATATAACCGTGACGACGTAAAGCTCATAGGTTACGTAAAAAAGGACGTCAAAGCGCAGGACCAGCAATAAACCGAAAGGAGCGTCATAAATGGCGGAAGGGCACAGAGGCAGGCTCAAACAGAGATTTTTATCGGACGGGCTTGATAATTTCAACGAGATAAACGCGCTTGAGCTTCTGTTATTTTATACCATACCGAGAGTTGATACAAATCCCATAGCTCACCGCCTGCTTGACAGATTCGGCAGTTTTTCCGCCGTGCTTGACGCGGATTATAACGAACTTATCGAGGTGGAGGGCGTGTCGGATCATACCGCGACGTATCTGAAGCTTTTGCCGGAAGCGGCGAGATACTATCAAAGCAATAAGATAATGCAGAGAAAAGAGCTTGCAACGCTTTACGATATAGGCGAATTCTTCATAAGAAAATACGTCGGCGTGACAAAGGAAACGGTCTATATGCTGCTGCTCGACAACAAGCGCTGCATAATAAGCGTTGAAAAGGTGCATGAGGGCTCCGTCAGCTCCGCCGCCGTAAGCGTGCGCAAAATGGCTGAGTTGGCGCTTCGCAAACGCGCCGCGTCTGTCGTTATAGCGCATAATCACCCGTCGGGTATCGCTATCCCGTCGCCGGACGATCTGCTCGTCACAAAGAACATAAAAGAGGCGCTGCAGACGCTTGAGATAGAATTAATAGATCATTTTATCATAGCGGAAAACAAATACTGCATGATATTGAACAATTCGGTGTGACTTATGGACAGATTCAAACTCGTATCGGATTACAAGCCTACCGGAGATCAGCCGCAGGCGATAGAAGAGCTTTGTCAGGGCATCCTGCGCGGCGACCGTATGCAGACGCTGTTAGGCGTCACAGGCTCCGGCAAGACGTTTACGATGGCGAATATAATAGAGAAGATAAACCGCCCCACGCTCGTTCTGGCTCACAACAAAACGCTTGCGGCGCAGCTTTGCCTTGAATTCCGCGAGTTTTTCCCGGAAAACGCCGTAGGCTATTTCGTATCCTACTACGATTATTTTCAGCCGGAGGCTTATATCCCCGGCAAAGACTTGTATATAGAAAAAGATTCGCTCATAAACGACGAGATAGACAAGCTCCGCCACAGCGCGACGTCGTCTTTATTCGAACGCCGCGACGTCATAATCGTATCGTCCGTCTCCTGCATTTATTCCCTCGGAGACCCTACGGAATACTGCGATCTTATGGTATCGATAAGACCCGGTATGCAGATAGAAAGAAACGAATTCCTGCGCAGGCTCGTATCTATTAACTATGAGCGCAACGACATAAATTTCGTCCGCGATAAATTCAGAGTCAGAGGCGATACGGTCGAGGTGTTCCCGGCAAGCGAGGGCGAAAACGCGCTCCGCGTCGAGTTTTTCGGAGACGAGATAGACCGCATTTCGGAGATCAATTCCATAACCGGCGCGGTTTTGAGGCGCCTCTCGTACGCCGCGATATACCCGGCGTCACACTACGCAATATCGGACGACAAGCGTCTCAACGCTCTCGATCAGATACGCGACGAGATGGAGGAGAGAGTAGAATTCTTTGAAGCGCAGGGCAAGCTGCTCGAAGCGCAGAGGATAAGAACAAGAACGGAATACGATCTTGAAATGATATCCGAGGTAGGCTACTGCTCCGGCGTTGAAAACTATTCGCGCATATTCGCGGGCAGAGCGCCGGGATCGACTCCGTACTGTCTGCTCGACTATTTCCCGGACGATTATCTGCTGTTCGTCGACGAATCGCACGCAACGCTTCCGCAGGTGCGCGGTATGAGCGCGGGCGACAGAGCGAGAAAACAGAATTTAGTAGATTACGGCTTCCGTTTACCGAGCGCTTTCGACAACAGACCGCTTGTGTTTGAGGAGTTTGAGCAAAAGATAAATCAGGCTATATTCGTCTCCGCCACGCCCGGAGAATACGAAAAAGAACATTCCGCGTCCGTCTCCGAACAGCTCATAAGACCGACGGGACTTACGGACCCCGAGATCGAGGTCAGACCTATCGAGGGTCAGGTGGATGATTTGCTCGGCGAGATAAGGCAGAGAACAGAGCGCGGCGAGCGCGTGCTCGTCACCACGCTCACGACCAAAATGGCGGAGGACCTGACCGAGTATATACAGAGCCACGGCATAAAGGTGCAGTATATACACCACGAGGTCGAGACTATGGAGCGCACGGAAATACTGCGCGATCTGCGCTTAGGCGTCTACGACGTGCTCGTCGGCATAAACCTGCTGCGAGAGGGACTTGATCTGCCCGAGGTATCGCTCGTCGCGATACTTGACGCCGATAAAGAAGGGCTTTTACGTTCGGAAGTATCTTTGATACAGACGATAGGCCGCGCCGCAAGACACGAAAACGGCAAGGTCATAATGTACGCGGACAGGATCACAGCGTCCATGAAAAAAGCGATAGACGAGACGGAGCGCAGAAGAACGATACAGAAAAAATATAACGAAGAACACGGCATAACGCCGCACTCCGTCGTCAAATCCGTACGCGACGTCATAGAAATAGCGGAAAAAGACGATAAAGGCAAAAAGAAGAGGACCGAAAAGCACGATAAAAAGCTCACCGAAAACGAGCGCGGCAAGCTTATAGAAGAGCTCACCGCAAAAATGCGGCAGGCGGCGAAGGAACTTAGGTTTGAAGAGGCCGCCGCGTACCGCGACAGGATAAGAAATTTAACGAAATGAGCAGTTTAAAAACTAACGAATGGGAAAATAAAGACCAGAGCGAACGCAACAAGGTAGAGCCGTCCACGCTTTATCTCGTCGCCACGCCGATAGGAAACCTTGAAGACATAACTTACAGAGCCGTCAAGGTCTTGTCGGAGGTCGATTTCATAGCCGCGGAGGACACGCGCAACACGCCAAAGCTGCTGCAGAGATACGGCATAAAAAAGCCGCTCGTCAGTTATTTTGAGCATAACAAGCGCGAGAGGGGAGAGTATATAGTCTCCCGTATAGAAGCCGGCGAATCGTGCGCGCTCGTGACGGACGCGGGAACTCCCGCGATAAGCGACCCCGGCGAGGATCTCGTCGTCCTGTGCCGTGAGCGCGGGATAAAAGTAACGAGCCTGCCCGGCGCCTGCGCCGCGATAACCGCGCTTACGCTGTCCGGTCTGTCAACAAAACGCTTCTGCTTCGAGGGCTTCCTCACCTACGCGAAGGGTCAGAAAAAGGCGCGTTTAAAAGAGCTTTCAGGCGAAAAACGCACGCTTATTATCTACGAGGCGCCACATCATCTGCTCGATACCTTAAAAGACCTGTACGAAGCTTTCGGCGACCGCCGCGTCGCCTTCTGCCGTGAGCTTACGAAAATAAATGAAGAAGCAAATCAGATGACGCTGTCCGAAGCTATAGAGTTTTACACGGAAAACAAACCTCGCGGAGAATTCGTACTCGTAATTGAGGGCGCGGAGGACAAAGCGGAGCCGGAATTTGAAATGTCGGTACAGGAGCACGTTGAAAAATATATAGCCGAGGGCTACACAAAGATGGACGCCATAAAAGCGGCGGCAAAGGACAGAGGGCTGCCCAAATCAACTGTTTACGCGGAGATAAACAAATGAGGATCTATAACGCAAAAGTATACGATACGGACAAAAGAGCGTTTTTTGACGGCTCCGTTGATTTTGATAACGGTATAATAACCGGAATATCGGATAAAAAAGACGGAGATATAAACGCGGACGGCAAATATCTGCTGCCCGGTCTTATAGACGTACACACCCACGGCAGAGGCGGCGTCGATTTTATGAGCGCAGCGCCTGAGCAAATAAGCGAGTGCTTTAAACTCTATTTAAAACACGGTATAACTACGGTATTCCCGTGCGTTATGACCGCGCCGTACGGCGATATTTTATCCGCGATAGACAACATAAAAAACACAAAAACAGATATAAACGTGGACGGCATACACGTTGAGGGACCGTACGTTTCGCCGAAACGCCCCGGCTGTCACGTCATTTCGCAGCTCCGCCCGCTCTACTGCAACGAAGCGGAAGAACTGACGAAGCGCATTTACCCCAAAAAAACGCATTTTACGGTAGCCCCGGAGCTTGAAGGCGCGGATATGTTCATAAAAACGCTTATCAAAAACGGCGCGACCGTCGGCATAGGCCATTCAGACAGCAGATATGACGAAGCAATGCGCGCGCTTGACCTCGGCTGCGTATCGTTCACGCATACGTATAACGCCATGAGAGAGCTGAAGCACAGAGAGCCCGGCACCGTCGGCGCGGCTCTGTCCGGCAAAGCGTACGCGGAGTTTATCTGCGACCTGTTCCACGTTTGTGCGCCCGTGCTCGATATTTCATACCGCGCGATAGGCTGTGAAAAATTCGTCATAATATCCGATTCCATAGCCGCCGCGGATATGGAGGACGGGGTATATTATCTGTCCGGTATGCAGGTAAACGTAAAGGACGGAAAGGCGACAAACAACGACGGAGCGATAGCCGGCTCGACCGCGAATATTTTCGACGGCTTGAAAAATCTTTATAAAGCTACGGGCGCCCCGTTTGAGGACGCGGTGCTGACCGCCACGGCAAACCCGGCAAAGCAGGTCGGCATATACGATAAGACCGGTTCGATAGAAGAGGGCAAACGCGCCGATATGATACTGACGGACAAAGAAAACGTGCTTTTGACGGTAGCGGAAGGAAAAATAATCCGATTCTGATATATTTTTCCGCTAAACAGTCAATAATTTAAAAAAACGGAGAACGCGATGACACAGGACAATACGGCTTTTGATTACAGGGCTGACGAAAACCAGCCGCAAAAAAGCATAAAGCAGAACAGATTCTTCAAGTCTGAAGCAAGAAGAACGCTTTTTGCCGCGGATAATTTCTATAAAGCGGTCATATCCCACTTTATCAGCGGCACGGTAAGCGGAGGATTTCTGTTTATGACGATTTACACGCCGGGGCTCGTCGAGCTGTTCTTTGCCGATTTCATAAGCAGACAGGCGACGGTGACGATGTCGACGACGGTCAATATCATACTTATGATAATATTCTCGTTTCTTGCCGTATCGTTTACGTTCGGCGCGTATTATCTTGCAAGTAAGATGAAAAACGAGCCGGACAGCGAACCCGGAGCGCCGGATTACGCGTCGCTTTCCGCAATGCTTTTGCCCCTCAACAGCTTGAAAAACGCGAGAAAAACGGTGTTTTTATACCTTATTTTAGCGGCGGAGCTCACCGTGTCCGTAATGCCCGCGGTGTACGTTTTTTCAAATATCGCTCAAACGGGCGTAGGTTTGTTTACGGCGTTTCTTATAAAGACGACGGTGCTGTCGTGCTCCGCTTTCGCCTGTATATTCTTTTTGATGCTGTTCGTACCCATGCCGTATATAATCGACGAAAACAAAGGCGCAAGCGCATTGACGCTTTACAAAAAAAGCGTGTCCGCCGCGCTCTGCGGCATCTGGCGCTGTTTTGCTTTGCTGTTTTCGTTTATACCTTTGATACTTCTCTCGGTTTTGACTTTCGGCGTACTGTTCTTTGCGTATACGCTGCCGTATATGACGCTCAGCTTTGCCAAAGTCGGCGAGTATCTGTATTATATTGAAAATCCCGAAAGGAAAAAAGAAGATGAAACCTAAGTATTATTTAACTACCGCCATACCGTATGCGTCGAGAAAACCCCATATCGGCAATACATACGATATAATTTTAGCAGACTGTATAAAAAGATATAAACAGCTCTGCGGATACGACGCGTATCTTTCTACCGGCACGGACGAGCACGGACTCAAAATTGAAGAATACGCCGCTGAAAGCAAGATGACGCCCAAAGAATACGCGGACAGCGTATCAAACGAGGTCAAGCGTATCTGGGACGCCGTCGGCGCTCAGTACGACGTATTTATAAAGACGACGGACGCTCATCACGAGAAAGCCGCCGCAAACCTCTTTGACAAATTTTTAAAGCAGGGCGATATTTACAAAAGCGTTTATGAGGGCTGGTACTGCGTACCGGACGAGACGTTTTTCACCGACACTCAGGTAGTTGACGGCAAATGCCCGGAATGCGGCAGACCCGTCGTGCGTGCAAAGGAAGAAGCGTACTTCTTCAAAATGAGCAAATACGCCGACGCTTTGATGAAGTATTACGACGATAACCCCGAATTCATCCTGCCGGAATCCCGCAAAAAAGAGATGGTAAACAACTTCTTAAAGCCGGGACTTCAGGACCTCTGCGTAACGCGCAGCTCTTTCAAATGGGGCATCCCGGTCAAAAACGACCCGAAGCACGTTTTGTACGTCTGGATGGACGCGCTTATAAACTATATCACGGCGTTAGGATACGACCCCGAGAATCCCGATCAGCCCGAGACTTTCAAAAAATACTGGCCGGCGGACGTTCATTTCATCGGCAAAGACATCCTCCGCTTCCACAGCATTTACTGGCCTATATTCTTAATGGCGGCGGGACTGCCTCTGCCTAAGCAGATATTCGCGCATCCGTGGCTTCTGTCCGGCGTTGACAAAATGTCAAAATCCCGCGGCAACGTCATATACGCGGACGATCTTATAAAACTCTTCGGCCGCGACGGCTGCCGTTACTATTCTTTAGCCGAAATGCCGTACGGAAGCGACGGGACGATAACGTATGAAAACGTTATAAGCCGCTATAATTCGGACCTTGCAAACATTTTAGGCAACCTCGTAAAGCGCACGGAATCCATGACGGTCAAGTATTTTGACGGCGTGATACCCGCGCCGTCGGAGGAGACAGACCTCGACCGCGATCTTAAAGAAACGGTAATTACATCCATAGCAAAATACAGAGAACTCATGGACAAATTCATGGTGTCAGACGCGCTTGACAGCGTATTCACCGCGCTGCGCCGCGCAAACAAGTATATAGACGAGACGACGCCGTGGGTACTTGCAAAAACAGAAGAAGGCAAAGTACGCCTGCAGTCCGTGCTCTACAATCTGCTTGAAACGATACGAATCTGCGCCGTCGCGCTCAAACCCGCTATCCCGGACAGCGCGGAAAAGATACTTGAAGCGCTGGGTGAAGCTGACGACGATATGGAAAGCACAAAGAGCTTCGGCAGGCTTGCCGCGGGCAGAGTTATAGCAGAAGGCGAAGCGCTTTTCAGCCGTCTTGACGAGGCGAAAGTGCTTGAAGAGATACAGAAGGATCAGCCCGAGGAGCCGAAGAAGCCCGAAGGCGAGCCGGAGATAGAATTTGACAGCTTTGTTAAAGTTGAAATGCGAACGGCGCAAATACTTGAATGTGAACCGGTGCCGAAGTCAAAGAAGCTGTATAAATTAAAGCTCGATTTAGGCTATGAGCAGAGACAGGTGCTGTCCGGTATCGCCGCGTATTATACGCCCGAACAGCTTATCGGCAAAAAGGTCATTGTCGTAGCAAACTTAAAACCGAGAATGATGATGGGTTATGAGTCAAAAGGTATGGTCTTGGCATCGAGCGCCGAGGGCGACACGGTCAGAGTCGTGTTCTTAGACCCGGATACGCCTAACGGTCAGAGAATAAGCTGATGATATTCGATACCCACGCTCACTATGACGACAAAAAGTTTGAAGAAGATCAAACCGAAGTCATAGAAAGACAGTTTTCGGGCGGCGTATCGGGGATTTTGAACTGCGCCACGTGCCTTGAAAATATACCCGAAACGCTGAATTTATGCAAAAAATACGAAAGGATGTATGCCGCGCTCGGCATACACCCGTCCGATTGTTACAGGTATAGATCTTTAGATGAAAGTCTGTCGGAGCTGCAGCGCTTAATATCGGATAACGACGCTGCAGCCTTAGGTGAAATAGGGCTTGACTACCACTACGATTTTTCACCGAAGGAAAAACAGCTTCCGTATTTTGATGCGCAGCTTGAACTCGCCGAAAAACTGGATCTTCCCGCCGTAATACACGACAGGGAAGCGCACGGAGACGTTTTCGAGCGTCTGCGCAATTTCAAAGGGGTTGCGATTATCCACAGCTGCTCAGAAAGCGCGGAGACCGTCCGTCAGCTCTGCCGTAAAGGCCATTACGTCTCGTTTTCAGGCTCGGTTACGTTCAAAAACGCAAACTCCGTAAGAGAAGCGGCTAAAGCCGTGCCGGACGAGTTGCTTCTGGTCGAAACAGACTCGCCGTATATGGCGCCCGTACCGCTCCGCGGATCGCGCAACGAAAGCCTTTATATCCGCTATATAATCGACGTTTTAGCCGAGACGAGAGGCAGCACGCCCGAGCATATAGAGCGGATAACGGAAGAAAACGCAAAGCGGCTGTTTAAGATAATATAATACTGCTTTCAAAAACTCCTTCCGTCAACTTCGTTG
>DBWC01000057.1:15569-17119 GCA_002308615.1 Clostridiales bacterium UBA1248
TGTCAGCTATGCTGACTGAGGGAGTTCTTTTACGATATTACATCAGTATTAAGATATCAGTTCAATAACATCGCAAAAAGCGTCAGCTTCTTCGATCGTGTTGAAATAAGAAAAACTTATCCTGACCGCGCCGTCCGGCGCGGTCATTTTATGCGCGTCGGGCGAGCAGTGAAGCCCGGCTCTCGCACATACTCCGTATTCGTTCAGTATCTTTGCCGTCTTTTCGCTCGGTACGCCTTTTATGTTCAAGCAGAGAAGAGAGCCGGGTTTGCCGTTATAGAAAACGACGTTTTCGTTGTTTTTCAGACGGTTCAATATCCGCCCGCTTATCGCACGTTCTCTTTTGCTGATTTCCGGTATGCCGACCCCGTTAACAAAGTCCAACCCGGCGGAAAGCGCGGCTATCGCGACCGTGGGCAGAGTTCCCGCCTCAAACTTCTCCGGCGGGTATAACGGCATATCGGCTTCACGTGAGTTGACGCCGCTGCCGCCGTATAAAAGCGGTCTGTGTCTTTCAGTATCGTACATAGGCGAAAAGATCATCGCCCCGCAGCCGGGTATGCCGTACAGCCCCTTGTGCGCCGGTACGCAGAGAATATCTATGTTATCTCTTATAACGTCGATATCAAAGTGCCCCGCCGCCTGCGCGCCGTCCGCTATGAAAAGCACGCCGTTTTCTTTACACAGTTTTCCAAGCTCTTTTATCGGCAAACATAAAGGAAATACGTTTGACGCGCACGTGCAGACGAGCGCTTTCGCACCGTATTTTATGAGTTTTTCGACCTGCGAGAGTATTTCACCGTCGCTCGCAAGCGCGTCAAAGGTTAGAGTCTCGCACCCGGCGGCGATGAGCGGGCGCCTTACGGAATTGTGCTCTGTGTTGCTCGTTATAACCTTGTCGCCCCGGCGCAGCACACCGAAGATCGCGGTGTTCAGCGCCTCCGTGCAGCCGCCGGAAAAGCATACGAGCGACGGGTCGGACACGCCGAAAAACAAGCCGAGCTTTTTCCGGGTCTCATACACCGTTTCCGCCGCTTTCATAGCCATGATATGTCCGCCCCTGCCGGGGTTGCCGCAGCGGTCCTCGATGAAGGATCCTACGGCTTTTTTTACGCAGTCGGGCTTCGGATAAGTCGTAGCGGCGTTGTCAAAATATATCAAAGCGGCTCCGTGTACGGCACTCCGGCTCTGTTCAAAGCGTATTTAGCGTCGGGATAGTCTTTGTCGTTTACCTCTATCCCGTATCTGCAGCCCTTTTTCGTCTCGTCCCCGGACAGTCTTATTATCTTTGATCTTATACCCGTGTTATCAAGCGCGTCCTGTCCCTTGTACGCGAATGTAAGGGATGAGAACGCGAAATATCTGTGTTTCATAATGTGTTTCCCGTATTGTATTGCGGAACGTCCGCATTTATATTATATGAAATAAGCGGACGGAAGGTAAAGGATTAAGAATTAAGGTGTCGCTTCGCGACGATATGTGTCGCCTTTTGGCGACATTTGGGGCTCCCCCGCCCCCTTGACCGCCCCAAACCCCACCATCCCCCCGTT
>DBWC01000127.1 GCA_002308615.1 Clostridiales bacterium UBA1248
GCGAACGTCTTCATGAAACCGGCTGAATATGAAAAGCAGACTGATATTGATTTCAGCCTGCTGTTTTTAAGTGCGCACTTACTCACCGCATGGACTTGCGGTGAAAAACATCCTTATGCCGGTCGAGCCTTGACGGCTCCGCGGATCGATTTTTTTATTCTTCTTTTTCTTTATCGGGCTTTTCTTCTGCGACTTCGTTTTCTTCTTTTTCTTTATCTTTATCTCTCTGAGAGAGTATGAAGTTCGTGAATATACCGAGGATGAGCGCGCAGGCTACCTTTGTAAGCTCGATCTTGCCGAAGCTTACGACCATGCCGCCGACGCCGGCTATAAGTATAACGGAGACTGTGAAAAGGTTCTTGTTGTCTTCAAGATTTGCTTTCTGTATCATCTTAAGACCGGATACCGCGATGAAGCCGTACAGAGCGAAGCAGACGCCGCCCATTACGCAGCTCGGTATCGTTGCCAGAAACGTTGTGAACGGAGCAACGAACGCCGCGACTATCGCCATGATCGCAGTTGCAAGTATGGTGACGACGGAAGCGTTGCCGGAGATGGCTACGCAGCCTATGGATTCACCGTACGTGGTGTTCGGGCAGCCGCCGAAGAACGCGCCGGCTACTGAACCGATACCGTCGCCGAGAAGCGTGCGGGAGAGGCCGGGATCTTCAAGCAGGTCGTGCTCGATTATCGAGGAGATGTTCTTGTGGTCGGCGAGATGTTCCGCGAATACGACGAACGCAACGGGAACGTAAGCTATAAGCACCTTGCCTATGAAAGCGCCCAGCGTTCCGAGATCGCCGAAATCGTAATTGCCGCTGAACGCCGTAATGAACGTGAATTCAGGCAGCCACTTCATATTTGCAAACAATGAGAAATCTATGACCTTAAGGCTATCAACGCCGGTGTACGTTCCGATAAACGTGAAATACGCCGCGCACAGATAACCTGCCAGTATACCGATGATGAACGGTATCATCTTCATCATTTTCTTGCCGAATACCGAGCAAATCATCGTAACTATAAGCGTTACGAGACCGCAGATAAGAGCAACGTACGTATTTGTCGTGCTGAAGGAACCTTTGAAGAGATCGCCGACGGCGTTTCCGGCAAGCGAAAGACCGATTATAGCAACGGTCGGGCCGATAACGACGGCGGGCATAATTTTATTTATCCATTTAACGCCTGCAAGCTTGACGATAAGCGCGATCACGACGTAAACGAGACCCGCAGCCGCGGCGCCTATCAGAAGTCCGAGGTAACCCGCGGAAGCGGATACGCCGCCCGCGAAAGCCGCCGCCATCGAGCCGAGGAAGGCGAACGAGGATCCGAGGAAGACAGGGCTTCTGAATTTAGTGAACAGAAGATATACAAGCGTTCCGACGCCGGCTCCGAACAGAGCCGCCGACTGCGACATGCCGTTTCCTATGATCGCAGGTACCGCTATCGTTGCGGCAAGGATCGCAAGTAATTGCTGAAGAGCGAATAACAGGACTTTACCGAACGCGGGTTTGTCCTTTACGCCATAGGTGAGTTTCATATAAACCTCCGTTATTTTAAGCCGGACTTCCGGCTGATTTACTTGTTACGTACGCTGAAGAAGCTTTACGCAAAGCTCCCCGTCGTATTCCGGGACGTGTACGGATATTATCTCCGATTTTGACGTCGGCACGTTTTTGCCCACGTAATCCGCGCGTATGGGCAGCTCCCTGTGACCGCGGTCGATCAGCACCGCGAGCTGTATGCAGCTCGGACGCCCCATTGCGAATATCGCTTCTATCGCCGCGCGCGCCGTCCTGCCGGTGAACATCACGTCGTCAACTATGACCACGCGCTTGTCCAAAACGTCGAAGGGCAGCTTTGACGGCGTTACCGTGGGATCTTTGTGCTCGGGTGATATATCGTCGCGGTAAAATTTTATGTCAAGCTCCCCGCACGGCACAGCTGCTCCTTCTATTTTATTTATATTTTCCGCTATCATAAGTGAAAGCGGCATTCCGCGGCGGCGTATGCCGACGAGCACAACGTCGCGCGTACCTTTGTTTTTTTCAATTATTTCATGCGAGATACGCGTTACCGCGCGGCGCACCGCCGCCTCGTCCATAAGTTCCGCTTTTAAAACAGGTTCCATAAAAAATTCCCGCCGATACACGGCAGGAATCCACAATTTCAGCTTATTGCGTATAATCTTGCCGGTATCTCCGTACCGAATCGGATCACGTCCGAGAGCTTAAAGATCTACTGTACAGAGTATACCACAGAATTGCGCGTTTGTAAAGAGCTTTTTTGCAATTTCCGAAAAAATTTGACTTATTTTTTCAAAAATTTACAGGAACGGATATTCGGGTTCCGTATGATAGCGGTAAATGAGAGCGGAGTCGTCGTACAGATGCTGCGCGAGTATGCTTTCCGGCTCAGTGCCGCGGTCTGTGACGGTGAACTCATACGTCCGCGCTTCCCATCCGTCGTTTTCGTCGTTACCGGCCATGGCGTCGATATTGACTGTCACGGTATATGAGCCGTCCGGGTTCTGCGCGACGTCTGAGATCACGCCGGACGGAAACGGTCCGCCCGCGTTCCATACGGCGAAAGCGATCCTGCCGCCTTCATCGGAGCCGATATAGAAGAAGTTTCCGTTTTCGTTGCTCCAGTAACCTTCATGGGCGCTTATAAACGCTTCCTTCATATCGTCGCCGTGACCTATAAACGGATTTTCCGCCTCCGTATGGAAATAATACGTTTTCGGCTCGGATCCACTGGGAGCTGTCGCCTCTATCGATACGGGATCGACGTCTTTATCGGTTACCTGCATCGTATATTCGTACGACGCCCAGCCCTCTCCGTACGATTCCGGATCGTCCGGCTGTTCGCTTACCGTTATTTTCAGAGTATAGGCTCCCTCGCCTGTTTTTTCAACTTCATTGACCGTGCCGGACGGGAAAGGACCGCCCGCTTCCCACATTTCAAACGATACGCGGCCTTCGCCGTCCTGCACGTAAAAGCGGATGAATTCTCCGTTTTCCTTCTCAGTCCAGTAACCGGCGTGAGTTTTAACGAAATCAGCCGCGGTGATCTGTTCTTCCGCTTCCGTCGTCACAGCCTCCGTCGTCTCCTCTTCCGTTTCTGTCGCGGGGACAGTTTCTGCGTCAGTTTCGGTATCCGTCGCAGGCTCGGTTTCCGTTTCTTCTGCCGTCCCCGTATCCGTGACGGCGGCTTCCGTCTCTGTCGTATCTTTTGCGGTCGTCTCCGGCTCACCGGCGCACGCGGATAAGATCAGTACAGCGGCAAGGACGACGGATAATAATACGCTTTTTTTCATCTTTTATCCTTTCTTTAATCAAGCAGGCCTTTTGCGGCAAGATATTCGGCCGACAGCACCGCGCCGCCCGCCGCGCCGCGCAGCGTGTTGTGCGATACGCCTATGAACTTCCAGTCGTAGACCGTATCTTCTCTCAGTCTGCCCGCGGTCACGCCCATGCCGCCGTATATATCGCGGTCGAGCTTTGTCTGCGGACGGTTGTCTTCTTCAAAATAGGTAAGGAATTTTTCGGGAGCCGAAGGCAGCCTGAGTCTCTGCGGCTCTCCCTCGTATTCATCCCAGGCTTTTAAAATCTGCTCTTTTGTCGGATTCTTTCTGAATTTTACGAAAACAGCGGCAAGATGTCCGTTTGTGACCGGCACTCTTATGCACTGCGTAGTTATGACGGGAAGAGACGCGTTCTTTATGACGCCGTCTTCGACCTTTCCCCAGATCTTGAGCGGCTCTTTTTCGCTCTTCTCTTCTTCTCCGCCTATGTACGGTATAACGTTGTCTATCATTTCGGGCCACTGCGCAAACGTCTTGCCCGCGCCTGAGATGGCCTGATACGTGGTGACTACCATTTCGTACGGCTCGTATTCAAGAAGCGGCGTTATGAGCGGAACGTAACTCTGTATGGAGCAGTTCGGCTTTACGGCTATATATCCGCGCTTTGTGCCGAGGCGCTTTTTCTGCGTTTCTATAACAGCGGTGTGCTCCGGGTTTATCTCGGGAATGAGCATCGGAACGTCCGGCAGACCTCTGCACGCGGAGTTGTTCGATACGACGATTATCTCCGCCTTCGCGTATTTTTCCTCAAGCTCGCGCACTTCGGCTTTGGGCAGATCTATCGCACAGAAGACGAAATCTACAAGCGGCTTTATGGCGTCTATATCGTTTGCGTCGATGACGGTCATATCCTTTATGTAATTCGGCATCGGTATATCGAGCTTCCAGCGTCCGTCAATCGCTTCCGTATACGTTTTTCCTGCGCTTCTCGGGCTTGCGGCTATCGCCGTTACGGTAAAGAAAGGATGTTTATCAAGCAAAACGGCGAATCTCTGACCCACCATTCCCGTTGCGCCAACTATGCCGGCTCTGTATTTTTTCATATGTATCACCTCGGTTTGTTATTATAATCATTATATGCACGCATATCCGTTTTGTCAAGTATTCTTTTGCATATTATATAAAGCAGTTTTGCGCCTTTTTTATCGTTTATGACGAAAAGCGGCGCGACACGGGCGTCATTATATTACGTTAAATTTACAATATATTGCAGAATAAACGCATATTATGTGCTAAAATGAGAAAAAACGGTAAGGAGTTCTTTGCTATGAAAATGAGAGTCATTTATTATTCGGGCAGGAAAAAAATGTCCGATCTTGCGGAATATTTATCTAAGAATTCTGACGAATACAAGCCGGATACGATCCCGCCGGATTATTCTCTCGATAAAGAAAAGCTGCTCGTGCTCGGTATGTCAAAACTGACTAAGCTGCCGGACGAGGTGCGCCGTTTCTGCGTCAACCTTAAGCCCGCCACGGTCAAAAACATAGCCTTATACACGGACAGACCCGAGGCGGAGGCAAAGGAATTCATAAAGCTTCTGCGCGACGGCGGAGCGAACGTCCTCGATACCGTGCTTTACGTAAAACCGGAATTTCTGTCGTTCAAAAAAGCCTCGGACGAGGAAAAGAAAGCCGCCGACGAATGGTTTGAAAGCATACTGCCGCAGCTGAAATAAACCGTATACGCGTTGAGAAGATCAACGCGTTTTTTATTTGCCCGCTTTTCGGTGTAAAAAGAATCGTAAAATCATAAAATCACAATTTTAAACCAAAATCCAAAATTACGTCTTATTTTGTGCAGTATCTACAAATCCCCGCCCATAAATTTTACACGGCGAAATAATTTTATGTCTTGATTTAGGTCAAAAGATGTTATATAATTGATCTAATAAAAAAACGATATTAAGGAGAGACGTTTTATATGGTCTTTTCAACCCTTGAATTTCTGTTCCTTTATCTTATCGTGGCTATCGGATTTTATTATCTGTTCCCGCGCAAGATACGGAACATCTGGCTTCTGATCATAAGCCTTGTGTTCTACGGCTGGGGAGAGCCTATTTATCTGTTTCTGATGATATTTACCATAGTCGTGGACTACGTCTGCGGTTTTCTGGTGGATAAATTCAGATCGGATAAGAAAAAGGCGAAAACGGCGCTTATCATAAGCGTCATAATAAACCTCGCCATACTCGGCTTCTTCAAGTATTACGACTTTATCGTGGGAAGCATAATAAATCTTATACCCGGCGTCAATATACCGCTGCTCGGACTTTCGCTGCCGATCGGTATATCGTTCTACACGTTCCAGGCGCTTTCCTACGTTATTGACGTTTACAGAGGAGACGCGTCCGTGCAGAAGAAGATAACGTCCTTCGGCGCGTACGTAACGCTTTTCCCGCAGCTGATCGCCGGTCCTATCGTCAGATACAAGGACGTTGACGACGCGTTAAACGAACGTAAAGAAACTGTCGATCTTTTTGCGTCCGGCATACGCACGTTCATGGCGGGTCTTTGCAAAAAAATACTCTTTGCAAACGTCGTAGGTCAGCTCTGGGCGAACATACGCGACGTTCCGATGGGAGAGCGCACGGTGGTCGCCGCGTGGCTCGGCATAATCTTCTATTCGCTTCAGCTTTACTTTGACTTCTCCGCGTATTCGGATATGGCCATAGGCTTAGGCAAGATGATGGGCTTCAGATTCTTAGAAAACTTCAACTATCCTTATATAGCGGATTCGATAACGGACTTCTGGCGCAGATGGCATATGTCGTTATCAACCTGGTTCCGCGACAACGTGTATTTCCCCTTAGGCGGCTCGCGCTGCTCGCTTTTCAAAACGTACAGGAACCTGTTTATAGTCTGGATGCTCACGGGCATATGGCACGGAGCCTACTGGAACTACATCCTCTGGGGTGTCTTCTACGGCATTATCCTCATGATGGAAAAAGGCTTCCTGCTCAAATGGCTGCAAAAAGTGCCTAAAGCTATAAGACACATATACACCCTGCTTATCGTTCTTTTCGGCTGGCTCATATTCGTGTTTGAAAACACGAGCGAGGGCTGGGCGTACTTAAAGAATATGTTCGGTGTGAACGCCGCGGGATTTGCAAGCACGGCGGACGCGTATCTGATACTGCGCAACCTCATATTCATAGCGATACTCGTGATCGCCTGCACGCCGCTGCCGAAAAAGCTGTTTTACAAGCTGTATTTCAACGAATTCAAGCTCGGCAAGGTATGGCGCGTGCTCGTGCCGGTCGGCTGCGTGGTCCTGTTAACGGTATGCACCGCGTACATGGTGGACAGCAGCTTCAACCCGTTCTTGTATTTCAGGTTTTAGGAGGCGGATACGATGGATAACAATGAAATAAAAGTTGAAGCCCCGGTCAGAAAACCGAAACAGAAACCGGAAGCGGAGATACTGCTTGACCGTCAGCTTGAAATGAAGGGCAAAACGAGAAAGACGGATATTGCGATACTCGCGTCATTCTGCGTCTTTATTCTCTTCTTCGGCATTATGTTTTTCGTCCTGCCCGATAAAACGTACTCGGAAACGGAAAAACGCACGCTCGCGCAGATGCCGTCTTTAACGTTCAGCCGCATCGGAGGTGATCTGCAGCGCGACTTAAAGCTGATGACCATGACAGAGGACGAGAAAAAAGCGTACGTAGCCGAGCTCGGCGACAGCTATAAGGTTTTTTCGGATGAAATAGGCGATTACTACGCCGATCAGTTCCCGTTCCGCGATCAGCTTCGCGTCGTAAAAGCCGCCGTTGAAATAGGTATGCTGAAGCAGGAAAACAACGACGTTTTGTTCGCGGGCGAATATCTTATAAAGAAAGACAGCGTATCCGGCGTTGTACAGAATGAAGACGGCACTTTCCGCGACAGAACGTACGAGGACGCCGCGGAGACGATAAAAAACAACGTCCATCTGCTCTCCGGCATAGAACAAAGTCTGCCGGAAAGCGTAGACCTGCGCACCGCGGTAGCCGGAAGGACTATCGACGTTGTTCCGGAAAGCAAACTTCCCCCCCTCTTCCCGACCGAGGATGAAACGCACAGAAGCGTTTACTGGAACGCGTACAACGATCAGGTACAGGCGGACGGTCTGAACGTCATAGATCTAAAGGATGTGCTGAATCTACATTTCAGAGGCGGCGAATACGTTTATTACAAAACGGATCACCACTGGACGTCGCTCGGCGCTTATTACGCGTATTGCGAGATAATAAGATCATACGGTATCGAGCCGTACGCGCTTGATACGTTCAGCAGAGAAACTTATACGACGTCGTTCGTCGGTACGACGTATGCAAAAGCCGGGGCCGCTTTCGGCGGTAAGGACACCATAGAGCTGTTCAGATACGACGGCGACACGGATTACACGACGACGATCATAAACGGCGACAAAAAGACGGTCCTGCAGGGCTTTTACAATCAGGATAAATACAGGGATATAAACGATAAATACGGCGTATTCATCGGCTCCGACGACACGGGCGACGGCGGCAACAACGCCGTTACGATAGTGGAAAAGAACGGCGAATCAAGACCGAAGATGATACTTATAAAAGACAGCTTCGGCAACAGCATCGTGCCTTTCTTAGCAAGACATTTCGATCTAATAATCCTCGATTTAAGAACGAGCAGTAAGGATTTTTCCGAATATCTGTCCGACCCGGATCTCGCGCATATCCTCGTACTGTATAACATGGAAACGTTCATGAACGACGCGAAGATCTCCGACGCGGCGTCAAGGATCATCCCGTATTTCAGACAGAAAGCTAACTAATGATCAAAACTGCAAAAGCAGCCGGAAAACCGGCTGCTTTTTTATGTTCCGACCCTGTCGGAACATCGCATTCGGCGCCACCCCCCTCCGGCACCCGAATGCGCGCCGCGAGAACGACAAAAAAAGGCGAGCTTTATGCCCGCCATTTCAAAAGTGATAATCAAATCAATTCTTTTATTATTTTATCAATAACAGTTTTATTATATTCCTCATACAAAGTATTGTTGAATACATTATTACGATACATTTCCGGTGTAATACCGATCGAAAACTTTGTAAAGTTTTTTTTCCATAAAACCTTTATTCCTTTGCCGAGATAAGCAGAATATGTTTTATCCGTATCGGTTACAATCCCTACTGCTTTTATTGACAATTCTTTTTTTCGCTTTACATATGATTTTATATAAACAATATCTCCGATTTTTATTACATCAAGCATACGATACAGCGCAGGTGCATCTTTTTCGCTCCACCCGACATAAGCGCATCCGTCTTTTATGAAATCCATTGTTTTGTCCTTTTTAACTTGACCGCTGTAATATGCCCCAAATCCCCAAACTGCCATAAATAATATCTCCTTTTCT
>DBWC01000074.1 GCA_002308615.1 Clostridiales bacterium UBA1248
TTAGACTGTATCTGGTGCCATAACCCGGAGAGCAAAAAGACCGGAACAGAGCTGATGGTTTCCGCCGACGACTGCATCGGCTGCGGCAGCTGCAAAAACGTTTGCCCCAAACAGGCAGCCGGCCCCGAACGGCCGGGGATTGTGGACAGGACGCTTTGCGGCGGATGTTTTCTTTGCGCCGAAGGCTGCCCGCCGAAAGCGCTGCAGCAAATCGGCAAAGAAATGACGATAGAAGAAACAGTAAAAAAATGCGTTTCTGACAAGCCTTTTTACGACGTTTCCGGCGGCGGAGTGACGATAACGGGCGGCGAGCCGACGATGTTCCCCGAATGGACCGGCGCGCTGTGCTCTCAGCTTTCCGAGGCGGGCGTCCATGTCCACATGGAGACCTGCGGCATGTTCAGCTATGAAAAAGTGAAAGCACTGATCCTGCCCTACCTCTCCGGCGTGTATATGGACGTAAAAATCATAGACCGGGAAAAGCACAAACGGTACTGCGGCGTTTATAACGACGTGATCCTCGAAAATCTGGAGCGCCTGCTTCAGGACTCGAAAACGATGGGGTTTTCGTTTATGCCGCGCACGCCGCTGGTTCCGGGTATTACCGATACGAATGAAAACCTTGAAGCCATCGCGCGGCTATACCTGTCGCTCGGAATAACCGAAACCGAGCTTTTGCCTTATAACCCCACGTGGTATGGCAAAAACGAAAAACTCGGACGAACTCTCGCCCCGGAGCTCAAGGGGCTTGACCGGTGGCAGCCGCCTGAAAAAATAACGCAGTGCAAAACGATATTTACACAAAAAGGAATACGATGCAGGTAGAAGGAGCAGGAGAAATGGATAAAAAAGCAGCGGCTGTGATCGCGAACCGGGTCACGAACACCGTACTGAATTATTTTGCGTTCCAGTTCACACACGTAAAAAAGAACAACGATTATCTCAGGACCTGCGACGGCTGGCTTGATTTTTCGATCAGTATCGAAACGGAAGACGACGCGGTGCAGCAGAGTCTGTGGTTTAAAAACGGCAGGGGTTTTGTGAAAAACACCGCCGAAGGAACCGTTTCGCATATCATTCTCAAGGATACGAACGCGCTTGTCCGTCTCGCTACTCTGCCGCCCAACGAGGTGCTTTTGATGGTGCTGCGCCACGAAATGACCACAAGCGGCAACATGGTGTATATTGAGACCTTCGATTTTCTGATCTCCGTGCTCATGAAAAACGGCCAGATCAAAAAAATGCGCAAACAGCGAGAGGAGCGCCTTTCTTCGGGCAAAGAGATAGCGGGCGATACGCCTGAAACAAACGGCAGCCGGAAACCGAAGGAATTCCTGCGCGCCGACAGCGTTGACCCGGGCGTGAAATATCTTTCGGACGATCCCTATCTTTCCGCCTACAAAATTGAAGACTACCCCCGTTTGCGGAAATTCCTTTACGTACACCGCAGGGGAACTCCCGAAATTTGCATTGAGCGGGCAAAGATACTCACCGACTTTTTCAGAGAGAACGGTTTTGAGAAAAAACCGGACGGCACGCCGTGGGTGCCGGCGCAGCGGCAGGGACAAGCTATGCGTTATCTTATGGAAAAACGCAAACCTATCATCCGGAAGGGCGATCTGCTTGCCGGAACCACAACAGCAAAGGAAGTCGGCGTGCCGCTGTATCCGGACGCGCAGGGAACAATGATATGGGCCGAGCTCCTTACCGTGCACGAGCGTATGCTGAACCCCTACGGCAAGGTATCGGACGAAGATATAAAAACGCTCAACTCCTATATATTCCCCTTCTGGGCGCACCGCAATTTCCGGGAATACGTGCGAGAGAAATATAACGAGCCCGTCTGCCAGCAGCTTGACGAGCGCTGGGCGGCCGTATTTCTCTGGAAGACCGTTGCGCTTTCGCACACGATTCTTGACTATCCGAAGGTTCTGAAACTCGGTCTGCGCGGGATCATTGAGGAGATACGGAGCGAGCTTGAAGCGGATAAAGAAGCATCGGCAGAAAAACAGCTGACGCTTCGCGCCATGATCGACTGCTGCGAGGGAGTGATCGCCTACGCGCGTCATCTGGCGGAGCAGGCAAAAAAAGAAGCTGAAAGTGAAACCGATCCGAAACGAAAGGCGGAGCTGAACTCCATCGCCGGGGCCGTTGCGCATTCGCCGGAATATCCTGCCCGAACAATGGACGAAGCGGTTCACGCTATATGGGTCCACTGGGTGGGCGTACATATGGAAAACACAAACGCAGGTCTTTCCCTGGGCAGAATGGATCAGTGGCTTCAGCCGTACTTTTCCGCCGATATGGAAAAGCTCGGAGACGACAAAGAGAAACGTGACGCTTATATCTCTCACGTGCTGGAGCTGCTCGGCTGCTTCTATCTGCGCTGCCAGGACCATCTTCCGCTTATCCCCGATATCGGCAATTATCTGTTCGGCGGAAGCTCCTCCGATCAGGCTATCACGCTGGGCGGCGTCACCCCCGACGGAGAGGACGCCGTCAACGACATGACGTATATTCTCCTGAAGGTCACTGAGATGCTGAGCATCCGCGACCCGAACGTCAACGCCCGCTATAACGCTTCCAAAAACAGCATGACGTATCTCAAACGCCTGTGCGAAGTAAACGTCAATACAACCGCTACCCCTTCGATCCATAACGACGAAGCGGTGATGGCGTCGCTTGTTGACCATCACTATGAGCAGAAAGATCTGTACGACTGGGCCGCCACCGGCTGCGTGGAGCCGACGATCTCCGGCAAACATCTGGGGCATACCAACTGCATGATGTTCAACATGGTATCCGCCTTTGAAATGGCGCTTTACAACGGCTACCATCCTCTAATGCGCTGGGACCTCGGCCCGAAAACCGGTGAAGTGAAGGATTTTGAAACCTTTGAGGATTTTCTGAACGCGTTCTTTACGCAGCTTTCCTTCCAGGCCGATCTCGCCTGCGAATACAACAACCTGCTGGGCGAAGCGCATTCCGTTCTGCGCCCCACGCCCTTCATTTCGTCCGTCATCGACGGCTGTATAAAGAAAGGCCTCGACTGCACGAAAGGCGGCGCAAAATACAATTCCTCCGGCACGGCATGCATAGGGCTTGCCGATATCGTTGATTCGCTCATGGCGATCAAAACGCTCGTCTACGACCGGAAAAAGTATACGTTCGAAGAAATTGTGCGGGCAACGAAGGATAACTTTGAAGGACATGAGGTCATGCGCAGCATCATTCTGACAGAAACGCCGCGCTTCGGCTCCGACAACGATGAAGCCGCCGCCATGGCGAACCGTGTTACAAAATTCATGAAGGACTGCTTCTGGGAGCACACGAACTTCCGCGGCGGCCACTATACCACAGGCTTCTGGTCGATGTCGAACCACGTCGCCTTCGGCTCCCTGACAGGCGCGCTGCCTTCAGGACGGCTCGCGTTCCAGCCCTTCACGCCGGGCCTTACCCCCGAGGCCAACGCCTCAAAAAGTCTGCTCGACAACATAAAGGACGTCTGCAAGCTTGATCCCGCGAGCATGAACAACAACATAGCGTTTAACGTCAAGGTCAATCCGTCGCCGCGTGATACGCATGAACAAACGGTTTCTCACGTGACCGCCTACGCAAAAGCGTATTCGGATCTCGGCGGCATGCAGATGCAGTTCAACGTGGTATCCTCCGACGTGATGCGCGCCGCGATGGCGGATCCGGAGGCTTATCGCGACCTGATGGTGCGAATCTCCGGCTACAACGCTTATTTCGTCGAGCTTTGCAGAGATCTGCAGCTTGAACTTATAAACCGCGCGGATTACGGCATTGGATAAAATACAGGCAGAAATATTGCAAAAGCGCCCTTTCGGGCGCTTTTTTCAATGGATAAAACGATTGCGCGGACACAAAATGCACCGCTGTAACCGGAATAACAGAGTCCAATGCGCTAAGGCGCATTAGCTCTTCTGAACCAACTACCTGCTGATTTTCAGGTTTCTTTTTTGAGAATAAACGATGGAAGATGCCCATTAACTACTCCGTTTTCTTTCTCACAAGTTTGCTGTAGAAAACTACTTAATCTTTTCCATTAGCCGAGATTTTAATGATCTTTCCACAATTCTTTACCGCGAATCTTACCACTGCAACAAGTCCGACCGCGCCAATGACTGCACCAACGGCTCCGTATTTATCCAAGTAAATACAGTTAATAGTAACATGCGTCCGTAGAAAAATCAACCTTTTGCCGTGACGAATTCGTTACTTCTACGCCTATTTTTCTCTTTTTCCGATTATACGGGTTCGACTCCCGCCGCATCGTCTCTTTTATGATTTGTTTGCAGCGTAAAGAAACGCAAAAAGTACACCAGCGTATTAACCCTTTGAAACACAAAAATCGGGTTTCGGAGAAGTCGATCGACTGCGCCGAAGCCCGATTTTCCTTTATTTTGCTTTATCTTTCCGCTTTTTCTCCCAAAATGCAGTAAAAAACCACCTTTGTCGTTGGTAGACAAAAGTGGTTCCTTACATGGTCGGAGTGGGGAGACTCGAACTCCCGGCGCCCTGCTCCCAAACAGAGAATATATCTTTTTTCTGTTGAAAAGCCTTCTGTTTCTGAATGAATATTATTTTATATGTTCAATTATGACGAAAATAAACCCATTCATTCCGTCCGTTTTTTCTCCAACTGTGGTCAAATAAGTGGTCAAACCATCCGAAGGGGGGATTATTCATTGCACGGCGTTTCTGAATGCCGGCGTTCATTTGTGTTTCAATCCATGGTTTGTTCTATTCTTCCGAGCGGATGCGGACGGCGGCGGCGCTGTGCGGCGGCAGAAGAACGCGTATCGTCGCCCCGTCCTTTTTTATCGGCAGTTCCGTTTTTTGGAAATACGAACAGGGCAGGACCGTATCGGACGTATACAGTTCGCCGGATATGTCGCCCGACGCGCCGTCAAAAACAAATTCGCGGTTTTCATCAAAGCCGTCGTTGACGAGCGTTACATGCAGTCATGACTATATGATTTCACCCGAGAGAGCGAATGGCTTTCCCGGGTGATTTTTGCTTGTTGGAACTTTACGCAACCGGAGGCAGAGTTTTCTTTATTTTCTTTGCCTCTTCGCGTTTGCGTTCCTCGGCACGTTCCCTGCGGCGCTCGTATCTCTCATTCTCTCTTTTGCCGATGGCTTCAAAATCCGTATCGGCGAAATGATCGGTTTCGTGCAGATACTCGCGCAGCTTCTTGTATGCCTTTTTGAGCGTGTCAGCTACGGTCTTCGGCTTGCACTGATGCTTGACGGCGATATCCGTTTTCATCATCGGTTTACACGGCGTCAGGGTTTTGTTTCCGTCTTCATCTTCTGTAAGAACAAGTTTCCCGTAACAATTGACGCAGAAGCCGCAGGACTCCGCGATCATCATCCGCTCCTTGAGCGACAGCCGCTCAAACGCGCCCCATAGAGCTTCGGCTTGCGCCTCAAGAATAAACTGGCGTTCCGGGGTAGGATCAAGGGTCTCGACCCATTCCTCCTCGGTTTCATTCCCTTCGTGATCCGCAACGGGCTTTGTCAAAGTTTCCATATGAGAATTGAAATCGGCGGCGAGCAGGATCTTTTTCGTATGTTTCTCGGTCAATTGAATTTCTTCGGCAAGCGCCGAGATCCGCTCCTCATAAGGCAAATCGGCGCATTTTTTGTATACGCCCATCGTTTTCTTGACGCGGCGGTGCTGCTTGTCGTTCTGGATCGTATAACCTGAAATCAGGAGCGGCAGCTCGTCATACAGCGCCCGCTTGACCTCATACTCCTTGAACTTCATAAAATGGTTGCCGACGGATGGATCGTATTTTTGCAGCGCTTCATATAACCCCAGAGAAAAGGCAACCTTCAGGTCTTCAAGGCCGGAAAACAGGTAGTTTTCCGCCATCTGTGCCTGACATTTCTCCGTCATCCTACGCTCATAGAAATGCAGAATCCAGAAGTAATACTTATCATCGCCGGTCTCTTTGTATAATCGCGCAAGCTCGTCATAGCCGGGAAACGCCTCCGGCGCGGTTTCACAGAAAAACATCCGGTGCGTGATAAAGGTATCGATCTCCGCGTCGTCCTCAAGGGGTTCAGAGGAGTATTCCCACTCTGTGATCAGATCCTCTTCGTCCTCGTCTTCCGTCTTTTCTTTATCTTCGGTTTCGTTTCCCTCGGCTTCGTCATCATCATCATAATAACGGGAATATCTGTCGTATCTGTTCAATGGTTTCTCCTTCAGCCCGTCCTGCGGCAATCCTTCAGGTATTCCGCCGTCTCTTTGTACAGGTTATCTTTTTTCAGGTTTTCTTTGTATTGGCTGAGTGTGTAATCCGGTTCCGTCAGCGCACGGGTATAATGGTTCTGCGCCATAAGAGTGGCAGCCTGTGCAAATGCAGGCGTTATCGTCCCGCGGTTCTTTTCCGTACGGATACAATCGGTCCGCTTTTTGCAGACGAGCTTGAACGGATCACCGTCCGCCGTTTCCGGAACGCCGTACTGTTTTGCGTATTGCTTGCAGGTCATCGGCGTTTTTTCGTGCTTATGATAGAACAGGCTGATCCCGGTGCAGTATTTCTGAATATTTTGGTCTGTTTTCATAAACGGTCTTTTGCAAACCAGACACAGCCGCAGATAATGCCCGATCATCAGGCTCTCGAAAAGCTCGGTGACGATCAGATCCGTATAGGTTTTGAACTGCATCGTCTTTCCGGGAACGAAATTGTTCACGCTGTCAGAAAGAATATACGGCGTATAATTCACGTTCGGCTGCACGGCGGCGTCCAGCCGGAACTCCATAAATGCAAGCGAGAAAAGACGATCGGAATCGTGGTTATCAATATGGGAATACCGGTCGGCGATCCGGTGGATCTTTCCGTAAATCTCCGGTATTTCATCATAAAGCGCTGCGTAAAACTTCATAAGCCCGGATATCCGTTCCGCGGCCTCCTCCGCCCGGAGCCGCAAAGCGTTCGTCGGCATATATTCCGAAAGCGGCGATGAGGGCAAAAACTCGGTATCTATCCCGAAATCCATATCCGAAAGCAGTTTTTTCACAAGATAGATATTATCGTCTGAGAATGCGCTGCGGATCTCGTCCGTGTCGATATATCCGAACGGCTTGATCTCTTTCAGTATTTCTGTTTCGGCCAGTATCGCGCCGCAGGACTTTGAAAGCGCTTCTTCAATCTCCTGATTATGCTTTATCGCGTTGAGCCCGGCGAGCAAAGTGAAATAATGCTCATGGAGCGGAATCTCGATTTTGTTCACATCAAAGGAATCCAGCAGGCTGTAACAGTAGGAACCGAGAATATCCCTGTTCCCATGAAAACAAATATCCTGTTTTGTAAATACGGCTTCGAGAGGGTAAAACATGGCGGGCCTTTCTGTTTGTTTCGGAAACGGTTTTCGGCTGTTTCGGAATTTCTCCTTTTTTTCAAAAATCGGGGGATAAAGTATATGGGGAAAGAAATCAGCAGTCCTTCAGGATATGCCGGACGACGCCCTGTATACGGACAATGTTCTTTTTGACAAGCTTGCCTGGATAGAGCGCTTCGTTTTCATAAGCAAGCTTCGGCTGCCCGTTCTTCCGGAACCCTTTCAGCCGTTTGATCTGCGTTTCGCCTTCATCGTCCAGCGCGGCGACGATATCGCCCTCTTTCGGTTCGGCGTCGATCTCAATGAACAGGGTATCGCCGGGAGCGATCCCCGCGTCCGTCATGGAATCGCCTGACGCTGTGATCGAAACGAGATTCTTCTCCGGGAAGTAAAAGGGCGAAAGCATATTGAACGCCACCACGTGCTGTTCCTCCACCGTGCCGGGGCCGCAGGAGCCGATGTTATCCAGCGCCAGACATTTTGTGGAATTGTATTGGATACGGCTCCCGACCTTTAAGGTGATAACGCCATTTTCATAGCCGAGCTTTCGCTCCTGTGCCAGATCTTTCAGATACCGGTGCACGATGCTGGTGGAAAGCCGGAAATGCTCCGCGATCTGCGCCACGGACGGCTGAGTTTGATTCTCGGTCATATATTCGGTAAGATATTTCAGAATGGCTTCCATTCGTTCGTAATTCTTCGGCCTTGCCATCGGTGGGGCCTCCTTTTTATGTCCATTATTAGAATGTTGCATTCTATTATCAGGATAACATAGAACATTTGTTTTGTCAATACCTTAACATGAAAAATCCCGTCGCGGGAAGTTCGCAACGGGACAACAAAGGATATTCTTTTATTATGATTTTGAAAAATTTGAAGAACCAATACCGAAAAACCTTTCAAAAAACGCTTACCTTAAACGGAAACATCGGTGTGATCTTGTAGTCCATGTTTCTCCATTCGTTGATACCGTTGATCAGCAGATTGCACTCAAAATCCGTAAAACTGATTTTTACTTTTTTCTCTCGCATGATAAAACCTCCGCTTCTTTTTTTGCGTTTTCATCATATCAAAAGAGCGGAACAATGTCGAATGTGCGAAAATGATTTTGTCACAGGCATCCCAAATCATTTGTCACGCTATTATCGGCGAAAATCAAAATTTCGGATATAGATATAGTGGAGGGAGAGGAAAACACGTTCTCTTCCCCGGCAAGTATTCAAGAAGTCGTTAAGTCGGCACCCCCGTGGAAGAGGTCGCCGAAAAAACCGAATACCGTTTTACATAAGGACCCGTTCGTAA
>DBWC01000089.1:0-5512 GCA_002308615.1 Clostridiales bacterium UBA1248
TTATTCTTTATTATTTATTCTTTAAGACGGACGACCAATGGCCGCCCCTACAGTCTTAATTCTTAATTCGGAGAAGTCTTTTTTGCACAAAAGGATCAAAAAATGGAAACAATCAAAAATCTGTACGAAAAACTGAACAAAAACATCGCCCTCGCCGTCGTCGGCAGGGACGAGGCGGTCAAATATCTTACCGCGGCGCTTATATGCGGCGGCCACGTTATAATAACCGACGTGCCGGGCACGGCAAAGACGCTTATCACAAAATCGCTTGCCGCGTCTTTATCCCTCTCGTTCTCACGCATACANNACGCCGGATCTCATGCCGTCCGATATAACGGGTATCAGATATTTCAACATGAAAGAGCAGGAATTTGAATTTCTGCCGGGGCCCGTATTTGCAAATATCGTAATGGCTGACGAGATAAACCGCGCTACGCCCAAAACGCAGGCGGGCATGCTTGAATGTATGGCGGAGCGGCAGGTAACGGTTGACGGCGAGCGCCATCCTCTCCCGTTCCCGTTTATGGTCGTTGCAACGCAGAACCCGATAGAATCGTCCGGCGTTTACGAGTTGCCGGAGGCTCAGCTTGACAGATTTCTCGTCTCCGTTTCAATGGGCGTCCCAAACCATAAACAGACCGTTGAAATACTTAAAAAATACGACAGCTCCGAGGATACGCCGGAGCTTTCCGCCGTCGCCGGATCAGCCGACGCGGAAGAGGCGCGGAAAGAGCTTGATAAGATCTACGTATCGGACGACGTGTATTCCTATATAGTAACGGTATGCGAGGCGACAAGACGCGCGGAGGGCGTTGAGCTCGGCGCAAGTCCGCGCGCGGCGCTGGCTTTGCTCAAAGTCGCAAAGTGCTTTGCCGGCATAAACGGACGCGGATATCTTTTGCCCGACGATATAAAAGAATGCGCGGTAAACGTGCTCGCTCACAGGCTGATAATGTCTGCGACCGCGGCGCTCAAGCCCGGCGCGGCCGAAAAGACCGTGAAGGATATACTCGATTCGACTCCGGCGCCGACGGAGGATCAGTCGTCATATAAATTCAAGGCATGATACGTCAAATACACGCTTTCCTTGCCGCCGGTACGGATACCGCCGGAACCGTAAACGTAATAGACAGGATCAGCGACGGGATGTTTTCCGCATCCGAAAAACTGATAACTTTTATATTCCGTTTCGGCGTTCCGATAACGCTTATCATACTTCTGACAGTCGCGGCGATAAAAGGCGTGCGCGCTCTGCGCCGCTGGCAGATAAGCAGGCTCAGATACGAGCGGTATTTTTCCGACACCGGCATATTTGAAGGCGATCACGCGGAGCTGTATGAAAAAATAACGAATCCCACGCCGTTTCCGCTGCTTATGGTCGATATAGAAGCGTACGTTTACGGCGAGCTTGCGCTGCAGGGCTATACGGGGCTGCACAGCGGCGATATGCAGTATTTCATAAGCCGTTTCAATCTGCCGCCCAAAAAAACGGTCGTACGCCGCAGACGCATAACCGCGAAAAAGCGCGGCGTGTACGAGCTCGGCACGGCGTCCGTCACCGTAGGCGGAGAGCCGGTTTATTTTGAATCGCACGCAAAGCTGTACGTCTACCCGAGGTTCGTCAGCGTAAAACCTCAGACCTTACCCAAAAACGCGCTGTCCGGCGATACGCAGTCCGCGAGAAGACTTCTGACGGACCCTTTCAGCATATCCGGCATACGCGATATGGCGCCGGGCGATCCGTTCAATTCCATAAACTTCAAAGCAACGGCGCGCACCGGAGGACAACGCATAAAGGTAAACGAGCGCGACTTCTGCTCCGGACGCATATTTATGATATTTTTGAACCTGGGACAACCGCCCGAGCCTATACCCGGCGAGCGTTTTGAGCAGCTTATGGAGGCGGCGCTGTCGTATTCCGCGTCGCTTGTCCGTTCGGCGCTTAAAACCGGCTACCGCGTCGGCTTTGCCGCCAACTGCGGCGGAGAGGGCGTCAGTCCGATCTGTTTTCTGCCGTCGTCACGGCAGGACACGCTGAAGGAAATACTTGAAGAGATGGCAGCGGCGCGTCTGTTTGACTGCGATATATCGTTTTCCGCGCTTTTGTCAAAGCTTTTGCCGTCCGTCAAAGACGCCGACGTTTTTATTATGACCCCCGCGCTTCTGCCCGAATACGGCGCGGCGATAAAGCAGTATAAGAAGAAAAACAACAGCGTGACGGTCATGCAGACGGGGAGGTGAGCGGATGAAAGAGAAGTTCAAAAAAGCCGTCCGGGATCCGCTTTTCATACGCCTTTGCGTTTTGCTTGCCTTAATGATCGCGCTTGCCGTCGCAGCTGTGCTGATGTACGGGAAACCGGCTTTTGCAGTTGTTTTGCCCTTTATTTATGTCCTTTACGCGATAGTTCTGTTCTTCTTTGCAAAAACGCTTATAAAGCTGTATTTAAAATACTTTAAAGAGAAAAAAGAAAGAAAAGAATCTCGCATAAGAAAAAAGATAAAAGCGTTTTTCAGATCAGCTGACGAAAAGATAAGGAAATTTTTCGATCTTAAACCGCGCGGCGCGTTTTTCGGCGGGGACGATACGGAATATAGAGAAAAAGACGACTACTATAAAAGAAAAAGAGAAAAAGGCGCGGACAGACGCATAAAATGGAGCGATCTGCGCGAGAACCGGCAGAAAATACGCTACCTTTTCGCAGCTCGCGTAAGCGAAGGCATATCGGACGGAGCGCCCGTAAGCTCCTCCGACACGGCAAGGCAGATAGAAAAAAAGATAGGAAAAGACGACCGCGACGAGCTTTTGTTTTCGCTTTATGAAAGCGTTAGATACACGGACAAAAACGAGCCGATAAGCGACGGCACGGTAAGCTATCTGTCGGAGCGCGGCGCCACAGAGAGAAAGAAGAAAAAATAATGGATTTTATAAAGGATACAACGGAATATATATTTATAAGCTCCGAGCCGCAGCCGTCGGACGTGATATTTCTGCCCGGCGGCTCCGATCCGGCGCTGCCTGAGAGGGCGGCGGAGCTGTATAAAGCCGGTTACGCGCCGCTTCTTCTCGCGTCCGGAAAATACGGAAAACAGCTCGGGCATTTCAAAGGCCCCACGCGAAAAGCGGACGTATACGGCGCAGACTATGAGACGGAGGCGGATTTCTACCGCGCCGTGCTTAAATCAAACGGCGTTCCGGAGCACGCGATAATATGCGAGGATCAGGCGGAGTTCACGTATCAGAACGCGGAATTTTCAAAAATTCTGCTTGATAAGCAGGGCATAAAAGTACGCGCCGCGATCCTCGTCTGCAAGGCGTTCCACGCCAGACGTGCTTATACTTACTATAAAAACGCGTTCCCGGACGCCGAAATAAGCGTCGTCCCCGTTCCGGGCAAGGATATAACAAAAGAAGAATGGTATAAAACTAACGCCGGACGCCGCAGAGTAGCGGGAGAGCTGAAACGATTGGGCGAACAATTAGAAAGCCTTGCGGTGACGGACGAATTAAGAATTCAGAATTAAGAAATCAGAGGGCGTCCCTTCGCCTTGCTTGTAGGGGAGGGGTTTCCCCTCCCGCTTGTAGGGGTGATCGTTGATCGCCCGTCCCCGTAATCGCCAAAAGCCCCGGTACTTCGGAGGGGTGGCGGAGTTTGGGGTGGACGGGGGGCGACCGGGGTTCCCCGAAAACGAGCTTGTCGAGTTTTTGGGGGTTCACTGGAGGGGAACCCCAAGAGCGCCGTACACGGCGCATAGATCGTCGGCATAGCCGACACCTTAATTCTCGGTTCCCATTGTGAAACATTTGTTCGTATTTTTTAAATTTTTATAAAATCTATTGATTTTTTCCGCTCTGTACTGTATAATGAAGAAAAAACGAATATTTGTTCGTGTTATTATATTATGAAAGGTCAGGACTAAAAAATGGCAAAACTTAAAAAAGCTCCGGAGCAGGAAGCGCCCGCCTCCGCGGAAGACAAAAAGAAAGCGCTTGCTACCTCCATATCCGGAATAGAAAAGAAATTCGGCAAAGGCGCCATAATGAAGCTCGGCGCAAATACACAGATGAAGGTCTCCGCAATACCGACGGGCTCGCTCACGCTTGACCTTGCGCTCGGCATCGGCGGCGTTCCGAGAGGCAGGATAGTTGAGATATTCGGTCCGGAATCCTCCGGTAAAACGACCGTGGCGCTGCACATGGTCGCGGAAGCGCAGAAGCTCGGCGGAGTCGCCGCGTTTATTGACGCGGAGCACGCGCTCGATCCGATTTACGCGCGCAATTTAGGCGTTGACATAGATTCTCTCCTCGTCTCCCAGCCGGACAGCGGCGAGCAGGCGCTCGACATAACGGAGGCTCTTCTCCGCTCCGGCGCTATTGACATAGTCGTTATAGACTCCGTCGCCGCGCTCGTTCCGCAGGCGGAAATAGACGGAGAGATGGGCGCGTCGCACGTAGGCTTGCAGGCGAGACTTATGTCTCAGGCGCTGCGCAAGCTCTCCGGCACGGTCTCAAAAACGAACAGTATCGTAGTTTTCATAAACCAGCTGCGTGAAAAAGTCGGCATCATGTACGGCAACCCGGAGACCACTCCCGGCGGCCGCGCGCTGAAATTCTACTCCTCCGTGCGCATAGACGTAAGAAAGACGGAACAGTTAAAGAATTCCGGCGAGATGGTCGGCAACAAGACGCGCTGCAAGGTAGTCAAAAACAAAGTCGCGCCTCCTTTCAAACAGGCCGAATTTGAGATAATCTACGGCAAGGGAATATCAAAATCCGGCGAGATACTCGACGTCGGCACGGATCTTGACATAATCGAAAAAAGCGGCTCGTTCTTCTCCTACAACGGCGAGCGCCTTGCACAGGGACGCGACAACGCGAGAAAATATCTTGAAGAGCATCCCGACGTTATGAAAGAAATAGAAGAAAAGATCAAGGCAAAGGCAGACGACGTTGAGATAGAGACGGGCAGCTTTGATCTGGACGAGGACGATTCCGACGAGGACGCCTACATCCTGAACACCGGCGCTCTCGACGTAAACGCCGACGATGACTGATACGGACGCGTACCGCGCCGCCGTGCGTCTGCTCGCCGCCTCCGACAAGACAAAAGCGCAGCTCTGCGAGCGCCTGAAAGTCAAAGGCTATACGGAAGACGACGCAGAAGCCGCGGTCGAAAGACTGGCGCGCGAGGGCTTTTTGAACGAGATATCATACGCGGAAAAGACGGTCAAACGGTTGTTTGACGGCCACTACGGCAAAGACTATATCCGCGCGTATCTGGCGGAAAAACGGTTTTCCGAAGAAGCGCTTGACAAGGCCGAGGACGTTATGGGATCGCTTGATTTTGACCTTTCCGCAAAAGAATTCCGTGCGGAGCTCATACGCTCCGGCAAAAGCAAAGCCGCAGCCCTCTCGACGCTCTGCAAAAGAGGCTTTACGGATATAAATTAGCGAAAACAAAAAAACAACTGCCGTAAAAACGGCAGTTGTTTTCAGAGCGAAGACAAACTCCCT
>DBWC01000089.1:5647-19932 GCA_002308615.1 Clostridiales bacterium UBA1248
AAATGCTTTGTCTGCAAATTGAAAACAACTGCCGTAAAAACGGCAGTTGTTTTTTGCTTTATTTTTTCTTTTTGAAAAGATTCGTAAGCCACGAGGGCATGCTTATACCGCCGCCGGACGGTGACGCCGGCGTCTGCTCTATCTGCTTTTTGCAGAAAGCGCTGAACTCGTTTTTTTCCGGTTTAAGCGAATCTATAGCCTGGTAAAGCGGTTTCAGATCGGCTTTTTTCTTGCCCTGGATGTACCCCATCAGTATCGTGCCGACACCGGACGCATCGGAATAAAGATCCTCTTTCATCTTTTCCGTCTTTGCGCTCACGGCTATGAGATTGGCTATTTTGAGCATAGTCGTAACAAGCTTCAGATCGGGATCGACCGGAGGCGTCGCCGACTTATCCTTGCTCTTCTTCGTTTCTTCCGGCGGTACGTCCTCGGGAGGCTGACGGTTTGCGTCATATATCTGCGACAGGCCGAAATTCCCGTCTTTGAAATAGTTTACAAACGCTTCCACAACGTATTTCATCGAGCGGTTGCTCACCGCGCCGGAGGCGAGAAGGTCCTTCTTCATATACGCGCTGATGCTTTTTCTCATCAGCGGATTGTCTGTAAGACTTTCGCACTGCACGGTAAACCTTGTCGGGTGATTCGTAACGGCGTTCTTTCTTATCGCTGCGTATTTCGTCAGCATACTGAACTTTTCGGACGAATGTACCGACTGGTGTTTATCCGCGTATTCCACGGCTATCTCCATAAGCTGATCGCCGTCCGCGTAACGGAACACGTCCGCCGCGTTTTCGGAAATGACCGGGGTCAGAACGCGCTCGCAGAACATCTCGAAGAAAACGTCCTCGGTCGTCTTTTCCTTTGCCGGTGCTTCCTCGTCGGCAGTCTCCTCGGCGTCGTTTTCGTTAAACTCCTGATCGTCCGGCTTTTCTTCTTCATTTTCTGAGGAAGTCTCCGGCTCAAATGAATCTATGAGCTTTGCCGCCGCCAGAGCCGATTTAAGATCCGGCTTTTTCGGATTCGTCTGAAGCTCTGTTTCAATAACGGAGATCATCTTTTCGGAGTTTTCCTGCGAAATCCCGGGTACCGTTTTCCAAAGAGCCTTCAAGCGTTCGCAAAGCTCAAGATACGTGCCCGAGCAAAAGCACTCAAGCGCTTCGTTTGCGGGTTTTTTGCCTATGGATTCGGTGAAGATACTGCGCATCACCACTTCGCTGCAATATCCCGTTTTTGTCGCGATAAGTCTTAAAAGCGGGTGCTTTCTGTGGCTTTGCTCTGAATCGATAAGCTCTAACAGCTTATCCGAGTATTCCTTCTGTTCTTCCTCGGATTCTTCAACTATATGGACGTTCACGATATCGATAAGCTCGCCTGCAAGCTCGTCGCCGTCCGGCAGATGCTCAAACGTCGAATCGTAGAATTTTTTCTTTATATCAAAAGAGAACGAATCAAAATTATCTTTGATAAACGATACGATCTGGACCTTTACCTCTTTGTTTCTTATCGCAAGCAGAAGCTTATCGATTATGGCGTTTTGCGTATCGTCTGATTCATTCGGGAATATCTGCTGGAAAAACGCGAGTATCTGCGACTGTAAGAACCCTCCGTAGAATACGCGGCAGAGGTTGTCGATAATAACGACCTTAGTCTCCTCGTCTTCGCTGTCGTAGTTGTTCTTGATAAACGTAAAGAGTTTATCCCTCATTATATCCGTGTGTATGAGTTCAAGGAACACGGACAGGATTATATGCTTTACACCGGGGATCTCTTTCGGATAGATCTTGCATATCTTCGTAAAAAGCTTCGGAGGTATCGCGGTGTGCGTGCGCGGATATCTCTGCAGGCTCTTTGCGGCGTTCATACGGTATTCGTGGCTTAAAGCCGCGCTGTTTTTTTCATATATCGTAAAGAAGTCAATAAGCTTTTCATCCGTCGGGAGAACGGCGTTCTCATCAAACATGCCCGAACTGCTCTTAAACAGGAATATGAGATTTCCGAGAGCCTTTAGGTTGAGCGCGGCGAGCGCCGGGACCGATTTCACGGCGTGATCAGAGAACAACAGAAATTCGCGACGTATCTCATCGTTTAAAACGAGCGTGTAGAAAAACTCTACGATCAGCCTGTTGGCGGCTATATCCTCATCCTTCAAGCCCGTATACGCCTTCGTCTTCATATTCAGGAACGCGCCCTTTGCCGGCGGGACGGAAACAACGTCAGGCAGACATTTGAGCTTAATGTTCTGGAACTTTGAAATATCGTTTATGCGCGTTGCAAACGACATAAACGGACGCATATAATACGGTATTATCTGGAAGAACGTATTGAAAAACCTTATTACCGTCTGTGACTGCTCGTTGTTCGGGAGAACGAAAAACAAGCTCTTGACGTTGCCGCATACGGTCGAGATCGCCGCGTAGATGAATCTCTGCAGAGTCGCGGCATCAAACGTCTCCGTGAGCCACGACGTGGGCTCGGCGGTTATCGGCGCGTAGTCAAGCAAAGGATATTTCTTCTGCGGCTTCGCGCTCGGATCCGTAATGTTGAATCTGTCAAGATCCTTAACGAACATTTCCGGATTTATAACGCCCCTGTTCTGGATATAGAACAGAGATTCCGTTTCCTGCGGTTCAAAAATTATATTGTGCACCAGATACGTGCTGCGTTCTCCGGTATAATCCTTTTCAAAATACGAAGTGCAGCTCTGCACGAGAATGTTGTCTTTTGCAGTATACTGGCAATAAGCCGGCTGTAATTCATTTTTGCGGATAAGCGCCGCTTCCTCAAGCGTAAGCTTGTTTTCACAGACCATCGCGAGCTCTTTTTCTATAAACTCTCTGTCAAGCCCCTCCGAACAGGCAAAAGTATCGTAGCTGTCGGACCTGTTGAACATGCTTACTTTAAAAGGAACCCGGGTATAGAATTGCTGTCTTGCCATAGATTTCTCTCCTCTTTATCGGAAGTATTATTCGGAGTTCAGAGACATGAGCTCCTGGACGCTTGTCGCTCCTGCCAAAACAAGGTTTTTACATGACGTCCAGAGGTTGATCATACCGTTTTTCATCGCCATGTCGCGCAGCGCTTCAAGGCTCTTGCTCCTCGTGACCTCGTTCTTCATATGCTCGTTCATGAACATGATCTCATGAATGGCGATACGTCCTTTATACCCTGTATTGTTGCAGAACTGGCACCCCTGCGGACGGAATATGCTTATACCCTCTTCAAGTCCGAGGATCTCCATTTCCTTGGCGTTGGTCTTACCTCTCTTTTTGCAGGCGGGACAGAGACGCTTTACAAGTCGCTGCGCTATGACGCCGGCAAGAGCGTCCGCTATAAGGTAGTCCGGAACGCCCATGTCCTCAAGACGCGTTATCGCGCCCGGAGCGTCGTTCGTATGCAGGGTGCTGAAGACCAAGTGTCCCGTGATAGCCGCTCGAACGGCTATTTCCGCCGTTTCCTCGTCTCGGATCTCACCTATCATTATGATATCAGGGTCCTGACGGAGTATGGAACGAAGCGCCGCGGCGAACGTCATGTTTGCCTTTGCGTTTACCTGTGTCTGGTTGATGCCCGTCATCGTATACTCGACAGGGTCCTCAACCGTTATAATATTGACCGTCGGGTCGTTGACCTCTTTTAAGAATGAATAAAGCGTCGTGGATTTACCGCTTCCGGTCGGTCCCGTCAGGAGTATGATCCCGTGGGGACGCATGAGCATTTTATCTATAACGGCGTTTTCTGCCGCGGTAAATCCGAGGTCCTGTCTTGAAAAATGGAACGACGTTTTATCCAGAATACGTATAACGAACTTCTCGCCGTATATCGTCGGCAGAGAAGATACTCGGAAGTCGTATTCCTTACCGCCGACGATCAGGTTGATACGACCGTCCTGCGGTATACGGCGCTCGGCTATGTTCAAGCCGGCTAAGATCTTAAGTCGCGCGCATATGGCTGAATACGATTCAATCGGGAATTCCGCGCGTTCCTGAAGGTCACCGTCTATACGGTATCTGACTCGGACCCTTTTTTCAAAAGGTTCGATGTGAATATCCGATGCGCGGTACGGTATGGCTTCCTTGATTATGGAGTCGACCAGTCGGACGGCGGGGTTGTTTATAACGTTGTCTTCGCGGACGACCGTCACAGTCTCGTTTCCTCTGTCCGCAAACAGCTCCTTATCCTTTTCGGCGTTCAAGTCGTTCAACGCCGTAGACGTCGTTATAACGGCGGCTATCGAGTCAACGTATCTGTCTATCTGTACGCCGGCGGTAAGAACGTAGTCTACCTGGTTTGAAAAGCATATCGATATCGCCGTCATCGTCGCGGTATCTATCGGACGTCCGATGGCCACAAGCAGTATACCGTTGCGGTCTATACTGATCGGAACGACCTTATGCTTTTTCATAAACTCAAAGGAGAACTGGTCAAACAGGCTCTTGTCTATATCAAGCATATCAAGCTCGATAACCGGAATGTTGTAATACTCCGACAAGACCTCAAGCTCGCTTGCCTCCGTTATATACTCCTTCGTCAGCAAATATTCCCTTATCGGAATATTAAGCCTTCCGCACTCGGATAATATCGTATCCGAATCCTTTTTGCTTATTATTTTCTTATAGATATAAAATTGAAGCAGTTCAAAATCAATATTCATTCCAAATATTCCTAATTCTTAAACAATTAACCGCCCAGGGTGGTCATGATCGAGATCATAGGCGAGTATATGGCTATAAACAACACGCCGACGACTCCGCCCATAAAGATCATCATTATCGGCTGTATTTTTGACGTCACTGACGTCAGCGTCGTTTCGACCTGGTCGTCAAAGAACGCGCACGAACGGCTCAGAACGTCGTCAAGAGAATTCGTTTTTTCACCGACCGATACCATCTGTATCAGCATTTCCGGGAATATCTTGTATTTGTTCAGAGCCATGGCGAGACTCATACCCTGAAGCACCTCGTCGGTCGCCTTTTTGAACCGGGCGCTCACGTCCTGGTTTCCGAGCAGCACCTGGATCGACTGCATCGCATCGGCTATGTCCATACCGCTGGTGAGAAGAAGCGCAAAGCCTCTTGCAAAACGAGCCGTGATCAAATCCACCTGGACTGTTCCGATTAAAGGCAATTTAATTTTCAAAACGTCGTAAAAATAACTGCCTTTCTTGGTTTTTCCAAAGCCGAACGCCACTCCCACAAACACGAACACCCCAATAATGGCCGGTTTCCAGTTTTCAAGCATAAAATCGGACATATCGTAAACTATCTTCGTTATTCCTTCAGCTTCTATTTCAAGCGAAGAAAGCGAAGATCTGAACGTAGGTACTATGAACAGCATCATGGCAAGCACTATACCGATCGTCATAGCGCCGAGCATAATCGGATAAGACAGTGCGCTTTTTGTTTTCTTTTTGATCTTGGCGTCGGTCTCGTAGTAGTCCGCAAGCGAATTGAACACCGTTTCAAGTCTTCCGCTTAATTCTCCGACGTATATCATGCTGCGGAAAAATTCAGGGAACACCTTGTCGTGCTTATTGAACGCCTCGGAAAGCATTATACCGCCTTTAACGTCTTCATAAACAACGTCGAGTATAGACTTGAAAAAGTCCGTATACGGCTGCGCTCTGAGGCAGTCAAGGCCCGCCATCAGCGACATACCGGAGTTTATCATTATAGCGTACTGACGGCAGAACGTCGTCAGCTCTGACAGCTTGACTTTACCGGTGCCGAGCGTAAAAAACGACGACGGAGTAACACCTTTATATACTTTAAACGAAATCAAATACAAATTCTGCTTTGCAAGCTGTACCGCCAGATCGTGTTCGTCGTTTGCAATAAAGATACCGGAAAACTTCTGCTTCTGAAGATTTACCGCGGTATATTTGTATTTCTGCATTTATTGTCTCCTTTTTTGGGGTATGCTCATATAATAAAGCTCTGTAAAACGCCTGAATACCAGTTTATTATAAATTCACCGGCAAACAGCATTATCACAATGCCGGAAACCATAAACGGAACGAACGGGTATTCCGTTCCGCGATCCTTATTTTTTGCTTTCTGCAGTATTATGAGCACTATACTGCCGACGACGGTCGCAACGAGCATCGCCGCAAGCATTTTTTCCCAGCCTAAGAGCATTCCGGCGGCAAACGCGAGTTTTATATCGCCTCCGCCCAACGCTTCTTTGCCGAGGACTTTTTCAGCCACTATGGAAACGACAAGGAATACGACGCCGGTCGCGGCGCATCCTATAAGATGGGAATACCATTTTACGCTCGTATCGAAGAATATAGACGCTATGCCGAGCGCGCCGAGTATTATCTGCAGCGAATCCGGCACGATCCTGTGCTCAAGATCGGTAAAGAACATACACAGAAATATCGAGCAGGAAAGCGCGGCGATACACGCGTAAGGGATGCTCCTTTCCCAGAAAAGCGCGATACAGCCGACCCACATAAGCGTGTTGACTATCTCGACCGCCGTATATCTGAACGATATGGGCTCTTTGCAGTTCCTGCACTTGCCGCCCAGTATGCAGTACGATATCACGGGGATATTGTCATACCATTTGAGCTGGCAATTGCACTTAGGGCAGTGAGAGGGCGGGAACGCGAGATTCATATTGTTCGGCAGGCGGTATATCACCACGTTCAGGAAGCTGCCGACGCACAGTCCGAGCAGCGCGCCGAAAAAGTAAACCAGTACCATTTCGTATGATCCTTCTCAGAAATTATTGAGAGAGCTGAATTGCGAGGCGAAAAGTCCGCCGTAAAGCTCCAGATGGTCCTTTATCTGCGGTTTTTCCCTGTTCAATCCGAGGGACGCGAATTTTATCTTGTTTTCGGCTTCTTCTTTGTTCGCCTCGTCTATGAGGTAAATAAGATCCTCGGGCATATTGACGTATACGGCGCCGGGCTGAGCTATCGTGGTCAGCCTTTCGTTTCCGCGGATGAATTCGAGAACGTATTTGACGAAGATGCGGAAATTTTCCGCCGCGACGCCTTCCGGCGTCTCCGGGATCGGGCGCTGCATCCATTTGGGCAGATTGCGCGGCGTTTTTTTCGGCAGGACCTTGACGGTCTGCGTTATCGTGCGCGCGGACTGCTGAGCCGGCGTCTCGTCGAACAGGCTGACGTCCTCGCCGGGTTCATCGCCCTCGAGCGTCTGCTCTTCACCGGCGGCGATGGTGAGCTGCTTTGCCTTTGCTTTTTCTTTTGCGTTGAGGACGGCAAGCTCCGCTACCGGGTGGTTGAAAAGCATATTTTCAGCGACGGGCTTCGTCTCGCGCAGGATGCTTGAGCCGAACGGCAAATCTATGCAGCCGAGCGTTACGCCTTTTGTCGTGTAAATTATCTTTGAAGCGGATTCTCTCATGTCAAGGAGTATGAACGTTTCGTTTTTGAGCTTGTTGTTCAGTTGGAGCGCGCCCGAGACGATGCAGTTTGAGCGGCTTGTCAGTATGCTTGCGAACATATTGCTGCCGGAGCACGCCGTATAAATGTCCTGCATGAGCTTCTGACGGATCACCGCGACGGCGATCGTGGCGTACTGCTTGTTCTGCATGACCGTGAGCTGATTCATTTTGAGCTCGCGGTTGTTTTTGAACGTGCCCTCGTACGAGACTTTGAAGAGGTTTTCCGTGCTTTTACGGTTTACGCCCGGGATATTGAAGGTGCTGGTGCTTATCAGCCAGTCGGGCAGGATAACCGTAACAAACGACGATTTGCCCGCGTAGGACGGGTTCGACATCGCGTATTCGCGCAGACAGCGCGCGAATTCCTGATAGAATTCCTCGTCGTTAAAGCGGGCTTTATAGTTTTTTGTGTCTAATTTGAGGTTATTTTTATCTCTGCCGACGGACGAGTAGAAATCTATCTGACTGTCCTCCGGCCGGACGGAAATAACTGAGTAAAAATTACTTTGGGCTGCCATATAGCCCTCCTGTTTTTGTCAAGGTTCTTGATCCTGCGGATCATCAGACGGAGCTTCTCCCGGATCCTCGGGCTCGGTTTCCGTTTCCGTTTCCGTTTCAGTTTCCGTTTCTGTTTCAGTTTCTGTTTCAGTTTCTGCTTCCGTTTCAGTTTCCGTTTCTGTTTCTGTTTCTGTTTCAGTCTCCGGTTCGGTCTCCGGTTCGGTCTCGAGCGCAGTCGTCTCCGTTTCGGGCTCCGGTTCCGTATCGGACGTTTCCGCCGTTATGCGGACGTAGTCGCCGTTGTGATTTGTCCAGCGGACTATATCTCCCTCATCGTCAAGCACGACGTATAAAACGACCTTGCCGTCCGCTCTTACCGTAAGCTCTCTGTTGTCCGCGGATTTTGTGACGGAATATGTTTTTCCGGAATAATTATAATTCTCCGGATCGGCTTGGAACGCGTATCCGATCTCGTCGACGGCTACGCGGCTGTTCAAGCCATCAGTCATTTTTTTGTTCATTACGGCGGTCAGCTCGGAAACGGTCAGAAGGATCAACCCGAGACCGAATACCGTCAGCATCGTAACTATCGCAAGCTCGATAGCCACGCCGCGTTTGTTCGGTTTTTTCACGGTCTGCTCACCGCCTTTACGTAGTTATCAAGCGTATAGATCTCATCGTAATTTTCGTCGGATACGCTGATATCCATACGCGCTTTGCCGTTTGCGTAGTCGTAAGTCACGCGAAGCCCCACGCTGTAGCCGTACGTCTGCATGTAGTAGTACGCGTACTGGTACGTGTATTCGTCAAATTCGTCTTTTGTTTCGTCGTAGAGCTTGCAGTCATACTCCGCGTCCTGTATCATATATATCGTGCGGTTGAATTCTTTGTAATCCCCCGCGAATTTGAAGCACTCTATCGTGCTTTCCGCCATTGTAACGGCTCTGTTTCTTATAAGCATCTTTGCGGAGGCGGACGCAAAATGCGATATCATGCTTATCGCGGCGGCGGACACGGCGACGACGATAGCCATAGCGATTATACACTCAGCCATGGAGACGCCGCGGTTATTCAGTTTTTTCATGGCGTTCTCCTTACGTCTGTGTAGTCACTATAATGTTGTACGTTCCGTTTGAAAGCACGCTCGCGTTTGTCGCCGGCAGAGAATACAGCATACAGCAGTTTATTATCGTCCTGCCCGTTTTCTCGCTTTTGCGTATCATTATGCGCAGCTCGCTTACGTATTCCAGAGGATATTCCGTTTTTTTATCCGGAAGCTCGTATGATACGGTCTCTTTTTCTTTGTCGTATACAAAATCGTAATATATCGCCGCGTCGTTTTTGTCCGATGCTCTGAGAGTATTTTCACCGACGACGGCTATATCGTAGTTTTCGTTATCGTAATAAGAAACAAAATCGCGCAGGGCTGCGGATAAGCTGCGCTCGCTCTGCGTCAGTCTGTATCTTTCGATGCCTATATGCACCCAGCCGTTGCATATAACGGTAAAGGAGATGACCATAAGCGTCATAATGGTGACTATAGCCATAACTATTATCATTTCAGCCAGTGTCACGCCGCGTTTGCGCTTCATTTAATTTCTCCTTTCTATTATATAAGGCAAGGCACTCGGCACTTTTTGTGCCGAGTGCCCGTTTATTTAATTTTCAGTCTTTAATATTTCTGCGTCGATTTTACTATCACAATTATAGATCGCATAAAGAGATTTATTTTATTTATGAATTCGCGCCTATAAACACAACCATTGTTTCCTGAATATCTGAAGTGTAGTAAACACGGATTTCGGGGGCATCTCCTTCACCGTTATATCCGGTATATGCTAATGTATAGTATTTACCATCGGTTGTAGGTGTGAAACCAGTTATAGCAGCTCCCGTGCATCCAGCTATCTTCGCTTTCATCACATTAAGAAGAAGTGCTTTGACAGCGTTTACTTTAGCTTCGTCTGTGCCTATAGCATCTGCCGTAACATATACAGCGTATACACCAGTTGAATACGGATTGATTGAAGCTGCATCAACATCAGCTTGCTGAAGCTTATTTCCAGAATATGTGAAAATATAGTTGAGTGACTGATCGGTGCTGTTGGTGATGCAAAAAGCGGTTCCTTCCGGAAGCGAGCCTTCGGTCAGGGCGAGTATGGAGTCAAGACCGGCTTTTGCCTGCTGCTGAGCGGCGGAGGCTCTGGCGGAAGCGGTAACGGACGAGAACGTCGGGATAAGTACTGCTGCGAGGATAGCGATAACGGCTATAACGATAACCAATTCAACGATTGTAAAACCTTTTCTGTTTTTCATTATTATATAACTCTCTTTCTTTTTTATGTATTTTAGTTTTTGTTTTTTTGAAAAATTTTCGGTTGTTTATATTTTTTATGAAAGAAGAGTTTGTTTTAACAGTTCGCCCTGCAGTACATTTGTAATATCGGAACGGGCTTGCGGATATCGGAATACGTAAATACCGCGGGTTTTCTTTGTTTTCCGTGCGATAACGCAGCCGATCTGCGCCCGAGTATCCTTCTTATTTCTTTTCCGGCTCTGAAGCCGCCCACGAGTATGACGGCTACCGCCATCACGATCACCGCGATGCAAACCGCGGCTATCGCCTTAAGGAACGGTATTGGCAACTCGCACGCGTAATTTGCAAGAGCCGAAAACGCGTGGAATATGTCTCCGCCGAATATTATGCTCTCGTCGGCTTTCTGATAAACGAAGCCCAGGTCGGCGATATCAACGATGAACATAAGATAAGTCCATACGATGACGTAGCCATAGAGAACCGTATATATTGCGGCGGCGACCTTCATTTTACGTTTTAAAAGGAGGTGAGTAAAATATATGGCACAAAGAGACCACAGTGTGATCAATAGCACTATCATTTAACTCACCTCCTTTTATTAAGTCAATTTAAATTCTGATATTTGAAATATGTTTTATTCTGTTACGGATTATCCGGCTGTAAATCAGTTGATCTTTGCTTTGTTAAGATCGTATTTGTTTGTGCTTATATAGTAAGCGGGCAGACCAGAAGCAATTGTTGTACCGGAACTTATAGACAAATTTGCGTTAGCAGCACTTGCAACTGTACCTACAAGACCGGAAGCCTTGAGCGCAAGACCCTTTGCATTAACGGTAGCGCCCGAGAAGTCGTTATTACCTGAGAACGTTACTTTACAGTTGTTTGTGATATCACCTATAGCAGCACCTACCATTGTCGTGCCGTCAACAGATCCGTCAAACTTACAATCCTTAATAATCAGCTCAAAAATTCCGTTTGTCGTATATGATTTGCCATTATTCTTATAATTATTACCGTCATCAACACGACATACGAATCCTACAATACCGCCTATCGGACCATAGCCTGAACCTACGTATTGATAGTTATTGGAAACCTTTGCGGAAACCTTGCAGTTATCAATTGTAAGTTTGCCGCCAAGACGGTAATCCGGGTCTGCCGAACCGACATAACCTACAAGGCCGGCACCGTCAGCGCCGCATATGACCTCACAAGAAGAATCGACTGTGATGTTTCTCAGAGTTACATCGGCCAAAATATGAGCCGTATTCTCTGTAACACCGCCGATAATACCAATGGAGTTACGCGAGTCAACAGGCTTTCCGTTGATCTGGAACTTTGTAAGCTCAAAGTCCATAGCCGGCTGATCGAGTTTGATGTTCTTGAACGTTACGTTCTCTATCGTGGTCTCACCGTAAACCGTTCCGAAGAAGCCGGTGACGAAGTACTTGGAGTTCGAACCTGTAAACGAAACGGTCTGGCTGAAGCCCGTTGCGGAGGTCAGCTCGGCGCCGTTTATAACGATCGGGTTGGAAGCGTCGGTCGTTCCGAAGTAGCCCTCAAATTCTTTAACGGCAGCCCATTCCTTACCGGAAACGTCTATCTGTGTGCCCGGTGCAAGAAGGATGGCGCAGTTGTTTGTGATCTGGCTCGTGTTCATCTGTGTAAACAGCGTGTAGACCATGTCGCCGGCTGCTTTCTGAGCGGAAGCGATATCGGCAGCAGTAGGAGTACCCGTCTGTGCAACCTGGATGTAGAATACGTTTTCCTGTACTTCGCCGTTATTCTTAAGTACGGGGTTATCGGTATCGCCGACTGCGACGACCTGCATTGCAGCCTGAGCGGTGTTGCCCGCCGCACCGTAAAGTGTGGAGGTTATTTCCTTCGTACCGTAAACCTTATTCGCGCTGTTAAGATTAAGTGCGTCTTTTATCGCAGAGTTGGAGCCAAGCGTGCTTGTGATTGCCGCTGCGGCGGATTCCGCAGTTGTAGATCCAGCCACCGCATCGCTGCTGGCGAGACCGGAAAGGCTCGTCGTAGCGGAGCTGCTTCCGAGAGATACGTTCGTCTTTATAGCGGTAAGCTGATTGTTGTTGTAAACAAAGAATTCACCGTTTGCATCGTGAGAAACAAGTTTCTTAACCGAAAACTCAGTCGGATATTCGATCTCAGCGGTGGATGCGTTGTAAAGCACCAGACGGTTTTCTGTGCTGTACCAGTAAACCTCGTAGCCCTGAGTCAGGCATACCCAGTTATCGCTGTTGTAGCCCGCGTTTGCAAGGACCTGCATCGCGCGCTCAATAGTAGTGGCTTTGCCGTGGAGCTCTTCATCAGCCGCAAGAGCTATATTCATTTCACGTACAGCCTGCTTATCGGCAGACAGATTGGACTTTCTGATAAGGCGGGAGAACGTCGGAATCAGAACAGCCGCAAGTATGGCTATAACCGCTATAACGATTACCAACTCAACGATGGTAAAACCCTTGCGGCGAGCCGTGTTGGTTTTAGTTTTTTTCATATGTTTTTCCTTTCATTGTTTAAGGCTTTTAACCTAAAATGTACGTTTTTTGATCAAAGGGCAGCCAATGTTGTTGCAACGATTATAACTATAACCGCTATAGCAATAACTTCCAAGCCGATAAGGCACCAGGCTAAAACGCTGTTTACTTTGCCCTGTTCTTTGGCTTTTGCGGGTTTCTTTGCTTCTTCACTCATGATCAGCTATTCTCCTTTTTATAAAATTTTGATTATTTGCCGCCCTGCAGAATTCTTATGCATAAACGCGGCGGCGAGCCCGGGGTAATGCGGGAACGCACCGAAATTCAAGCGTAAAAAAACTGTCACAAGCAGGCAATTTTGATATTTTATATTATATAGCATAAGGCGGCTTTTGTCAATACTTTTTCGAAAAAAAATACAGGAAAATATTGAAATATTGATTAACCGGGTGTAAATTGAGGAATAATATCAATGAATAATTATAGACCGAGTTGTTTTCATTACGTATTTTATGTAGTTATATTCCGATATTATACATATTTTTCCAAACCAAAACCGCCGCGCGCAGCGCCCGCGCCGCGCATATATAAATATTTATTCCCTATAATAGCCCGGATGAAATCTGCCGCTATGGCGACANNGCATATAAATTTTGAATTTGTTGAGTTTGATATTCAGCGATAAACATAAACGCTTGAAATAACAAAAAATGAGATCGCGGCGTCCGTTCCCCACGAATCGCTGTTCGCGATTCGCCGGGGACTCCGACGGAAAGCCGCGATGAAATCCAACGCTGTTGCGTTGGATGAAATCTGCCGCTATGGCGACAGATGAAATTAAATCCGTCCTCTTTATCCCGCACGTCAGTGCGGATTTCATCGCAAAGCGATTTCATCCACGCAGTGGATTTAACCCGTCCGTAATAGGGGTTCCCCGTTGTGAATGAAGTGAGCAACGGGGGTTCCCGTAAGGACGGATTTAGTTGAAAACCCGATGCTTTCGCATCGGGTTTTCTGTGCTTAACGCGTGAAAACACAAAAGTGAAAAACGCATATAAATTTTGAATTTGTTGAGTTTGATATTCAGCGATAAACATAAACGCTTGAAATAACAAAAAATGAGATCGCGGCGTCCGTTCCCCACGAATCGCTGTTCGCGATTCGCCGGGGACTCCGACGGAAAGCCGCGATGAAATCCAACGCTGTTGCGTTGGATGAAATCTGCCGCTATGGCGACAGATGAAATTAAATCCGTCCTCTTTATCCCGCACGTCAGTGCGGATTTCATCGCAAAGCGATTTCATCACGGAGTGATTTCACCCGTCCGAAGGACGGATTTAGTTGAAAACCCGATGCTTTCGCATCGGGTTTTCTGGCTCCCCCTGCTGGGCTCGAACCAGCGACATCGTGATTAACAGTCACGCGCTCTGCCAACTGAGCTAAGGAGGAATATAAAGCAAACAGAGTTTCCTCCGTTTGCTTTTTTGTGTTGGCGTTGACCTATTTTCCCGGCCCGTCTCCAGGCAAGTATCATCGGCATGACTGAGCTTAACTTCCGT
>DBWC01000036.1:0-2556 GCA_002308615.1 Clostridiales bacterium UBA1248
TACGCCCGTTTTTGTTATGATAATTCTTTTTTTGTATATGACCGCGTCATGGCTTTGTTGTTGTATTTATCTCTTACCACTATTCTGAAATGGTCAAATTCGCCGCTTATGTCGAAATCGGCAGCCGTTATATCATCCTCAAAGCTGCATTTTCTGTCCTGGCGTCTGCTCTCAAAGCGGATGCCGACGTAAGCGGACGGAGTACATTCCACGTAAACGCGGCCGTTTTCCGTGTAAAGCGCTTTTATCTCCGGTCCCGTAGTGGCGTAGCAGTCGCCGTTTTTCATCGCGCCGTATATGTTCTCGTACGTAAGAGATGGCGAAAAGATCGTCGTCCAGCCCTTGAAGGAATCGCAGTACGGACTGTCAAGATCCTCCGTCAGACCGTTGTGGTTGTCGTCCGTCGCGGTCGTCGCGGGATAAACGTGGCCGTCGCGGCAGATTACCTCGTACTCGTAATCTCCCCAGCCGTCGTCCATTTCTATCTGACAGCCGGTATTGAATACCTCAAAGCCCCACAGTCCTTTAAGCCCGACAAAATCCGGCGCGTTCTGGAAGGACCAGCGCGGGTGGTTGTACTGGCATAAAAAGCCGTTTTTGTTGCCCGCATCGATTATTTTATTGACTCCCTCTACGGAATATAAGCGTTCAAACGGCGGAAATTCCGTCTTATCCTTGTCGGCTGAGAAGAAATTCAGATGATAGCAATGACCGTACTGATCGTCAACGGCTATTTCCGTTGCCGTAAGCGGTACGAAGTCTTTATCCGCAAGCTCCGGATGCGGGATAAGCACCTCGTGATCGCTGAAAGCCACGACGGAGTAGCCGCGGCTTTTATACATCTCTTTTAATTTGTAAACGTCAAATCTGCCGTCGGACAACGTGCTGTGACAGTGCAGATTCGCTTTGTAGGCGTTATTTTCTTTCGGCAAAAGATATTTTTTCATTTTGTTCTCCGTATAAAATTACTCCGCAAAAAAGCGGAGTACGTTTTTATTTTGAGGCGAGAAATTCGTTTATTTTCGCAACAAGCTCGTCAGCGTCCGTGCCGTGTACCATGCAGGCCTCCTCTATCGATTCGCCTCTCGACGCGGGACAGCCGAGGCAATGCATGCCTATTTCAAAGAAAAACTGCGCGGTATCGATATCATAATCAAGAACGTCGCCTATTATGGATTCTTTCGTTACTTCCATTTTATTACATCCTTTCAAGATATTTTTACTGATTATACTCCAAAACGGCGGTTTTGTCAAGACTTTTTGATCCTGTTATATCAATATCTTTTCCGTTTACTCTGATATTCACGCCGCATATCCCGTCGCCGAGCATGACGAAAGATAACGGCTCCTCGATATATTCTTCAACCGCGCGAAGCGCGCCGCGTCCGTTGCGCGCGCCGCATTTATTAAGCAAAACGCGGCATACGTCTTCCGTGTACGTTAATTCTGCACCGCAGTTCTTTTTTATATCTTTAAGTCTGTTGTCGATTATTTTAATAAGCGAGTCGTTATCGAGCTGATCAAACTCAACCGTTTTATCTGTTTTATCCGTAAGATGACCCGGCAATACGTAATTATTTTTCGTATCCTGCCCGGCAAAGCCGCTTACGGGGCGGCTTTCGCTTTGCTCTGATACGGTGAATACGACGGTCGCCCCGGAAAAATCGGTTATTTTGCCTCTGCTGTCCGTAAGAGTTCCGTGCTCGAGGATCTGAGAAAACAGACCTGTTATTTCGGGCGGAGCTTTATCTGCGTACTCAAAGCAGACCACGGCGTCAGGGTTACGCCTTACGCTCTTCGTAAGCAGTCCGCCGTCGCCGTAACCGACGTATNNGGCGAGCCGATCAGAGAAGACACGGTGTGGGCTTCCGAGTATTCGTTCATGTCAAACCTTATAAAGCTGACGCCCAGGGCTTCCGCCAACGCTTTGCAAGTTTCCGTTTTGCCTATACCCGAAGGACCGTAGAAGAGAAAAGAAGCGCGCGGCGTGTGCCCGGTATAAAGCCCCGCGGCGCGCCGCGACAAAACCGCGCATATAAGGCGTATCGCCCTGTCCTGACCGAATATCCTGCCTCTCATTTTTTTCATAAGGCTCTGCATATCCGATACGCCGCCCGGCGAAAAAGCGCTTACGCTTTTACAAAGCGTGTTTTTTATATCTTCTTCCGTTATTATTATATTTCCGTGTTCGAATGAGGCGCCGGCGTTTGAAAACATGGCGCGGTCCGCCGCCGCCTCGTCAAGCAGATCTATCGCTTTATCCGGCAGATACCGGTTTTTTATATATTGCCGCGAAAGTTTTACCGCGGATCTTACGGCGCCGTCCGTTATTATAACGCCGTGATGTTTTTCAAAGACCGGACGGATGCCGGATAAGATCGTACACGCAAGCTCATCGTCAGGCTCGTTTATCATAACGGGCTGAAATCTCCTGCAGAGCGCCGGATCGGATTCTATATATTTTTCATATTCGGAATACGTCGTCGCGCCTATAACGGTTATGTCGCCTCTGCCGAGCGGTTGTTTTAATATGTTCGCCGCGTCCACGGCGCCCTC
>DBWC01000036.1:2575-8568 GCA_002308615.1 Clostridiales bacterium UBA1248
TCGTCGATAAAAAGGATCACGTCGCCGCGCTCGCCGCATTCGTTTATTATGCCGCGGAAACGCTCTTCAAAATCACCGCGGTATTTAGCTCCGGCAAGGACAGACGCAACGTCGATCGATATTACCGTTTTGCCGTACAGAGCGGGCGGTACGCCGCCGTCGCATATAAGCGCGGCGACGCCCTCCGCCACCGCCGTTTTTCCGACTCCCGCCTCGCCCAAAAGGCACGGATTGTTTTTTGTTTTGCGGCACAGTATACGTATAACGCGCTCACATTCCGCAGCTCTTCCTACACACGGAAACAGCTTGTTTTCCTCATATAAAACGCATAAGTCTCTGCCGTACTGCTTTAAAAATCCGTGCTCCGGATCACGGCGTTTTCCTTTTTGTATGCTCTTACAGCCTATAACGCCCGTGACGTCTGAAAATATTTCAGACAGCTTAACGCCATAGCTCGTTATTATCCGTGCGGCGGTACATTCATCCTCGGATACCATCGCTAAAAGGATGTGTTCCGTCCCGGTCTCTTCGCTTCCGTGGCGCGACGCGTGCTCCGCGGAATTGTCAAGTATGCGCTTAAGCTTTAAAGAATTGCCGAATCCGTCCTCGGAAGCGGCGCTGAATACCGGGACGTCCGGCAAAAGCGCGCGCACGCCGCGCTCGGTTATGCCGCGCGCGGTAAGCAGCTTGCACGCGATACAGTCGTTTTTCAGCATTGCAAGAAGCACGTGCTCCGACCCGGTGAACGGACAGCCGTACTGTGCGGATATCTCTTTTGCAGCCGATAAGACCGCGGCGGCGGCTTTTGTGAATCTTTTCATAAAAATAGCCTTTTTTATGATTATAAGCGTTATCTAACGCCTGTATTCAAATATTTTGCCGTACATTTTATAATCGGACGCCATACAGTTCCACGTTAAGCAGTCCACCGTGCCGGTCGTATCAAGCCCGTGGATCGATTGCAGTTTTTTTACCGCCTCCGCGTCTTTTTCGTTATATTCTCCGGTTATCTTTATATCCTTGTCAAAATCGTATTCGAAGCAAAGGCATTCAAGCACGAGCTGTATAAAAGACACCACGTCGCTTTTTTCTCCCAAAACGACGGTATATCCCGTGTTCGGAAAAACGTACAGGGGACACGGGCTCTCACAGCCCTGCATTATTTTATCATACTCGTTTTTTATCATGTTCCACGTTTTAAGATCCGCCTCGCCTGTTATCTTTAAGCCGTGAGCTTTCTGAAACGCCGAAACGGCGTTCTTCGTCTGTTTTCCGTAAATGCCGTCGACCGTCACTTTCGGCACGGACGGGTCTTTCAAAGAAATGTAATACAGATAATCCTGAAGCTGTCTTATATACTCTCTGTCGTCGTACCCGTTCATCAAAAGCCCTCCATATCGTAAATATCCCCGCCGTACTGCCCGTTATTGAACCTGTCTCCGTCGGAGATAAGCTCGTATTCGTTCGTTATCGCATCCCACGTTATAGGTCCCGTTATGCCCGTGACGGTTATACCGAATATTTCCTGCAGCTTTGAGACGGCTTCCTCCGTTTTTTTATCGTATTCTCCCGTTATGCCGGGCGCTTCAACGTCCGTGTAAACGGACGCTATGACGCCGATATAGTATTGCAGCCGCCTTACGTCGTCGCCGGACGAGCCGACGGTCAGAAGCTGTCCGCCGTACGGCGCGGCAACGGTGACGTCCGCCTCGTCTATGCTTTCCGTCAGACCTAAATAAATATCGTATATCGCAAACAAAGTCTGCCTGTCAAGTATACCCGTCTGCTCGTAGCCGAAAAGCTCCTGTATCGCCTTGACGGCCGCTTCCGTCACGGGTCCGTATATGCCGTCCGGATATATTTCCGGCACTTCGGCGTAATAAATAGAGATAGTATTCAGATAATACTGTATGACGCTCACGATTATACCGGTCTCGCCGGGGTAGAGTACCGTCGGAAGCTGAAGAGACACCTCGTCAAGCGTCAGCCCCTCGCTTTCGACCTCGTTCAATCTTTTTATACCGTTGTAAACGAACTGGATCCTGTACCAGGTGCTCTGATCGACCGTCCCGTTCTGCGCTAAACCGAATATCCGCTGAAATTCCCTTACCGCCGCCTCGGTCTCCTGCGTGAATATGTAAGAAACGTTGGACACCTTAGGTATCGCCGGGTAATTTCTGCCTATACGGTTGAGCCGCAGACCTACGAATCTCACCGCGTCGTCCGCAACGCCTACGCGCAGCGGCATTGGAGGCTCCGCAAGCCGCAGCTCGCCGACCGGCGCGTTTTCCACTATTTCTATATTGTTTCCGTAATAGTATCTCAGTATCCCGTACGCCGTATAACCGTTCTGCGCAAGCGTCACCGTGCCCCATTGGGACAGGCCGCTGCAAGTGCTCGTCGTACCGTTGCAGTACGCGGCGAAAAGCGGCTCCACGTTGCCTGATCTTACGATATACGAATTGAATATCTCGTCTACCACAAGGCTTATCGTATCGTAATACGCGTGGCCGCGTATGTAAGACTGATCCTCGGCGGTGTTTGAGGTTATGTCAAAATCGTAGTTTCTGCTCCTGTAGTACTGCGTGTATATCCGGTTCATCGCAAACGAGATTATCGCGTATATATTTGCGCGGATGGAAGCGTCCGGCCACGTCGGATATATCTCGCAGCTTGCGCAGTTTTTTATATAATCCGGAAAATCCACCGTCACGTTTTCCGCGCCGGAGTTTGACGAGGCTCCCAAATGTACCGTTATTTTCTCCGGTATTACGGGCAGAAGCTCATTCATTTCGCGCCTCCTTTTCGGAAACCGGTCCGCAGCCGCCCGCGTAAGGCGGACAGTTCGGTACGTATTCGTCGGTCCCCGCCTCGCTTGAAGCCGTAAGCGGTATCAGTATCATAGGCTGTCTTGACGTTATTCCGGTGAAGACCGGTATGTTCAGACTGACGAGCGGATAAAAGCCCTCCGACATTACGGTCACGTTATATAACGTATAGTCGGGACCGGGCGAGGCAGACGATAAGGAATTTGAAAGCTCCGCAGAGGGAAGCGACGACAAGGGCGTCTGTCCGCTTTCATCCGTTACGTATCTGTATATGACCGTGTCGCCCGAATCCGTTATGCGCGATATCATCACCTCCGCGCCGACCACGGGAAAAGAGCCTGTCGCGGTCGTAACGCTGACCGCGATAAAACCTGTTTGAGGTGCCATTCGTATCTCCTTTCATTTGAGATGTCATTATGCATTTTATGAAAGGAAATAAAAAAGATTGCATAAAAAAACCGTATTTGCAAAAATCTTCTGCGTTTTAAAAAAGTCGCATCAGAACAGAATAAGTAAAAAACACGGAGGACGATATGAAAAAAATCATAACTATTCTTGTTCTTGTTTTGTCGCTTTCTCAGTCCGCTTTTGCAGAATGCAGCGGATTTTATATAATGAGACGCAAAAACCACGAAAGGCCCGCGCTTGACGCCGGACTCTCGTATATAAATGAATATAACGCCTGTTGTCTCGGCCCCGACGAAAAAGTGATTTATCTTACGTTTGACGCCGGATACGAGAACGGAAACGTGGAGCGCATAGTGGACACGCTTGATAAACACAACGCAAAAGGCACTTTTTTCGTGCTTGAAAACATCATAAAAAGAAACACGGACCTGATAATTAAAATGGCGGAGCACGGCCACACCGTCGCAAACCATTCCATGCGCCATAAAAATATGGCGAACATGACCTTATCCGAATGTGAAGCGGAGCTTTGCGGATTAGAGGAGCTATATTATGAGTATACCGGATATACGATGGCAAAGCTGTTCAGGCCGCCCGAGGGCAATTTCAGCCGGAAGCTGCTTGACAACGCGACAAAGCTCGGGTATAAAACGGTTTTCTGGAGCTTTGCGTATGCGGACTGGGACAACAACAAACAGCCGTCGGAGCAGTACGCTGTAAAGCTGATACTCGATAACACTCACAACGGAGAAATAATCCTTCTGCACCCCACCTCAAAGACAAACGCGGATATACTTGACAGGCTTCTTACGGAATGGGAGAACACCGGCTACCGCTTCGGAAGTCTTACGGAACTGTTATGAGACTTGTCTCAATAATCCTTGCGGCGCTGTTGTCCGTTCCCGTAAGCTGTATCAAAAAACCCGCAAAATTTATAGCGCTCACCTTTGACGACGGACCGCATCCGAAATATACGGCAGAGATCCTGAAAATACTGTACGATAACGACGCGGCTGCGACTTTTTTCGTCGTAGGAGAAAACGCACAAAGATACCCGGAGCTTGTAAGGGCGGAACACGACCTCGGCTGTGAGATAGGGAACCACACTTATTCTCATATGCGTTTTAACGATAAGACTGCGCGCGCTCTTTTTGATGAAATAAAGAAAACGGACGATATAATATACGAAATAACGGGCAAAATACCCGCGCTTTTCCGCCCGCCTGAGGGAAAGCATAGCGGCAAGGCGGACGAGATCATAAAAAGAGCGGGGAAGCGCACGGTTTTGTGGACAATAGACACACGCGACTGGGCGCATACGGATAAAGATAAAATAATAGATAATATAAAAAACAACGCAAAAAACGGCTCTGTTATCCTGTTTCACGATTATATAACCGCGCCGTCTCCGACGCCGGACGTTTTACGTGAAATTTTGCCGTATCTTAAATCGCAGGGCTATGAATTCGTTACGGTCACAGAGCTTTTGTCGCATTCGGCAGATATAGGTGATGTATCATCATTTTTCATCGGATAAAAACAAGCCCGCCGTCAAATCATAAGTAGGCGGTCATATAAGTGACGGCACGAATATGATAATACAGTTATGGACAAAATATAAAAAACGGCAAAGGATAATGATATGAGAGGGAAAACGAAAAAGCTTTTAGCAGCGTTATTCGCCGTGATATGCGTCTTTATTTTCGCTGCGGGCGCGGCGGACGCGGTCACGTCGTCCGGCATATCCGTACTTGAGGGGCAAACGCCGTACGCTCCGGCGTTCACAAGCTACGAATACGGTTTTACCGGCTCGTCGAACGAAAACGAAGAAGCAAGGGCGACCGTAAGAGTTTTAGGCATACCGATAAAAAACGTAACGGTATCCGTTTTCAAAAAAACGGATGTGATCCCGGGCGGGCAGAGCTTCGGCGTGAGGCTCCGTACGCGCGGCGTTACCGTCGCGGGAGTCGGTTCAGTCATAATGAGCGAGGGCGTGGCGGAGCCCGCGGCTGAAGCCGGACTCAAAGAAAACGACATCATATTGAGCGTAAACGGATCGGAGGTCTTATCGTCGGACCGGTTTGCCGCTCTGATATCCGAATGCGGCGAAAAAGGTCTTGTGATCAGATACAAACGCGGTGATACGGAATATGAGACGGTGCTGTACCCGGTAAAGGATGAGCACGGAGAATATAAAGCGGGAATATGGTTAAAGGATACGGCGGCGGGCATCGGCACGGTGACGTATATAATGCCGGAGAACAACAGCTTCGGCGGACTGGGACACGGCATATGCGAAGCGGAGTCTGACAAGCTGCTTCCGTTTTATTCGGGAGAGGTATTCAAAGCGCATATAACCGGAGTCAAGCGCGGCAAAAACGGAGAGCCGGGAGAGCTGCGCGGATATTTTGAAAAGGAACCGTCCGGCACGCTGACGGATAATACGCAGTCAGGCGTTTTCGGCGTGCTTGACGACTGCGATAAAAGCAAAACGGTACAGATAGCTTTAAAGGACAAGGTCAAGGTCGGCGACGTGAAGATCCTTTGTACCGTGGACGGTGACGGAGTCTGCGAATACGACGCGAAGATAATTAAAATACTGTCCTACGATACAACGGAAAAAAACTTCATCGTCAAGGTGACGGATGAAGCTCTTATAGAAAAGACCGGCGGCATAGTACAGGGAATGAGCGGAAGCCCGATCCTGCAGGACGGCAAGCTCATCGGCGCCGTGACGCACGTGCTCTTAAACGACCC
>DBWC01000091.1:0-344 GCA_002308615.1 Clostridiales bacterium UBA1248
TACAGATTTTTCAGCTTCGGCGACGCGATGTTCATATCGTGAACCGACGCCCGATAAAGGATATATATCATGGAATTTCGCATCAAAAAAAAAGAAGGACGCGCGCGCAGGGGAGAGTTTGACACCGCTCACGGCACCGTACAGACGCCCGTGTTTATGAACGTGGGCACACAGGCGGCGGTAAAGGGGGGAGTGTCAACGGAGGATCTGGAAGCGATAAACTGCCGTGTCGAGCTTTCCAATACCTATCATCTCCATCTTCGCCCGGGCGAACAGATCATAAAGAGGTTCGGCGGTCTGCACGGTTTTATGAAGTGGGACAGACCGATACTGACCGACAGCGG
>DBWC01000091.1:388-4797 GCA_002308615.1 Clostridiales bacterium UBA1248
CATATCGACGGGCGCAAAATATTCATGTCTCCGGAAAACAGCATTCAGATACAGTCGGCGCTCGGCTCCGATATCGCAATGGCTTTCGATGAATGCGTGGAGATACCTTCTCCGAAAAAATATGTTGCCGACTCCTGCGAAAGAACGTACCGCTGGCTCGTTCGGTGCAGGGACGAGCTTGAGCGGCTCAACGCTCTCCCGGATACGGTAAATCCCGGTCAGCAGCTGTTCGGCATAAATCAGGGGACCGTGTTCAAGGATCTGCGCATAGAGCACATGGAAAAAATTGCACAGCTCGATCTGCCCGGTTACGGTATCGGCGGACTGTCCGTGGGCGAGACGACAGAGGAAATGTACGAAACGCTTGACGCCGTCCTGCCTCATGCTCCTGATAATAAACCGAGGTATCTTATGGGCGTGGGAACTCCCGAAAACATTGTCGAAGGCGTATGGCGAGGAGTCGATTTTTTCGACTGCGTCATGCCGGCGCGCAACGGCAGACACGGAAAGCTCTATACCCGTTTCGGGACGATAAATATCAAAAACGAAAAATATACGGACGACGAGTCTCCGATAGACGACAGGTGCGGCTGCCCGGTGTGCAGGAGATATTCCAGAGCTTACCTGCGGCATCTGTTCAAGGCCGAGGAGGTCCTTGCGCTGCGCTTCGGCGTACTGCATAACCTGTGGTACTATAATCAGCTTACCGAAGATATACGTTCCGCTCTCGAACGCGGAGAGTATGAAAAATGGCGAAGCGAGTTTTACCGGCTCAGGGAAGCGGGAGATGACGTCAGATGACGCGGCATTTCCGTCGTAAGACCGAAGCGAAATAATAATTGACAACATTTTGCACTTAAGTATATAATCAAGCCATAACATCTTGGAGGGTAACAAATTGAATTACACAAGCATTATAATGATAGTCGTTCTTCTGGTCGTATTCTATTTCTTCCTGATAAGACCGGAAAATAAAAAGAAAAAGAAGCTCGAGCAAATGAGGAACGAAGTCAAGGTCGGCGACGAGATCACCACGATAGGCGGAATGCTCGGCAAGGTCGTGAACGTGAGAGACGACACGATAACCTTTGAAACCGGCGAAGACAGAGTACGCATACAGATCGCCCGCTGGGCCATATCCAATACCGGCTACAATACTCAGAACTGAGCGATACGCGAAAACGGCAATACTAAAAACGATCCTCCCCCGCATATCCTTAACAAGGATAAATGCGAGGGAGGATCTTTTTATGAAAGAGGGAAGAGAAACGGCGGGAAGAATTGCGGCAGGAAGCGCCGTGACCGTGCTGACGTGCCTTGCGCTGCTGTTTGCGGCGTCGGTAATGACCGCGAAGGGTATTATTGAAGAAAGCGAAGCGAAGCCCTGTATAATCGCGGCGTGCGCGATGGGAAGCGCACTGGGCTCGGCCGCGGCGGCACGGGGGAAAAAAGCCGGCAGAAGCACGGCGGCGGCAGGGCAGGGAACAGCCTGCGCTGCGGCCGCTCTGACGGCGGGCGCGCTTATTGCTGACGGAAAAGGGATGGAAGGCTTTGCCGCAGCAGTGTTGTGCACATTGATGATACCGGCGCTGTCTATAGCTCTGATGACAAGGAAAAGGAGACGTAAACACCGCTGATATTACATCCTGCAATCTTGGACGACGACCGATAAAACAAGATGTAATCAAACAATATATTGCGTTTTTGACAGGAAAAGCAATAATATAACCACCATATAACGCAAATCAATACATCGAATGCGGCACCGGAGTTGACTCGGTTTACATAACTTTGTAGACATAATACTTTGACATAATGCACAAAAATTTTGTAAAAGCATTATTTTTCTTGATAATATCGGTCAGTTGTAATATATTTAAAGAGCTTTTCAAGTCATGCTCGTGCATCATCGAATTCTGCTGCTCATAATAATCTTACGAGGTGAGCAAAATGGACAGCAGAATGATACAAAGACGCGGATTATATATCTGCGCAGCGTTGTTTCTTGCGGGCGGAGCGTTCGGCGCTTATCGCGCCTGCGGAATAGATACGGACTTATCGGGAAAGATGCTCGAGGTTTGCCGCAGCGGTTTATCGGCGCGGCAGGCTGTGCTGTTAAATCTCGCCCTGCCGTGTCTGGCTGTGTTTTTTTCAACCTCCGTTATCGGGTTCCTTTTTGTCCCGATCCTTGATTTTGCCGGGGGTTTTGCCGCGGCTTACATAATGACCGCTATCCTGTCGGCGTCTGGCAGGAATTTTTATACGATAGTGTTTCTCGCGGCTCCTGCGCTTTCCGGCGTGCTGTGTCAGCTCATGCTGTCCGTAAGCTGCATTGGCCTTTCGTTTTCCGTTGGCCGTGAAAAGCGCGGAACAGCCGGTTTCGGACGTCTGCATATTTTTTTTGCCGCGTTGGCCGGACTTGTCATCCTAACCGCCGCCGAATTCTTTTTTTATAAATTTGCGCGATGAGCGTCCCGCAGAGAGACGCCGTTTCCTGAAATCGAAACGAAAGGAGGAAATGCTTCGATGCCCTCAGCGTATCATATCGACGATTTTGCCGGTTTTCTCAAAGAGGAAAAGCGCGTTTCCTCCAATACGCTTGTTTCGTATCTGCGCGATATCAATCAGTTTTGCGTCTGGGCGGCCGAGAACGGTTTTTCCGACGCTTCACGGATAGACAGAAATGCCGTCGAAAACTATTTCAGGCATCTCAAGGGATACGGAAAATCATCCGCAACTCTTTCCAGATGCGCCGCGTCTTTAAAATGCTATTTTGATTTTCTTTTAAGCAGGAAAATAATCGGCGCCAATCCCGCCGTCAAGCTTTCTCTGGATAAGCATTCCCGGCGTCTGCCTCAGATACTTACAAACAGGGAAGTCGAAACTTTTCTTGAGCAGCCCGACGTGAACGACGCCAAGGGAATTCGCGACAAGGCTATGCTTGAGCTGCTCTACGCTACCGGCATACGCGTAACGGAGCTTATTTCGCTGAATTATTCCGACGTCAATCTTTCGGCCGGCCTGATCGACTGCAGAAACGGGGATAAGGAAAGAGTGATCCCCATGTATTCCGTCGCGGTAAAGTCCCTGAGGGATTACCTTGACAACGTCAGACCCATGATGATAGCGGAGAGCAACGAGGCGGCGCTTTTTGTTAACGTAAACGGCAGCAGGATGTCGCGGCAGGGCTTTTGGAAGATCGTGAAGACGTACCAGAAGAAAGCGGATATCAAAAAAGACATCACTCCTCATACGCTGAGACATTCTTTTGCCGCTCATCTGCTTGAAAACGGCGCGGACATACATGCCATACAGGAAATGCTGGGACATGCCGATATTTCCTCCACGCAGATATATACGAAAGTCGTCAGAAAACAGCTTAAGGATGTCTATAATAAGGCGCATCCGCGTGCATGACGCCGTTTGGCGCTGCTGACGGGAAAGCAGGATCGCTCGAATGAGTATTTTCAGACCGTATAATTACAGAAATAAGCCGGATTTGCCGGAAAACGTTCCGGCAAAAAACGGCTTTTTTCAGTTTTGGGAGCTTTATTTCAGAAAATTCTGGCGCTTCGTTACTCTCAATTTTTATTATTTTCTTTTGACTCTCCCTCTTTTGATGCTTGCCTTTTTTACCGCAAACGGGTTTTACATATCGCTGACCGGAAATGAAGACACCGTGCTTTTCCGGGGCGTCAATTTTATTTTCTATCTTTTCGGATTTGTCCCGAAGCAGCTGTATGTCCCGCTGGTGATCCTGTCCGCGCTCGTATACGGCCCCGCGACTATGGGGCTGACCTATATTCTCAGAAATTTCGCCAGGCAGGAGCATGCCTGGACGTCCGACTTCTGGTCGAGAGGCGTATCGAATTTTCGGCAGGGTCTGTTTTTCGGCCTGGCCGATATCCTGGTCGCATACGTACTTTTTACCGGTATGTTCGGCGGTATGGCCGCGGCGGGAAAAACCGTCGGCTACGCCCTTTCGGTCATTCTCGCCGTGCTCAGCGCCGTCGTATTCGTGATATGGGCCTTTATGCGGCACTATACCTATCTTATGGCGGTGACCGTTGAGCTCGGCGTTTTCGCGATACTGAAAAACGCGTGGCTTTTTACCGTGCTCGGATTTGGCCGAAACATACTCAGCGGCCTTGTCACGCTTGTATGCATCGTGGTATGCTTCATGCTCGCCCCGCTCGTGACGGTCGTCTCGCTGCCGCTGTTTTTTTATACGTTGTCATGGTTTGCGACTGTCTATATATGCTATCCGATAATAAAGAAATACATAATCGTTCCCGCGCTGGAGGCCGAAAAGAATAAAAGCGAATAACGTGCCTCTTCCGCCGGGCAGCATTGCCGCGGCGGAACGGTTGTGATATAATGAACATATCATGTTCATTATATCGCGCATC
>DBWC01000125.1:0-137 GCA_002308615.1 Clostridiales bacterium UBA1248
CCCATGAGCTGTTCCTTCGGGTCGGTGGGGAAATCCACGCCGATCTTGGACTTGTATTCGGCTTTGAACTGTTCCGCGAGCTTCTTAAGATCATCGGCGTTAAGGTCGATGTCGTTCTTTACGCCTTTTTCGGCTTT
>DBWC01000125.1:297-6078 GCA_002308615.1 Clostridiales bacterium UBA1248
GGCATGGAAGCTCTTGCGCCGGAACGTACGGAAACGAGAAGGGGATTTTCCTTATCGCCGAATTTTTTGCCGGTGATCTTTTCCATCTTTTCGATGTACTCCATGATCTGAGCCTGGATCTCGGGGTTTATCTGTCTGCCGTCTTCATAATACTGCGTGCAGGCCTCTGTGGAAATGGTGAAGCCCTGGGGAACGGGAAGACCGATATTGGTCATCTCTGCAAGGTTGGCGCCTTTGCCGCCCAGAAGCTCTCTCATGTTGGCGTTGCCTTCTGTAAAGAGGTAAATGTACTTGTGTGCCATGATTTATATCCTTTCATTTAATAATACTTACACTTTTGTGCATTCAACGTTTATTTTAACATCTTTTTCTTACTAAATCAACACTAAAAAATAACAATTATAAAACGAGGTGAAAAAAATTTACATTTTTAACGTCCTTTGCCGCGTTAAATAACAAAAATCGTCCCTTGCCGTACCTTTTATGAAAAGACGCCGTACGGCTGACGGACGGATCTGTTTTATAAAAATGCGGTATTTATCACAGTCCGTGATCGTTAAACGCTTTGTTAAGGATTTCCTCCTCGTCCGCGCCGACGATATCAAGCCCGGTCGCCTTTATAAGTCTGACGTCTTTTATGCCGTAGAAATTCTGCGCCAGAGCTTTTATGTATCCGAATCCGTATTCTTCGGGAAAATAATCGCCGCCGGCGGTAGTTATATACGTCAGCCTTTTTGCCTTGCATAAGCCCTCCGGTATACCCTCCGGCGTGTAGCGGAAGGTTATTCCGACAACGTTTATCTGCTCTATATACTGCTTTAACGACGCGGGAAAAGAAAGATCCCAGAACGGAGCGGCTATGACGATCTCGTCTGCCGCCGCAAACTGTCTTGAAAGCACAAACATGGGATCACAAAAATCACCTTTTCTTATCAGCCCGTCGCGGGCGTCTAAGAATTTTTCATCAACGACGGGAAATTCTGTCTCTTCAAGGCGTACTTCCTCAAAAGGCTTGTTTATCCTTGAAAGAAATCTTTTTGCCAGTTTTTTTGTCCTCGAGCATTTACGCACGCAGGCGTTTATAAACAAAACCATAACCGTTACCTATCCTGTTTTTTATACTGACCGTTCGGAGCTGTTTTTGTTTGTCAAGCAGACCGGCGAACAACAAGCGCCTTTTCCTTCCGTTTTTGTCTCACCCTCTGAGCTTGCCGCGGTCCAGCTTGCCGAGGTTGCTTCCCAAAAGGACGATCTGGCTCTGCAGACAGTAGTTGTTGACCGCCACCGTGAGAAATTCGAACACGGCGTTGACGGAGATGATCACGGCGAGCGCCTCCGCGCTTATGCCGAGCTGTGAAAACAGTATTGAGAAGCACACGGTAGTGNNNCGTAGCCACCGAGAGGATGAACGACAAAATGAACGCCGCAAGCAGCCACGCCCACGTCACCTCAACTCCGTACAGATTTGCGGTGAACAGACTGCACGCCGTAAATACGATACAGTATCCGGGACGGAACAGGATGCCGCCGAGATTGTACGCGAGAGGCGCGAAGTCCGAGTCGACTCCCAAAGGACCTATCAGCGTATCTATCGTCGTGGTGAAAGCCGCTGCGACGCTGGCGCTCGACAGCGAGATCATGAACGCCGGCAAAAGCTTGCGCAGATAGCGGCGCACGCTGATCTTAAGTCTTATGCATACGACCGCCGTGTAGGCGATGATCGTGACGGCTTCTCCCGCGACGACGATCAGAAGAAGCTTCCAGAAACCGGATAAAACGGCCAACTGCCCGGACATTATAAGTCCGCACACCATAAGTCCCACGTATATGGAAATAAAGTGATTTAAGGAGGAGTTGGAGAGTATGGCGACCGTGTTTACCTCGTCGAATATCTCGGTCAGCCTGTCCGCCTTCTGACCCATTTTGAGCATAGTTATGCCGAACATAACGCCTATGATGATGATATGTACGGAATTGAATTCCAGAATAGGCGCAAGTATGTTGTTCGGTACAAAGTTTATCAGGATATCAAAGAAATCGTAAAAGTCGATCGATACCTCGGACGTCATGCCGAAGGTCATGCCCGGTATCATCCAGAGTGTGTTGAACAGGGTAAGGCAGAACGCGACCAAAAGGAAGCTCCGTATCATCCGACGCCCGACGTTGCTGAACGTGGATATATCGCCTAAGCGCACTATGCCGAGGACGATGGCGCCGAAGCACATCACCGTCGCCATCACGCAGAGCAAGCCCGTAAACGCGTTTGTCAGCGGCGCGATGATCCTCCCGGCTATGACCGGCGCTTTGTCCGGCAGAAAAACCGTGACAAGCATTCCGACGACCGCACCGATCAGAATACCCAACAGTATCGTCAAAAGCTGATTTACGCGCCGTTTCTTCGCCACCGTGAACGTGACGAGATTCGAGCCGCTGCGATACCGCCACGCCCGGTTGACCGTGTCGAAATTCGATAAAAGCGAATCCATGACGGAAGTTTCTGAAGGATCGTCGTCTTTAAACGGATCGAAGCTCTCTCCTTTGACCCGCAGCGATATGCGAAAAGCGCCGAAAAAACGGGAAAAGCGCAGTGACGCCACCGCTTTTTCCGATAACGCGTCACGATATTTGAGTATCGTCTCTTCCAGAATGAACCGCAGACGCACCGCGTCCTTTTGATCGATCTTTTCCGTCGCCAAAAGAGCCGCGGTCTCCTCAACGTATCGGTCTATCTCCTCCGCCGTCAATTCAAACTTGTCCTGTATGTTTTTTTCCATAACGGATCACTCTTCCTTCCTGTTAAGGTTTAGAATGACTTTATAATCGCATTATAACACATTTTATTGTTTTTTGCAACCTTTTTCGGCTAAAAATCCGCGAAAACGTTCATATGAAAAATTAACTTCTTCATATCTTGATTTTTATGCAAAAGCGTTTTTCAAAAACGAAAATCGTTATGAAAAACGCTTGACTTTTGCTTTGAAAAATGATATAATCCAATCATAAACGTAAAGGATCAAAACGAAAATAATACGGATATGAACACAAATTCGGAGTACATAGACCTGCATCTGCATCTTGACGGCGCGATAACTGTTAAGATCGCAAAAAAACTTGCAAGCCTGCAGGGGATCACGCTGCCGGCAAAGGACGACGGCGAGCTTAACCGCATGCTTTCCGTCCCCTCCGACTGCGCGAGCCTGAACGATTTTCTTTCCTGCTTTGCGCTCCCGGATTCACTTATGCAGACCGAGGAGGGACTGCGGGAGGCGGTCCGGCTCGTGATGGACGACGCTTTGTCGCAGGGCGTTATATACGCCGAGCTGCGATTTGCGCCGCAGCTGCATACGAACGGCGGAATGACGCAGGAGCAGGCCGTTGCAGCGGCACTTGACGGATTAAAGAACTGTCGGCTGAAGGGAAATCTTATCCTCTGCTGTATGCGCGGTAAGGATACGGCGGATAAAAACCTTGAAACGCTTCGTCTTGCAAAAAAATATCTTGTAAAAGACGGCGGTGTGGTCGCGATAGATCTTGCCGGAGCGGAAGCGCTGTATCCGACAAAAGATTATAAAAGCCTGTTTATGCGTGCAAAAGAGTATGGCGTTCCCTTTACGATCCACGCGGGAGAAGCGGACGGAGCCGGAAGCATACGCGACGCGATAGAATTCGGCGCGAGCAGGATAGGACACGGAGTGCGCTGTTACGAGGACGGCGAGCTTTTAAAGCTTGTCATAGACAGGGGCATCCCGTTTGAAATGTGTCCCACAAGCAACCGTCAGACGCACGCGGTGGAAAATATGGAAGATTATCCGCTTACGGATTATCTTGAAAAGGGCGTCAAAGTCACGCTCAACACAGACGATCCGGCGATAGAAAAAACGACGCTTGAAGAAGAATTCCGTTATATGGAAAAAGTTTTCGGCCTGACGGAAGAGCAGAAAAAGATCTTGCAGAAAAACGCGGCGGACGCCGCTTTCACGTCTGACGACGTAAAGGCACAGTTAAGAAAAAGGCTGAACTTGTAACTCACGATTTATGTCTTAAAATAAAGAAAAGGAGCAAAGGATAATGGCAACACCGCATATTGAAGCAAACAAGGGGGATTTTGCCGACGTCGTGCTGATGCCCGGAGATCCTATGAGGGCAAAGCTTATAGCGGATACGTATCTGGAAGACGTGAAGCAGGTGAATCAGGTAAGAGGTATGCTCGGCTATACCGGCACGTATAAAGGAAAACGCGTCTCTGTCATGTCCAGCGGAATGGGAATGCCGTCGATCGGTATATATTCCTACGAGCTGTTCTCCGTTTACGGCGTCAAAGCGATAATCCGTATCGGTTCGGCGGGTTCATACGTTTCCGAGCTTGCTTTGGGAGACGTGGTGCTTACAGAATACGCCTGGAGCGAATCCTCCTTCGGAAAGGTCCAGAACGGGAACCCCGATCAGGTAAAATTACCGAGCAGCCGTCTGAACGACGCGATAAAATCGACGGCGGAACGCATGGACGAGCATATACCGGTCGTGCCGGTACATTCTACGGACGTTTTTTATCAGGCGGGACCGGCGGATTATTTCAAGGATGTGAATAAGGAACACGGATGCGCATGCGTTGAGATGGAGAGCTTCGGTCTGTTCCACAACGCCGACGCGCTCGGTAAAGAAGCGGCGTGCCTTCTGACTATCTCCGATTCTTTTGTCTTGAATGAAAAAATGAGCGCTTCCGACCGTCAGAATTCATTTCACAGAATGATACGCATCGCGCTTGAAACAGCCGCGGGATACGGGGAATAAAAACGGCATGAGCGATTATTTATTGGAAACGAAACTGAGAGAGGAAAACGAAGGGCTTCACCGCAGGACAAAGGACAGCGCGGCGGTGCTGCAGAAAATGCTGGAATCCTTTCTGCCCCGCTTTCCCAATTATACGGATCACACCATGCTGCACAGTATGGACGTTCTCGAATACAGTAATATGCTTCTCGGAGAAAAGCAGATAAAAAGGTTAAGCGCTGCGGAGTGCTACGTACTGATGATGTCGTGCTATCTGCACGATATCGGCATGGGCATAAATCAGAAAAATTACGAGACCCTGTCCGAAAAGATCGATTTCGGGAATTATTTTGAAACTCACAGCCGTGACGACGCGGAGACCATAATCCGTGACTTTCACAATGAATACAGCGGTCTTTTTATCCGTAAATACGCGGAGCTTTTCGATATTCCCTGCGAGGAGATGGTGTTTGCCATCGTCCAGGTGTCGCGCGGACACAGAAAGACGGATCTGCTTGATCAAGCCGAGTATCACGATCTTATGACGGAATACGGTATCATCCGCACCGCGTTCCTTGCCGCGATAATCCGTCTGGCGGACGAGATAGACGTGGGCGCGGACAGGAATTCCGAGCTGTTGTTTGATTCATCAAAAGTGAATTCAGCCGCAGGTATCGAAGCGTTCGGAACGCACGATTCCATACGAAGCGTGGAAGTTCAGGAGGATGCGATCGTATTATACATAAAGCCTATAGCGCCAAAATACCGTGAGCTGATCCGGATCCTGGCAAACAAGATCCAAAATACGCTTGATTACTGCAGAGAAGTCGTTTCTTTAAGATCGGATTTTTGCATCACGCAGACAGACGTTAAGATCATAGAGATCGAATAAATCAAAAATTCAGACGTAAAAGATGCATAATAAAACGGGGCTGCCGCAAGGAGCAAGCCCGATAAGGAAGTATTTCACAACGCAAAAAACGTGGTGAGTAAGTGCGCAATCAAGAAAAG
>DBWC01000045.1:0-6685 GCA_002308615.1 Clostridiales bacterium UBA1248
ATAGACGTGCGCTTTGTTGCGGAATTAGGAAAAGAATTTTACAGACTGTACGGTAACTGCGGGATTAACAAGATACTCACCATAGAATCATCAGGGATAGGTGTAGCTTGCTTAACTGCGCAGTTTTTTGATTGCCCTGTCGTTTTTGCAAAAAAAGCAAAGAGCAAGAATATTGACGCGGAGACGTACGTCGTACCGGTGGAATCGTTTACACACGGGAACACGGCGCAGGTCATCGTTTCAAAGCAGTATCTCGGCAAGGGTGACAGAGTTCTTATAATAGACGACTTTCTCGCGAGAGGAAACGCGCTTCTGGGGCTTATTCAGATCATACGCGAATCCGGCGCGGAGCTCGTCGGCGCGGGCATAGTTATAGAAAAAGCCTATCAGGAGGGCGGAGCGAAGATAAGAGCGGCGGGCGTCCGTGTGGAATCGCTTGCGCGCATAGCCTCCATGAGTGAGGAAGGCGGGGTCGTCTTTTGTGATTAAGGAGCTTGCCGGAATACCGGTGCTTATACAGAAATTTATTTAAAAAATATTTTAAGGAGGAACATTAAAATGTTCAAGAAAACACTTGCGGTCTTACTTGTTATAGCAATGGCTGTCGGAACGCTTTTCGCGTTTACGTCATGCACGACTCAGGACAAGTTCAAAATAGGCGTTATCTGCCTGCATGACCGTCAGTCCACCTATGACAACAACTTTATCACGGCTGTTGAAAACGTAAAAAAAGCTCTTAACCTCGAGGACGACCAGGTCATCGTAAAGACCGGCATCCCGGAATCCAACGAATGCGCAGTCGCCGCCGAAGAGCTGATCAAAGAAGGCTGCGATATCATATTCGCCGACAGCTTCGGTCACGAAGAATTCCTGATTGACGTTGCGAAGAAATATCCGGACGTTGATTTCTGTCACGCTACCGGCACACATGCACATACCGAAGGTCTTGCAAACTTCCACAACGCGTTTGCCGCTATATATGAAGGCAGATACCTTGCAGGTATAGCCGCAGGTCTTAAACTGAACGAAATGATAGACGCCGGCACCATCACCGCCGACCAGGCTCTTATCGGTTACATCGGCGCTTTCACTTATGCCGAAGTTATTTCCGGTTACACCTCCTTCTACCTCGGCGCCCGCTCCGTTTGCCCGACCGCCACGATGAAGGTACAGTTCACCGGTTCCTGGTATGATGAAATAGCTGAAAAGAACGCCGCCAACGCTCTTATGGATTTAGGCTGCGTACTTATAAGCCAGCACGCCGACTCCATGGGCGCTCCGACCGCCTGCGAATCCAGAGGCGTCCCGAACGTATCCTACAACGGTTCCACGGTTGATTCCTGCCCGAACACGTTCATCGTCGCTTCCCGTATCAACTGGGAGCCCTACTTCAAGTACATAATAGAACAGAAGCAGGCCGGCAAGAAGATAGATACCGACTGGACCGGAACGATAGCTACAGGCTCTGTCGTTCTTACCGACATCAACAACAAGGCTGCCGCCGCCGGCACGAAGGAAGCTATTGACAACGCTACCGCAGAGCTCAAGGCTGGCACGCTCCACGTATATGACATTTCCAAGTTCACGGTAGAAGGCAAGGCGCTCGATGAAACGCATAAACCCTCTGAAGGTACCGATAATGTGTTCGCAGAAGGCACTGTCATAGTAAAAGACGGTTACTTCCACGAATCCGAATATCGTTCTGCTCCGTATTTCGACGTTACCATCGACGGAATCGAACTGCTCAACGTTAAATACTAAGATACCATAACGGTATCAACGCCTGATACCGCTAAAAAGCAAGGCGGGGCAAAAGCCCCGCCTTGATATCTTTAAAAATATCCTTATATGAGCATAAGGACTTTTTGTGCTTATATAAGGATACTCTTGAAGATAAAGGAGGATACCTTGAGCAATACTGAAACAACTTACGCGTTAAAGCTCGAACACGTAACAAAAAGATTCGGCAGCAAGGTCATAGCCAACAACGACGTGGATCTTGATCTCCGTACCGGCGAGGTGCTTGCCATTCTGGGCGAGAACGGCTCCGGCAAGACGACGCTTATGAATATGATTTCCGGCATATATCACCCCGACGAGGGAGAGATATACATAAAGGGCGAGCCGGCGGTCATCAACTCTCCGAGAGACGCGTTTTCCTACGGCGTCGGCATGGTGCACCAGCACTTTAAGCTGATAGACGTTTTTACCGCCGCGGAAAACATAGTTTTAGGCATAAACACGGAGAAATACAATCTTAAGGAAGCCACGCGCCGTATAACCGAAATATCGGATAAATACGGCTTTGACGTGGACCCGGGCAAAAAGATATACAATATGTCCGTATCCGAAAAGCAGAAGGTGGAGATCATAAAGGTCTTATACCGCGGCGCCGATATACTCATACTCGACGAGCCGACGGCGGTGCTTACGCCGCAGGAGACGGAAAAGCTGTTCAACGTCATCCGCCGTATGCGGCAGGACGGAAAATCCATCATGATAATCACGCACAAGCTGCATGAGGTCATGGCGATATCGGACAGAGTCGCGGTCCTCCGCAAGGGCATGCACATTGCGACGGTAAACACGGCGGACGTCACGGAATCCGTGCTTACGGATATGATGGTCGGACAAAAGGTATCGCTCGATATAGCGAGAGCGGAGCCGAAGAACACGGCGGACCGTCTGATAGTCAAAGGTCTGAACCTCAAAAACGCGGAAGGCGTGTCCGTGCTTGACAATATAGAGTTTACCGCAAGATCGGGAGAGATACTCGGCATCGCCGGCGTCGCCGGAAGCGGTCAGCGCGAGCTGCTCGAAACGATAGCGGGACTTCGCGTGCCGAATACGGGCGATATAACGTACATAGATCCGTCAAATAAAAGCGAGGTAGACCTGCGCAAAAAGACGCCTATGCAGATACGCGATCTCGGCGTGCGCCTCTCCTTCGTCCCCGAGGACAGACTCGGCATGGGACTTGTCGGAAACATGGATATAATAGACAACATGATGCTCCGCTCGTACAAAGGCGGAAAATCGATGTTTTTGGACAGACAGCCGTCAAAAAATCTTGCGGATAAAATAATAAAAAGCCTTGAGGTAGTGACGCCGAGCGCAACGACGCCGGTAAGACGTCTCTCCGGCGGCAATGTGCAGAAGGTGCTTGTCGGACGCGAGATATCGTCCGCGCCGTCCGTTCTGATGGCGGCTTACCCCGTAAGAGGTCTTGATATAAACTCATCTTATACGATATACAACCTGCTGAACGAACAGAAGGAAAACGGCGTCGCCGTTATATTCGTCGGCGAGGACCTGGACGTTCTGCTTGAGCTGTGCGACCGGATAATGGTGATATGCGGCGGAGCCGTGACGGGCATCGTGGACGCGCGCACGGCAACGAAAGAAGGCGTCGGGCTGCTTATGACGACAAGAAAGCAAGGAGCGGTGTGATATGGATAAAGAAGCTGTAAAAAAACCGGCAAAAGCGCCGCTTCTGGTCGTCTCCAAGCGCGACGCGCTCCCGCTCGGCAAAAGGATACTGATACGCGCCGCAGCGCTCGTATCCGCGATAATAATATGCGCGCTCATGATCCTTATCGTAGGCAAGGCAAATCCGTTTCTCGTATTTGCGGCTATGTTCCGCGGATTCTTTATAAACATCTTACCTTCGATATACAGCGTTGCGATACTGCTCGGCATCTCGCTGGCGGTCACTCCGGCATTCAAAATGAAATTCTGGAACATAGGTGCCGAGGGACAGGCTCTCGTCGGCGCGCTCGTAACGGCTGTCATAATGATAGTGCTCGGCGGCAAGCTGCCCGATCCGGTCGTTACGGTAATAATGCTTTTGGGCGCCGTCATCGCCGGTATGCTCTGGGGCATCATCCCGGCGTTCTTCAAAGCGTACTGGAAAACGAACGAAACGCTTTTCACGCTGATGATGAACTACATAGCGATAGAGGGCGTAAACCTTTTGCTCGAGGTGTGCGGCGGACCGTCTCACGTTGTGGGAAGATCGCTGCTTGAACACGGACGCATGGCGCTGTTCAACGAGCCGTATATAATCCCGATAGCCGTCGCAGCGATACTCGCCGTAGTGATGTTCTTCTATCTGAAGCAGAGCAAGCAGGGCTACGAGATATCGGTCGTCGGCGAAAGCGAAAACACGGCGAAATACATAGGCATAAACGTAAAAAAGGTAGTCATAAGGACGATGGCGATATCCGGCGCGATATGCGGACTTATCGGCTTTATGATAGTCGGCGGCGTCGACTACGGCATAACGACGACGACGATAGGCGGACGCGGCTTTACCGCGATAATGGTATCGTGGCTGTCGAAATTCAATCCGTTTATAATGATCTTGACGTCGTTTATGATAGTTTTCTTAGAAAAAGGCGCGAATTCCGCGGCAAGTAAATTCAGCCTTATAGATACGAACTTCTCAAACGTGTTGATCGGAATAATCCTGTTCTTCCTGATCGGTTGTGAATTTTTCTTAGAGTATAAGATACACTTCGGAAGATCCTCAAAGGAGGTGCAGAAATGAGCTTTGCCAATATAATTTTCTACGCGATACAGTTCGGAACAACGCTGCTTTTCGGAGCGACGGGTGAGATCATAACGGAGAAATCCGGAAACTTGAACCTCGGTATCCCCGGCATCATGTACGGCGGCGCGATAGGCGGCGTAGTGGGCGGCTTCATCTACCAGAGCGGCGGAAACGTCAATCCCATCCTATCCGTGATAATTTGTATTCTGTCTTCTCTTGTAGGATCGCTTCTGATGTCGCTCATCTATTGCTTTTTGACCGTTACGCTGCGCGCCAACCAGAACGTGACCGGTCTTACCTTAACGATATTCGGAAACGGACTTGCAAACTATCTCGGTGCGACTCTCGTAAAAAGAGTCGGCGGACAGACCGCCACGTCGCTGAACATAACGGAGACTTCTAACATTTTCTCCGCGTCGCTCCCGTTTGCAAAAGACCTCGGCTGGTTCGGAAAGATATTTTTATCATACAGCTTTATGGCGTATCTTGCGATCGCGATAGCGCTCGTGGCGGCGATCGTACTTAAAAAGACGCGCGTCGGACTTCAGCTCCGCGCGGTCGGCGAAAATCCCGCGACGGCGGACGCGGCGGGCATAAACGTAACGAAATACAAGTATTTCGCCACGTGTATAGGCGGTATGATAGCGGGCTTGGGCGGACTTTATCACGCGCTCGTCTATATACAGACGTGGACGGCAGACGTCATAGGCGACTGCGGCTGGCTCGCCATCGCGATAGTCATATTCACCGTCTGGAAGCCGGACCTCTGCATCCCCGGCGCGTACCTGTTCGGCGGCTTGTTCATACTGTACGACCACCTGAATCTGCCGTTCATGACAGGCACGTGGAGACCGATAATCAAGATGCTGCCGTACGTAGTCACGATAATAGTTCTTATCGTGGTAAGCTTCAGAAAGAAGCGCGAGACGCAGCCCCCCGCAAGCCTCGGCCTGCCGTATTTCAGAGAGGAAAGATAAATTTAAAAGACAACCGCGCAGGTTGTCTTTTTTATGTAGGGGTCGGCGCCTTCGACGACCCGTTATAAAGAATATATTTTTCGTCGGTAATTGACAAATCATAATAATTATGATATCATTATGTTGTCAAAATAATGTATTGAAAGGCAAAAATATGAAAAAGACAGTAAGTTTGCTCCTTGTGATATCGGTATTTATCTCTCTGATATTTACAAGCGGCTTATTCGCGGCTTTCAAGGGAGACGTCAACGGCGACGGCGAGGTGAACAACAAAGACGTAGTTACAATGTTCAGATACGTTTCGGGCAGTGAAAAACTCGACGACGAATCGGCGTACGATTTCAACGGCGACGGCAGCGTTGACAACAAAGACGTTGTTGCTTTGTTCAGATTCGTAAGCTCAGGCGCGGAGCCGGAAGAACTCGAACCGGAGCCCGAGCCGACTCCCGACGGATATTTTGAATTCACGCTGCTTGACGACGGAACGTATGAAATAGCGGCGAAAGACATAAATAATTTGCCGAAAGATATCGTTATCCCGAGAAAGCACGGCGGCAAAGCCGTAACGTCAATAGGCGCGGGTGCGTTCCGCGACTGCAGCGGTCTTACAAGCGTGACGATACCGGACAGCGTAACGTCAATAGGTTATGAGGCGTTCTATGGCTGCAGCAGTCTTACAAGCGTGACTATACCGGATGGCGTAACGTCAATAGGCTATCAAGCGTTCTACGAATGCACCGGTCTTACAAACGTGACAATACCGGACAGCGTAACGTCAATAGGCGATAATGCGTTCTCCTACTGCGGTCTTACAAGCGTGACGATACCGGACAGCGTAACGTCAATAGGCGAGTATGCGTTCTCCTACTGCAGCAGTCTTACAAGCGTGACGATACCGGACAGCGTAACGTCAATAGGTTATGCGGCGTTCTCCGACTGCAGCGGTCTTAAAGATATAACATACAAAGGAACAAAAATCCAATGGGACAGCATATCAAAAGGTGACTACTGGAATTCCTGGACCGGCAATTATACGGTCCACTGCACGGACGGGAATATCGTAAAATAAGACAGTATAAAACAAAAAGGCTAATTTCGAAGCCTTTTCAATTTGCAGACAAAGCATTTAAAAAAACTCCTTCCGTCAACTTCGTTG
>DBWC01000045.1:6752-12044 GCA_002308615.1 Clostridiales bacterium UBA1248
CTCAAAGAGGGAGGCAAATCAAGGCTCCCTCTTCGAGGGAGCTGTCATCCGGGATCATTTTCGGATGACTGAGGGAGTTTGTCTTCGTTCTAAAAGGCTGCTTTCGCAGCCTTTTTGGTTGGGGCCGTCGTGGGCGCCGTTTACGGGTCGTCGTGGGCGCCGACCCCTACAATATCTGACAATATTCTTTTGCGGTCTTTAACGCATATTGTTATAAAATATGCGCCGGCGGAGCTGTAATCATATTGTTTTAGCCGCAAATCTTTTCGTTTGGGCAATTCCATTATTTATAATACCGTAGACTCGCTATTACCTTGCCTAAGACCGTGCATTCATCGACGATTATCGGCTGCATTTTCTCGTTTTTCGGCTGCAGGCGGTAATGGCCGTTTTCCTTATAAAACTCCTTGACCGTCGCTTCGTTATCGACGAGCGCCGCGACGATATCGCCGTTTTCGGCGTAGCTTCCGGCATCGATTATTATAAGATCTCCGTCAAGTATGCCGGCGTCTATCATGCTTTCGCCTTTTACGTGCAGCGCAAAGAGATTTGCGGGGTCGTAGCCGTCCGCGCGGAAATCGACTCTGCCGTCAAAATTCTGCTCCGCAAATATCGGGGAGCCCGCGGCTATCTCGCCTATTATCGGCACGCCGGACTGCGCCGTGCCGTCCACCCTTATCGTCCTGCTCTTGCCCTGCTCTTTTTGTATATATCCCTTTTCCTCTAACTTATGCAGATACAAATGGACGGTGGACGTGCTTTTTATGCCGAGCGCGGTGCTTATATCGCGCACGCTCGGAGAATAGCCCTCGTCGTTTATCGTATTTCTTATATAGTCAAGTATATCCTTTTCAATTTGTTTAAGCTCGCTCATACAAACCTCCTCAGATCAACACGAATATTTGTTCTTATTAAGTATACCACAGAAAAACCGGTTTGTAAATAGGGGTGACGAACATTTTTTCGTTTTTTTGCGCTTTTCTTCATAAAATCAGGTTGAAAATGCGAAAAAAACGTGGTAAAATACGGCTGAAAATAAGAATTTGCGGAGGTTGTTATGGAATTTGATGCAAAGAAAACAAAGGACCGCTGTGTCAGGTGGATAAGAAGATTTTTTGAAAAAAACGGACCCGGATGCAACGCCGTAATAGGCATATCCGGCGGCAAGGACAGCTCCGTTACCGCGGCGCTCTGCGTTGAAGCGCTCGGCAAAGACAGAGTCATAGGCGTACTGATGCCGAACGGCGAGCAGAAGGATATCGATATGGCAAAGCTGCTTGTAGATCATTTGGGCATACGTCACTTTATCGTCAACATCAAGGACGCCGTTGACGGCGTAAAAAACAGTATTCCGTTTGAGCTGTCGGAGCAGTCGCGCATAAATCTGCCCCCGAGGATAAGGATGTCAACGCTTTACGCCGTGAGTCAGAGCAACAACGGACGCGTTGCGAATACCTGCAATCTGTCCGAGGACTGGGTCGGTTATTCCACGCGCTACGGCGATTCCGTCGGAGATTTCAGCCCGTGCTCGCATCTGACCGTCGCCGAAGTTAAGGCGATAGGCAGAGTGCTCGGCCTGCCGGAAACTCTTATTGAAAAGAAACCGTCGGACGGACTCTGCGGCAAAACGGACGAGGACAACTTAGGCTTCACCTACGCCACGCTTGACAGATATATAAGAGAAGGCAAAATAGACGATCCTAAGACGAAAGAGCGCATAGATATGCTCCATAAAAAGAACCTCTTCAAGCTCAAGCTCATGCCGTCGTTCGATCCGAAAATAGAAGTCAAAATATAAATTATGAGCGGCGTACGGATCAACCCGTACGCCGCGTTATGATTTCGGCGCTGTCGAAAGTTATGAGACGGCTGCGCTGTCGTTATGAGTTCGCTATTGCGAACGTAAAAATTTTCTTTTTCCCCAAACCTTTTTTCAATCTCATTTGTCTATTAGGCAGAGTACTCGAAAAAACACGAAAGGAGTGATCGGCTACGTACAGATCATACGACGATGAAACGCTCGTTTATATGACGCTTGCAGGCGATCCGGATGCTTACGGCGAGCTTGTGCTGCGCTGGCAGAGCGCGGCGCTCTCCCAGGCCAATTCCGTTCTGCGCTCGGTATATCTGTCCGAGGACGCGGTACAGGACGCGTTCGTCGCGGCGTGGCTGAAGCTGAACACGCTATCAGACCCGTCCAAATTCGGCGCGTGGGTGTGTAAAGCCGCACGAAACCGCGCAAAAAACATACTCGCACGGTACAGCGGCTGGATGGATATATCCGCATACGAAAACACGGAAGCGGACGGTACGTTTTCGCCGGAGACGGCGCTTATTGACGCAAGCGAAAAGGAAGAACTGCACAACGCGATAAAGTCACTGCCGGAAAAGGTGCGGACCGTTATTACCCTGCACTATTTTGAAGGGCTTTCCGTCGCGGAGATAGCGGACAAAATGAGAATATCCGTCGGCACGGTGAAATGGCATCTGTCCGACGGAAGAAAGAGATTGAGGGGTGAACTTATGGCAACGAATGAAGATTATAACGACACGCTGACACAGCGCGTAATGAAGAAGGTAGAAGAACTTAAATTATGGTCGTCCAAAACGGATAAAACGGGATTTGAGCTCGCTTACAAGGACGTTTTGGCGGACGTTACCGATCTGCCGGAATCCGAGAAAAAATATCACGCAATGGCGGACGTGCTTTTGCGCGGCTTCTGGTGGCTGCCCGGCAAAAAGAACGACGATCTCGCAGCGCGCATAGCTGACGTCGCGGAAAAGGGACATAACGACGAGGCGACGGCTTTTATCTGCTCAAAGGAGGACGCAAAGCTTTCGGGCGAAGCTAAAATAGAATTCATCCGCGACAAGCAGATACCGCGCCTGACAGACAAAGACCTGCCGGTCTCGCTCGGTTCGGAATGGCTTGCGCTTGCGATGGCGTATTTTGATCTGGATAAACGCGAAGAAGGCTTGCAGGCGCTGCAAAAGGCAAAGGAAATATTGCCGAAGGACAGCGTGCAGTACGCGAGCATTTTGTACGCAGCTGACGTGGTCGAGCTGCGAGACACAAAATACAAAGATAAGGACAAATACAAATTCAGAGTATTTTCGTCCGGATGTGAGCTCTCTTTAAAAAACGGCTGCCCGGTGCGGACAAACGATGATATTTTCTATTATAAGGACGGATGGGTCCCGACGGTCAACGCCTGGTTCCGTATCTTTCCGACGTCGTCCTGGTGTGACGGATCGTTCTTTGCAGAAAACAAAGAACAAGGATACGTTATGACCGGCTCAGACGGAACAACGCTTACGCTGCTTGGCAAAACGGAAACGGTGAATACGCCCGCCGGCGTATTTGAAGGCTGCGAGCTGTGGGAAATAATACCTGCCGCTGATTATGAGTCCGAGATATACCGCGCGTGCTACAAGCGCGGTGTCGGTATGGTAAAATTCTGCGAGATCATAAACGACGAGGTCGAGACTGCGGTTTTATCCTCTTGCGGCGTCAAAAAAAGCGACAGTCTGCTGCCGCTTGATACGGACAATACGTGGGAATATACGCGGCAGTCGGAATATCCGTCCGTTTACCGCAATATCAAGGTAAAAGTCGTATTCAGATCCGACGAAAAGGCGACGCTTGCGGTCTTATCCGAGACGGAGCGGCTGTATTACGACGAAAACAGCTTTGCCGATATGGCGTACGCGGTGCGTTCTGAATATTCCGATCACGAGGATAAAATCACAGACGCACGCGATTACGTCAACAAGCTCTGTGCCAATGCTGAAACAAAGCTGCAGAAGGCGCACGCAAAGGCCGCGTCGTCCGTTATGAACAGGCTGATGGACGAAAACGGTATAACGGAAAACGACCGGTATAAAAACGTCTGGAATTTCTTTGAACATCACGCTTTAAGTGTCAGAGCCGGCAGCGTCATAAGACAGCAAAGCCGTGCATTCGCTTTTGAATGGAAGTCCACCGACGGTACGGAATATGATAATCAGGTGCTTTTCAACTACGTCTATGACTTTCTGTTTGACAATTTCGGCTGCGTCTATTCGGATCAATGGGTCCCGGGCTTCCGTACCGTAAAGGAGTTTTACGATTATAACGACGAGCTTATAAAGACGGAGCTGACGTGTGAGGACGCGGGGATAGTCAAAGTTGCCTGCGGTGAATTTGACAGTTGCCTGCGTGTAACTATAAATACTGTCGGTAATATGGAATACCACAAGTATTTCGGCGGCAAAAAATCATATACTTTCGCGCCCGGGATTGGCATTATAAGATCAGAAAATTATTATGCCGATAACGCTTTGTGCGCCGTATACGAGCTGACGGAATACGAGGGAACGGGCGAGGGATATTTCCCGCTCGACGACGGACTGCACCGCCATTACGATCTGATAAACCCGGTAAGAAATTACGTCGGATATACGGATTACACGTACGTTAAGGATAACTACGGCAGAACGGTGCTTTTCGTTGACAAGCGCGGTTCAAGAAAAAAGACGGAGCTTCCGGAATTTTATAAAACGAAAGATGAACAAAAAGCCGAAGAGCTTTGGGATAAGCACGACTTTGAGGAGTATTACAGACGTCAGGGACTTGTAAATCTGAAAATACAGCTCCACGCGCTGTTTGAGGCAAATCCGATAAACTGGTTTGACGGACGTTTTCCGGCATCACACAATCAGTTTTCCATGCGCGTAATGGAGAGCTTCGGCGAGGACGGTGTTTTGCCGGAAATATGGTACGGAGCGTACGCAAGAAGGAGTCTGTTGGCAGCCGCGGCTTTGTTCAGCTTCGGCGAGAATGAAAAAGGCAAACAGTATATGGAGACGGCGTTTACGTATTACGAGAAATGGAACGCGATCCCTAAAGGAACAAAGCTGCCCGTAGGCGCGCCGTGGCTGTTCGGCGACGCATTCGCGGAAAAAGGAAGCGGGTTCCTGATGCTGTCCGACGGCAGTAAGGAGCTGCTTGACGAACCCGGCGTTTTCTGTGAAAGGCCGATGTCGGAGATCCTCGCTGCGTTAAACAGCTGGGGCTGGTTTGACCCGGTCAAAAACGAACCGTTCTTTGCAGAGTATGTAAAGCGCGCGGAAAAATACAAAGATTAAAACACAAAAGAGCAGCCGCACAGCGCGGCCGCTCTTTTTTGTTTATTTATTGATCGCCCGCTCGCGCCCCCTCATTCGAAGAATGACGGGAGGGACCGAGGGGTTCCCCATTGTGAACATAGTGAGCAATGGGGGTTCCGGAGGGGACAGGGGGGTAGACGAGCT
>DBWC01000141.1:0-2699 GCA_002308615.1 Clostridiales bacterium UBA1248
GTATGGGGGGTGGCGCGGTACGCGCCTTGAGGGGTGGGAATCCCCCATTTTTGTCGGCGCAGCCGACTCCTTGTTTCTTAATTTTTAATTCTGAATTCTTAATTATTACCGCATTTCGCGCTGCAGTTTCCGCAGTTTCGCGGGAATTTAATCCGGTATCCGTTTTATTAAATCCGTATAAGAATTGTAAATATCGTTTTTATCCGGTTTGCCGGTGAAAAATTTCGAGCCTGCGCCGGTAACTATGCCCATCGGATTTACGTCCATTTCCCCCTCGGTAAATTCATCCTTTATATAAAAGCCGGAAATAACGGGCTCTCTTGAATTTACATAGTTTTTCGGCAAATTACAGTATGACCATTTTAACTTTGGGTAATTGTTGACAAATGATTCTCCTATATAAATCGCAATATCTCTCATTATATATTGTGTAACTACGGTAAACTTCTTGCGGTTTATATATGATTCTCCGAATATCTTTGCCCCTTCTTTCATCTTTTCCAGCTCTTTTTGCGGTGTTTTCTCAACTCGGGCAATACCGATAAACCATTCCCATAATAATATTAAAGAATCAGCGGAATAATCAAGCAAATCGGGTTTAATCTTTAAATCTTCTGCGCATCTTTTTTTTAAATAATTCACTCTTTCCGGAATTACGGATATAAACCACTCGTATTGTGCGCGGGCTTGCTTTACAGTCATATTATAAAAATCATATCCGTACGGCGGCAAACATAGTTCGTAGTCGTGAATATCGTTTAAATATCTATAATAATCCATGATTTTCATTTTGCTTGCATTCCTCTTTGTCAAAAGCCCCGAAAGTTCGTGGGGAGGCGGGGATTTGGGGTGGATAGGGGGGCGGCGCGCGGTCCCCCTTCTCCTATAGGAGAAGGCACCTTATGAATTCTGAATTCTTAATTATTACCGCATTTCGCGCTGCAGCTTCCGCAGTCGTGACTGCAGGGTCTACTTCCCGTTATCTGATACGTTATCTCGCCGTAAACGCTCTGCATCAGACCGTCAAACTCCTTTTTCGCCGCGGCGTATTCGACCATTGTCGGTCTTTGCATTATCATATTATACATATCGGATATCTGCTGCTGGCAGAGCGCGTAGACCGCGTCCGTGATTTTTCCGTCACGCAGATCGTCGCGGGTTTTTCTGCTGTATTCGCTGTATTTTTCTATCATCGCCTTCATATCCTCGTCGGCTTCGTAAGCTTCGGTGGCCTTGTCAAGGCGTTTCTTCTCTTCCGTTTCTCTTATCATCGCGCCGAGCTCGGCGGCTTTTTCAAGTATCGTCATATTTCCTCTCCCATAAGTACGAACGGCCTTGCCTCCGTTACTTTTACGTTTGTATATTCACCCTCCGGGCATTTTCCCGTAAAGCATATGTTTTTTCCGCCGTCCGTTCTGCCGGAAAGCGTTTCCGGGTCGTTTTTGCTTATACCGTCGCAGAGCACGCGGACGGTCTTTCCTACATAGTTTTCGTTTATTTTAAGTCCTATATCGCTCTGCACGTCAAGCATACGCCTGAACCGCTCGCCTTTGATTTCCTCCGGTATCTGATCCTCGTACTCCGCCGCCGGCGTGTTTTTGCGGCGAGAGTATATAAACGAATAGACCATGTCGTATTTTATATCGGTCAGGGCTTTAAGCGTCTGCTCAAAGTCTTCCTCCGTCTCTCCGGGGAAGCCGACCATGATATCGGACGTAAGCGTTATGCCCGGTATCTTCTCTCTTGCGTATGTAACGAGTTCTTTATACGAATCAAGCGTGTAATGTCTGTTCATGCGGGCCAAGACCCTGTCGGAGCCGGACTGAAGCGGCAGATGAAGCTGCGGCGCGATCTTCTCGCACTCCGCCATGGTATCAATAAGCTTTTTCGTCGCGTCCTTCGGGTGGCTTGTCATAAAGCGCAAAGTAAAATCGCCGTCAATGCTGTTTATATCCCTCAACAGCTCCGGAAAACCGTAACCGTCATACAGTCCGCGTCCGTAGGAGTTGACGTTCTGACCGAGAAGCGTTATGTCCTTTACTCCGTCTGCGACAAGCTCTTTCGCTTCTTTTATTATATCCTCTTTATATCTGCTCCTCTCGCGGCCTCTTACATGCGGTACTACGCAGTACGTGCAGAAATTATTGCAGCCGTACATGACGGAAAGCCACGCGCGGTAAGAACATTCTCGCAGAACGGGCAGGTTTTCGGCAATATTGCCGTCGTCCTCCGTGTCAAGCAAAAAGAGCCTCTTTTTCTTTTTCATCCGGTCGTATATTATTGACGGAAGCTGCCACAGATACGACGTGCCGAACGCGAAATCAACGTACGGATATCTGAATTTTATATCGTCGAGCCGGTGCTCCTGCGATACCATGCAGCCGCAGACGCCTATCATCAGGCGCGGATTTTTTTCCTTTAAATGCTTATACTGACCGGTGACGGACAAAGCGCGTTTTTCCGCGTGCTCGCGCACGGCGCAGGTGTTGACGAGTATTATATCGGCATCCTCTTCCGAGTCCGCTTTTTCATAGCCCATATCAAAAAGCATCCCGGCGAGTCTCTCGCTGTCCGCCTCGTTCTGCTGACAGCCGTACGTAACGACGGAAAATTTAAACGGACCGCCGCGCTCAAAAGCGGCGGTTTCCACCGCCGCGCGCACTCTTGCCGCATATTCTTTTTGTTTTTGTAATTCTTCT
>DBWC01000141.1:2829-6257 GCA_002308615.1 Clostridiales bacterium UBA1248
TCCCCGACGCGAACTTGAGAGCGTTGGGGTTCACGTAAGACCCCTCCCCTACAACCTGATTCTCAGCTTTGATATAGATCTCGTATCCGGTCTGCGACGACCAGCAGACTATTATGCCGCCGGTGCAGACAGATATATAACTGTACGACATGGGGATAACGAAATTTCCCTCCAGATCTATAACGCCTTTAAATGAAGACGATCCCACTACCGCGAGTCCTTCGTAATACGGCGTGGCGCTGGTGTATTTCGAGTCCGCGATCCACGCGCCTTTCACGGCGTAAAAACCGTATTTGCCGCTTTTTTCGACGAGTATGCGCTGATCGGAATAGGCTTTGCACCTGTAGCCCTCCGGAAGGTCGAACTTTTTGCCGTCCGCGTTTACTATGACCTCCATATCCTCAACGCATTTGCCGTCTTCCTCGTCGTCTCTTTCATACTTGATACTGCGCACCATGACGTAACCGCCGTCAAGATATACGGAGCCTATGCCGCCCTCGTCCTTCTGTTCGACCGCGTAATAGTCTCTGAATCCGACTTTTTCCGCGTCCTTTCCGAAGTCCGCCGGGTAATTATAATACAGTCCTCTGCTGTCTTTCTTTTCGAAATCCGATTTTACAAGCGTTTTTGCGCCGGGATCGATATAGTAGTATTCGTCGTTTAAGATAAACAAAGGTCTGTCTTCCTTATCGCGTTCATACGCGAAAACAAGCTCGTCCGTCCCCGTGTATTTATACAGTATGACGCCCGCGGAATTGTAAAACGAAAGACTGTCTCCGTCCGCTACTACGAACATTCCCATATAAACGTCGACGGAACGCCTGACCTCAGTTCTCTTTTCTTCCTTGAAGGTGCGTTTCACGCCGTTTTTGGTAACGGAATATCTTGTTCTCGTCATAAGACCGCCGGAAAGGGTTTCCTCGGGCAGCGTGACCGTATCAAGACGGTATACCGTCATCGTCTTGTCGTCGTACGTCTTGTCCGTCGCCATAATGATCCTGCCGTTTACCGCCGGTATGGCGTTGTGCAGATCGTCGAATACGCTCTGATCCGCCGTGACCTCGTCCTCGTCCGTGACTTCTCCCGAGTCGTCGGGCAGGGTGTCGGTGATTTCGGTATCCGTTTCCGTTTCCGGCTCCGTATCCGTCTGCGTCTGCTCCGCCGTCGTATGCTCGTCTCTTTTGATGAACGATATTTCAAACACGCCTCTGTCGTACATTATCATAAGCACGGCAAAAACGATCATCAACAGCGCCGCGGCAATAGATACTATGATATATTTTTTTACGTTTTTCATTCTTCGCTTTCGTTATCAGACCCGGGTTCCTTTTCTTCCTCGTCGCGCTTTATGCAGGTGAAGTTGACTATCCTTTCGCCCGGTTTAGGCGTCATGACTTTTACGCCGGACGCCGATCTGCCGGTCACTCTTATTTCGTCCGCGCGGAAGCGTATCACCGTGCCGCCGCTTGAGATCATCATCACGTCGTCGTCCTCGGCAACGGCGGAAATTCCCGCTAAAAGTCCGGTCTTTTCCGTGATGTTATGGCACTTCATTCCCTTGCCGCCTCTGCCGTGTACGGAGTATTCGTCAAACGGCGTACGTTTGCCTAAACCGTTTTCGGTCATCGTGGCGAGCATCTTGCCCTCCGTGACTACCGCCGATCCGCAGATCTCGTCGCCCTCTGCAAGTCTCATGCCGCGGACGCCGGCTGCGGTCCTGCCCATGGAGCGCACGTGCTTTTCGTCAAAGCATACGCACAGACCGCTTCTGCTCGCGACGATTATCTTGTCGTCGCCGGTCGTCAGATGCACGGACAGAAGCTCGTTGCCCTCGTCAAGCGAAAGCGCGCGTTTGCCCGTCTTTCTCTGATACTCGAATTCGGAAAGCGGCGTTTTCTTTACCGTGCCGTTCTTTGTGACCATGAACAGATAGCCATCCTGCTCAAAGTCGGTGACCGGGAAGAACGCCGTTATCTTTTCGTCCTTTTCTATTTCAAGCATATTTATGACGTTGGTGCCCTTGGCGTTGGCTCCCGCCTCGGTTATATTATACGCCTTTTTGACGAAAACCTTACCGGTATTCGTGAAAAACATTATGTGATCGTGCGTGCCGGATACGACTACGCGCTCAACAAAGTCTTCTTCCTTTGTCGCGGTGCCGCGGTTGCCCTTGCCGCCGCGTCTCTGCGCGTTATACTCGGACAGAGGTCTTCTCTTGAAATAACCCGCGTGCGTCATGGTTATGACGCAGACTCCGCGCTCGATAAGATCCTCGTCTATTATCTCGTCCTCGTCTTCTTCTATGCCGGTCCTTCTTCCGTCTCCGAATTTATCTCTTATCTCGATAAGCTCGGTCTTTATTATTTCAAGCACCTTGCTCTCGTCGGCTAAAATACCCTGGAGCTCGTCTATCCTTACAAGCAGTCTGTCAAGCTCTTCTTCAATCTTGATCGTTTCAAGGTTGGACAGTCTGCCGAGCTGCATTTCAACGATAGCCTGCGCCTGTATGTCGTCAAGTCCGAAAGCCGCCATCAGCGCTTCTTTTGCGTCCGATATGGATTTTGACGCGCGGATTATCTTAATGACTTCCTCGATATTGAGTATGGCTATCTTTAAGCCCTCTAAGATATGCGCTCTCTTCTGCGCGCGGTCAAGCTCGAAAGCCGTCCTTCTTCTGATTATCTCTTCCTGATAGTCGATGTAGTACGACAGGATATCTTTAAGTCCGAGTACCTTCGGCTCACCGTTCACGAGCATGAGCATATTTATCGCGCACGTGTCCTGAAGCTGTGTGAATCTGTAAAGCTGATTCAAAAGCACGTTCGGGTTGACGTCGCGGCGGTACTCTATTACTATTTTCATGCCCTTTCTGTCGGACTCGTCGCGCAGACCGGTTATGCCTTCTATGCGCTTTGATTTGACAAGATCGGCTATGTTTTCAACAAGCATGGATTTGTTGACCTGATACGGTATCTCGTAGACCTCTATCCTGTGCTTGTCCTCTATTATCTCGCATTTTGCGCGCACGCTTATCTTACCCTTGCCGGTCATATACGCGCGCTTTATGCCGGAGGTGCCGTGGATCGTCGCGTACGTCGGGAAGTCCGGGCCTTTTATGAACTGCATAAGCTCGTCAACGGACGCGTCCGGATTGTCTATAAGATAGACCGTGCCGTTTATGACCTCCGTCATATTATGCGGCGGTATATTCGTCGCCATACCGACGGCTATACCGTCCGCCCCGTTTACGAGAAGGTTAGGATACCTTGCGGGAAGCACGTCGGGCTGCATACGCGTATCGTCGAAATTCGGATAAAAATCCACGGTTTCTTTGTCGATATCGCGGAGCATTTCGAGCGCCATTTTGCTCATTCTCGCTTCGGTGTATCTGTACGCTGCGGCGGGGTCGCCGTCCACGGAACCGAAGT
>DBWC01000081.1:0-2897 GCA_002308615.1 Clostridiales bacterium UBA1248
TCGGCAAAGCCGACGTCTTCATTTTCATTTCGTCAGCCGCAAACTTCACTTTTCCCCCGGGTTGACTAAATTACAAATAAAAGAATATTCCTGCTCTGCGGGAATTTTTCTCTATTAACGGGATATAGACAAAACGACAAAAGTATGGTAATATGTTATTGTCAGTTGCGCGACTGTAAAAATTACAAAGGAGATCTACTATTATGAAATTGTATATAGGAGACACGATCCGGCGTCTGCGGGCCGCGAAGGATATGACGCAGGAGCAGCTGGCGGACGCGCTCGGTGTTTCGTTTCAGTCCGTAAGCCGCTGGGAAAACGGCACGAATTACCCGGATATCGAGCTTATCCCGGAGATCGCCTTATATTTCGGCATATCCGCGGACGATCTTCTCGGAATGAGCGGGGCGATCAAGGAAGAAAAACTCCGTGAAGCTTGGGAAACGTTTTATAATTCGGCCGACAAAAACGAACGCCTTGCCCTTATCCGCGTAATGCACCGCAATTTTCCGGAGGACACCGGGGTGCTGTCGGTTATGGCAAACGTCTTATCGGATTTTCCGGAGCTGTATGAAGAACAGAAAGCAGTAACCGAGCAGTTCATCTCCGCCGCGCCCGCAAATCAGGGGTTCACGGAGAAACGAAATGAAGAAAACGACCTGATTTACATGCTTTTTGAATGCGCGCCTGATGATGATCTGCAAAACCTTCTTGACAAATATTCGTCCGAAAACTACGATATGACAAGAACTGCTCTTCTCAATTTCCGTTATTTCAGGCGAAACGAATGGGAAGGGTATGAACGCACAAGGCAGATAAAGCTGAAAGAGATGCTCGTTGATATTTTTAATGAACGGCTGCGCAAAAAATACCACGCCTCCGCCGCTGACAGCGCGTGGGCGCAGCGTAAATCGCTTGAAATCCTGAATATTTTAACGGATTATTCCGGCGATTCGCTAATCAATCCCGTTCCGGACCTGTGGTTTAAGCATAAATGGTATCTCGGGCTCCGTCTGTCCTGCGCGCTTGCGTCAAGCGACAGAACAGAAGAAGCGATATCCGTTCTGGAAGACACCGTGACTCTGATAGAAAAATTTGCCGCGCTTCCCGCCGGCAGCGTACTGACGTATGAATGTCCTTCGCTTGACATCTTCAGCTATGAAGTTATCCCGTTTTATGTAAACGACGAAGAGTACCGCAATGCAAAAGACGTTCCTTTACAGCGCGTCAAATATCTGCGCGGCGGCGATTTTATGGGCGAGCTGACGGTTTCCGTAAGCACACACCCGTTTGAGCGCGCCGGCTGGGAATGGTTCGATCCTATACGTGACGATCCGAGGTTTGTTTCGTGTCTTGAGCGCGTCAAAAAGCTTGCCAGGACGAATACAATATAACGCAAACCGGGGCAGGGAACGATCCCTGCCCCGGTTTATTTGATAAAGCCGTCATTTCTTTTCAACAAGAGTTGCTTCTTTCATTTCAACGTTGCCCTCGAAAACGTTGTATACAGGATTTTTGATGACGAACGTGTCGCCTGTGTCTATACCCTTTTCCGCAAAAGCCTTCGGCTCGCCGTTTTCCCAGAGTCCGAAGAGCAGTACGCTGCCGGTATCGTCCTCGACTAACGCGTAATACGGATTTTCAAAGCTTACGAGCTTTACGGTAACGGTGAAATCGTCACCCTCTCCCTTTTTATCGAGCCATTCTTTTACGGTCACGCTGCCGGAAAGCTTTGCCGGCGCGCCTCCGCACGACGAAAGGGCGGATATGTATGATATGACCATGATGCAGACAATGATCGCGGATAAGATCTTTTTCATAATTAACCTCCTGATTTATATTTATGTTTAATAATATTATACCATAAATAATTGCAAAAAGCAAGAGGTGTCGCGTAAAAATCGCGTCCTGCGGGCACGGGTCAATTCTGACGGTTCTTTAAACTTTCCGTCTTTTAATTGACATTTCAAATAAAATGTGATATTATTTATCTGTAAAAAACAGTGAACGGAGATAAATATTATGTCCATTCGGCAGGAAGACCGGGATACGCTGCGGGCGCTCGCGGAGCGGTATATGTCTTACGCGTTATCCGGGCAGAATAACGAAAACCGCCGTCTGTGGCGCTCGCTGAACGACGGCAAAATGATAAAGCCGACGGTCGCGATAGATCAGATGCCGTGGAACGAGCTTGACGTTGACGGCTTCCTTTTCTGCAAGATCGAAGATCCGTATTACAGAAGGATAGAATGGAATCTGCGCTCCGAAATATACAAGTGGGAGCGTCTTCCCGTCGACATGGTGCTCAATCCCTACGTGCTTCTGCCGCGGCCGATAGGAAACACGGGCTACGGACTGCGCCCGCAGTACGAGCTGCCGGACAACTCCGCAAACAAATTCGTCTCAAAACGGTACGCCGACCAGTTCAAAGAGCCGGAGGACGTGGAAAAAATAAAAACGCCTCTCATAACGGTAGACCGCGAGGCGGAGAAAAGGATAATATCCGAAGCGCGTGAAATATTCGACGGCGTCGCTCCGACAAAAATGCAGGGAATAATACTTCACCTCGGCTTCTGGGACTGGATAGCGCAGTGGATGGGAGTTGAAAACTGCTATATAGAGCTTATGGACCGCCCGGAAATGATGCACGCGATAATGGAGCGGCTCACGGCCGCGACGCTTTCCGTGATAGAGCAGATAAACAGTCAGGGTTTATACGACATCAACTGCAATATGTGCCATTGTTCTTATACTTATTCATCCGATCTGCCGTCGGATTCGTGCGACCCCGATAACCCGACCGGCCGCGACGGCTGGGGCTTCGGCATGGCGCAGCTTTTCACGTCGGTTTCTCCTCAGATAACGGCGGAATTCGAGGTGCCGTATATGCAGCGGAT
>DBWC01000081.1:2973-3281 GCA_002308615.1 Clostridiales bacterium UBA1248
TGGAGCGACCGCGAGAATTTCGCGGCAAATCTGCCGCCGAAATATATTATGTCAGCAAAACCGAGCCCGGCGCTGCTCGCACAGCCGTCATTTGACGAGGACGCCGTGAGAGCGGACCTGCGCCGCACCATAGCTGCCGCCAAAAACAACGGCCTGCGGCTGGAGCTGCTTTTAAAAGACATAAGCACCGTAAAAAACGAGCCGGAACGCCTTTTCCGCTGGGCGGAAATTGCGAAAGAGGAAACGGCGCGGGCTGTGATGTAGGAGCGATGACATTCATTCCGCGACAGCGGAAATTCACGACGGCG
>DBWC01000006.1 GCA_002308615.1 Clostridiales bacterium UBA1248
AATGGCGATATGGTCGGTCACACCGGCAACTTTGACGCCGTTGTATGCGGTATGGAAGCGCTCGACCTCTGCCTTGCAAGACTCAAAGCCGTGTGTGAGGAGAACAACGTCATAATGTGCGTAACAGCCGACCACGGCAACGCGGACGAGATGCTTGAAATGAACAAAAAAGGCAAGCTGCAGGTCAGAACGGCTCATTCGCTCAATCCCGTACCGTTCATCATTTACGACAAAAACGCCGTACACGAAATAGAACCGGCGGACGACTACGGTTTGTCAAACGTAGCCGCGACCGTCACCGAGCTTCTCGGACTTACGCCCGATCCCGTATGGCAGAGAAGTATGCTGAAAAAATAATTCCAATTTAAAAGAAGAACCCCGAAAGGCAAAAAAATGAAAAAAATCTTTATTATATTATTAGCGGCAGTACTTGTTTTATCAGTTGCCGCTTGCACAAACACTCCCGCAGACACTGAAACAACGACAGAAAATACAACAAATACAACAGAAGAGATCACAACGGCTGAAGAGACGACCGAAGAGATAACGACAGCAGAAGAGACGACCGAAGAGATAACGACAGCAGAAGAGACAACAGAGGAAATCACAGAACAAGAAACAACAGAAGAAGTAACGACGAAAGAAGAAACCACAACTGCCGAAACAGAAGAAAACGACGGAAAATACGTTTTTGAAGGCGTCTCCATAGTCTTACCGGAGGGCTTTACGGTTGTATCATCCGGAGTGACGCTTGCGGTTTACAGCGATTATCCGGAACATTCCGACAACATTTCGTTTGCTTCTGTTGCATCTGATGAATTCAGCAGCTATACAAAGGAAACTCTTGAATCCACATACACCGCATTGTTCGGCTCTATTGAGAATTTCACATATGAAGCCAAAAACGAGGATGGTTACAATCTTGTTACGGTTACTTTCGACGTAACGTACAACGGTGTTCCAATGCATGAGAAGAGCTGCTCATATTTCTTCTCCGGCAAATCCGTAACAATATCCTTCACAAGCGTTTCAGGTGAATTTGACGAGGCGTTTGAGCAGTCGTTACAGAGCATACAGATAGAAAAATAAATTATAAGGATATAAGATATGCCTATAAAAATACCCGACGGACTGCCCGCCGCAGGGATCCTGCGTGACGAAAACATATTCGTCATGCATGAGCTTAGGGCTCTGCACCAGGATATAAGACCGCTTAAAATTGCGGTCTTAAACCTCATGCCCACGAAAATAGCGACGGAAACGCAGCTTGTAAGACTTTTGTCAAACTCGTCTTTGCAGATAGAGCTGACGCTTTTGCGCGTGGAAAACCACGTGAGTAAAAACACGTCGGAAGAGCACATGGAAGCTTTTTACAAGGATTTTTCCGCGGTCAGAAAAGAAAAGTTCGACGGTCTTATAGTGACCGGCGCGCCGGTGGAAAATCTCGATTTTGACGAGGTCGATTACTGGGACGAGCTATGCGGTATATTCGACTGGGCGAAAAAGAACGTGTTTTCCACCATATTCATCTGCTGGGCGGCTCAGGCGGCGCTCTACTATTACTACGGCATAAACAAGCACAAGATGGACAAAAAAATGTTCGGCGTTTTCGAGCACAAGGTGCTTTTGCCGGCGCATCCCATTGTCCGCGGCTTTGACGAGACTTTTCTTGCGCCTCATTCGCGCCATACGGAAGTGTACGAGGACGAAGTCTCCGCGGCTTTCGGCCTGCGCATCGTCGCATCGTCCGACAAAGCGGGCGTGTATCTGATATCGGACGACGTAAACAGCAGGTTTTTCATCACCGGCCACTGCGAATACGATTACGATACGCTTGCAAAAGAGTATTTCAGAGATAAAGAAAAAGGACTGCCTATAGAGGTCCCGTATAACTATTTCCCGGACGACGACCCGACGAAAACGCCTAAAAACGTCTGGCGCGGTCACGCGCATCTGCTTTTCTCCAACTGGTTAAACTATTTCGTATATCAGGCGACGCCGTACGATCTGGAAAAAATATGAGTGTTGTTCAAAGCGATTTGCCGAAAAGAAAGCACCCGAGACTTGATCTGTATGATTATTCTTCTGCGGGATTGTATTATATAACGATTTGTTCCCATAACAGAAAGTGTATATTCTCACGCGTTGTAGGGCGGGGGCTTGCTCCCGCCGCAAATACAGAGGTGAAAATCGAATACAAAACTTACGGAAAGATCGCCGAAAAACAACTGTTGCTTCTTGAAAACAGATATCCTTCGTTTAAATTATACGCATATGTCATTATGCCGAACCATATTCATATGATCATAAATCCTGCGTATAAAACGGCGGGAGCAAGCCCCCGCCCTACGGTCATGGATATAATCTGCACATATAAATCTATTACAACGAAAGAATGTAAAAAGCTGTACCCGACAGATAAAGTGTTTCAAACGTCGTTTTATGAACACATCATCAGAAACAAAGAAGAATATCTTGAGATCTTGAAATACATTGATGAGAATCCCGCCAAATGGGAATTTGATACGTTGTATCCAAAAGAATGAACAAAACCGGATATCTGATATGCACGACAAAAAACAACTGTTTTTGATATCGCATATCTACACCGGTTTTTTAAGATATAAAATACGATTAAAGAGGTGCTTTATGAACGGTATAGCGATAGCCGGAAATATGCTGACGGACCGGGTCAAGACGATAAATGCGTACCCCGAGCGCCAGATGCTTGCAACGATCTCCTCAGTATCGCTCGCGGTCGGCGGCTGCGTCCCCAACACCGCGATAAATCTTGCAAAAATAGACCCGTCCATACCGGTAAAAGCCGTCGGCAGGGTGGGCGACGACGAGGACGGCAGATACATAATAAACGAGCTGCGGAAAAACAGGATAAACACGGAAAACGTGCTTATATCAAAGGACAAGATGACGTCGTTTTCCGACGTTATGAACGCGGCGGACACCGGCGAGCGCACGTTTTTCCATTACCGCGGCGCCAACGCGGAGCTTTCGCCCGACGATATACCGTTAAGAAAGCTGAACTGCCGAATGCTGCACATAGGATATATACTGCTGCTTGATACGTTCGACCGTGAAAACAAAGAATACGGCACGGAGATGGCGCGGTTTCTTCATTCCGCACAGGAAGCCGGAATATGTACGTCGATAGACGCCGTAAGCGATTCGGAGGGCAGATTTGACAAGGTCATCCCCGCGCTCGGATATACCGACAACGCGATAATGAACGAGATAGAAGGCTGCGGCGCGGCGGGCGTCGCGCCGCGTGACGGAAACGGAGCGCTCATAAAAGAAAACGTTTACCGTGCAATGGAAAAGCTGATGTCTTACGGCGTCGGTCAGCGCGTTATTATACACTGTCCCGAGGCGGGATTCATTCTGAACAAAAGCGGAAAATTCACGACTGTCCCATCTTTGTGTTTGCCGGACGGCTTCATAAAAGGCAGCGTGGGCGCGGGCGACGCGTTCTGCGCGGGGTGTCTGTACGGCATATACAAAAGCTTTACGGACAGACAGATACTTGAATTCGCGTCCGGCGCGGCGGCGTGCAATCTGTCGGCGGAGGATTCCGTCAGCGGAATGAAGCCCGCGGAAGAAATTGAAAAAATGATAAAAACAATGAAAAGAAAAGATATATAAGGTGGGTATATGAAAAGATCCGATATAACGGCTCAGCAGAAAAAGGTTCTGCCGTATTTTGAAAAAGCCGGAATAGTTTTAACGAATGCCGAAAAAGAGAATATCGAGATAGCGGATTTCGGACTTGGCAGCGTTGACAAGGTCGGGCTTCAGCTCGTCGTTTACGTAAATACCGACAGAGTATGCGCAAAGGAAATGGTCCTTTTGCCGTATCAGGTCTGCCCGGAGCACCGCCACGTTCCGACAAACGGACAGGACGGAAAGGAGGAGACGTTCCGCTGCCGTTACGGAAAAGTATATCTTTATACGGACGACGAGCCGAAAGGCTCCGTAAATGATATAAGTTTGCCTTTGCCTGAAACTGACGTTACCGTGTTTCACGAAACGGTTTTGACCCCGGGTCAGCAGTATACGATATATCCGGGGACGCTCCACTGGTTTGCCGCGGGAGAGGAAGGCGCGGTGATATCCGAGTTTTCCACGCACAGCACGGATGAAACGGACTTTTTCACGGATAAAAGGATAGTCCGTCTGCCCGAAATAGAAGAATAAGAGGATAAAAAAATGCTTGTAAATTTAAATGATGTATTAAAAAAGGCGCAGAAGGAAAAATACGCCGTAGGTCTGTTCAACACAACTGATTCCGATATGCTCGAGGCGGTCATTTCCGCCGCGGAAGAGCTGCGCTCTCCCGTTATCTGCGGTACGGCGGAGGTGCTTTTGCCGTACGGAGAGCTTTCACTTATAGCGCCGGGTATCGTCGCGGCGGCAAAGAACGCGTCCGTCCCGGTGGTAGTGCATTACGATCACGGGCTGACGTTTGAGCGCTGTATGGAGGCTTTGCACCGCGGATTTTCAAGCGTGATGTTCGACGGCTCCGCAAAAGCGTACGAGGAAAATATAGCCGATACCGCGGAAATAGTTAAGATAGCGCACGCTTTCGGCGCAAGCGTCGAGGGCGAGATTGGTCACGTGGGCGATAACGAGGGCAGCGATTTAAGCACGTCGGATCTTTATACAACGCCGAAACAGGCGGTAGATTATCTGGAAGCGGTGCACGTCGACGCGCTTGCCGTCGCCATAGGGACGGCGCACGGCGCGTATAAAAGCAAGCCGAAGCTCGATATACAAAGACTGCGCGAGATACGCGCGGCGGTGGACGTCCCGCTCGTGCTTCACGGCGGCTCCGGTCTGTCCGACGACGATTTCAGAAACTGCATAGAAGCCGGCGTTTCAAAGGTAAATATATTTACGGATCTGTGCATAGCGGGAAGCGCGGCGATGAAAAAAGCGGCGGAGCAGGGGATCGATTATCTGAACTGCCGTAAAATGAAGGTCGACGCGATACGCGAGGAGGTAAAGAAAAAACTGCTCCTCTTCGGCTGCGCGGGGAAAGCTTAAAAGGAAAAAACCGACAAAACGTCGGTTTTTATTTTTTCCTTTGTTTGTTTGTATGAACGGGTGACTTTTCCGGCGGTACAAGACAGTTCGGCTTATATCCTATCAGATCGGATCTGCCGCATTTTATCAGGGCGGATCGGACTTCGGCGCGGTTCTGCGGACGGTTGAACTGCAAAAGCGCTCTCTGCATCCGCTTTTCCTCCGGGGCGGACGCTACGTAAACGGGTTTCATCGTAAACGGATCGAGCCCCGTGTAAAACATGACCGTTGACGCCGTTCCGGGCGTCGGGTAGAAATCCTGCACCTGCTCCGGCGTTAACCGGTTCTTCTTCATATAAAGCGCAAGCTCTACGGCGTCGCTCAAGGTGCTTCCCGGGTGGCTCGACATAAGATACGGCACGATGTACTGATCTTTGCCGAGCTTTTCACAGTAACCGAAATATTTATCGCAGAATTTGTTGAAAACGGTTATATCCGGCTTGCCCATGTATTTGAGCACGTTTGAGGAGCAATGCTCCGGTGCGACCTTGAGCTGACCGGAAACGTGGTCACGTACGAGCTTTTTGAAAAACTCGTCGCTTTTGTCCGCGAGCATATAATCAAACCTTATGCCGGAGCGGATGAATACCTTTTTGACGCCGGGTACGGCTTCGACTTTCTTCAAAAGCTCAACGTACTCGGACTGGTCGGCTATAAGATTTTTGCACGGCGTCGGGCACAGGCATTTTCTGTATTTGCAGATACCGTCCTTCAGCTGTTTTTCACAGCTCGGGTAGCGGAAATTCGCCGTCGGACCGCCGACGTCGTGGATATAGCCCTTAAAACCCGGCAGCGTTGTGAGAAGCTTCGCCTCGTTTACCACCGATTCAATGCTTCTCGATACAACTGAGCGCCCCTGATGGAACGCCAGAGCGCAGAAATTGCACCCGCCGAAACAGCCGCGCACGTGCGTTATCGAGAATTTTATCTCGTCGAGCGCCGGCACGCCGCCGTCCTTTTCATACATCGGATGATAAGCGCGCATATAAGGTAAAGCGTAGACCTTGTCAAGCTCTTGCCTTGTCAGCGGAGGCATCGGCGGATTGACGACGAGCATACGTTTGCCGTAATATTCGGTCACCGCGCGGCCGTTTATATGGTCGCACTCCGCGTACTGCTGTGCGTACGCCTTTGCGTAAAGCTTTTTGTCGCGGCGCAGATCGTCGAACTCATAGCCTTCCACAACGTCAAAACGGATCTTGTCGTCGCGGTCGGTAAGATACGCCGTTCCGCGCACGTCGTGTATTTTGCGGACCGGCACGCCTTTGCCGAGCAGATGAGCTATCCGCCTTAAAATGTTTTCGCCCATGCCGTACGTCAGTATATCCGCGCCGCTGTCAACTAAAACGGACGCGCGGACTTTATTATCCCAGTAATCGTAATGAGCGAAACGGCGCAGGGAAGCCTCAAGCCCGCCTAAGATTATCGGCACGTCGCCGTACGCTTCTCTTATCCTGTTGCAGTAGACGATTATCGCGCGGTCGGGACGCTTGCCTGTTTTGCCGCCGGGCGTGTAGTAGTCGTAATTCCTTTTCTTTTTAGCCGCGGTGTAGTGAGCGACCATGGAGTCTATATTTCCGGCGCTGACGAGGAAGGCGAGGCGCGGCCGCCCGAACTTTTTAAAGTCTTCGCAGTTATGATATTCCGGCTGGCACAGCATACCGACGGAAAAACCCTCCGCTTCAAGCACGCGGGAAATTATGGACGCGCCGAAAGAAGGGTGATCCACGTAGGCGTCACCGCACACGTATACGAAATCAACGTCGCCGCCGGCTTCATCGCGGCTCACGGGTAAAAACGGCATAATGTCTCCTGTTACTTGTTTTCATATTAAATATACTTTGTTTTGTCTTCCCTGTCAACAAAAATTTTTAAAATTTACATTTTTTCTTACAAATAATCGTCTAAATGTATTGAAAATCAGAAAAGAATAATGTAGAATAAAACCGAAATAAAAAACAGGAGATTTGACTATGAGTATTTTACACGTCATCAATCACCCGATGGTCCAGCATAAGCTGACGATAATGAGAATGGAAGAGACCGGTTCAAAGGAATTCCGCGAGCTGCTCAATGAAATAGCGATGCTTATGGGCTACGAGCTCACGCGCGATCTTCCGCTTGAGGACGTGCAGATCAAGACGCCCGTCGCGCCCTGCACCGCAAAGATGATAGCCGGCAAGAAGCTTGCCATAATCCCGATACTGCGCGCGGGCCTCGGCATGGTGGATGGACTTTTATCCCTCGTTCCCGTCGCAAAGGTCGGTCACATCGGTCTTTACAGAGATCCGAAAACGCATAAACCCGTTGAGTATTACTGCAAGCTGCCATGTGATATCGAAGACAGGATAACCATAGTCTGCGACCCGATGCTGGCGACCGGCGGCTCCGCTTCCGACGCTATCGATATGCTCAAAGCAAAGGGCGTACACAATATAAGGCTCATGTGCCTCGTCGGCGCGCCGGAGGGTATTGCCGAGGTACAGAAGCGCCATCCCGACGTTGATATATACCTCGCCGCGGTCGACGATCATCTTAACGAGCACGCTTATATCGTTCCGGGTCTGGGCGACGCGGGCGACAGACTGTTCGGCACAAAATAAAATTGTAAATTTTTATTAAACGTATTGCATTTTGCAAAAAAATGTGATATAATGACCCTCGCTTGTTATCAAAGAGAATTAAGTTACCGATTTGGAGGTGTTTAAAATGGCAAAATGCAGTGTATGCGGAAAGGGCGTAACGTTCGGACACAACGTATCTCACTCCAACCGCAAAACAAACAGGGCATGGAAAGCCAATATCAGAAGAGTTAAAGCTGTTGTAGACGGCACTCCGAAGACTGTCAACGTATGTTCACGCTGCCTGCGCTCCGGAAAGATCACGAGAGCTATCTGACAGATATTCCAATGCTTTTAACAAAAGGCTGCCGCGCAAGCGACAGCCTTATTGCCGTTATGAGATCGTAGTGGAGAGGTATCCCCTCCCGGATTGTAGGGCGGGGGCTTGCTCCCGCCGAATTAAGAATTCAGAAGAATTATGAGAAAGATCTTATTTGTAAGCTCCGATATACCCGATATAATGGCAGAAAAACTGTCTGAAAAATATGAAATACGGCTTCTGCCGCCGTGTGCTGACCTCGCAGAGCCGGTATCGAAGCACGCGGATATGCTTTTAGGCTCCCTTGACGGGCGCCTTGTCGTCACGCGGGCGTATTTTGAGAAAAATAAGGAAATATTCGACGGTTATGATACTCTTATAACTGACGAGCACCACGGCAAAAAATATCCGTCCGACGTGTTATTGAATTTTATTGATGCAAAAAGCGCGGTGATAGGGTATAAAAAGGCGCTCACAAGACTGATAAACAAGCCCGTTATAAACGTAAAACAGGGCTACGCGCGCTGCTCGACTCTGATCTGCCGCAATTTCGCCGTGTCCGCCGACGCGGGCATACTTTCGGCCCTTGAAAGCCTCGGATACGATACGCTTCCGATCCGCTCCGGCCATATAGATCTGCCGGGCTATGATTCCGGTTTCATCGGCGGCGCGTCGTTTGCCGATGAAGATAACGTTTATTTCTTCGGTACGCTGTCGCATCATCCTGACGGCGAGAGAATAAAAGAGTTTATTTTATCGCACAGCGCAAAAATACACGAACTTGACGAAAGACCTCTGCTCGATTTAGGCGGAGCGGTGATAATTAAAAATTAAGAAAATCGCGCGCGGAGCCGTAATATTCCACACGCGATTTTTATTACTGTTTAAGCTTGTGCTTTTTTATAGATCTGATTATATTTGCCGTGATCACTATTGCAAGATATACAGCGAAAATACAGATAAACACGATACCGGCTGTTTTATAATTTCCGCTTTCTTCAAATAGAAGTGCGGCGCCGATGATCAGGCAGATCAAAGAAACCATGGCTATGACCATAGCGATTATTTTAATCGCTTTTTTTGTTTTCTCACTCCGGACTTTACCGGGTACGAGCGCGGATGACATATCTAAAAACGATTCCGCGAATATTTCGGTCAACAGTTCAACAATGACCATAAAGTATCCTTCAAAGCCTGTTTATTTTACTGTGCTTAAATAGCGGAACAGCGACGCTATATCCTTGTTGTCGACCTTTCCGTCGCAGTTGTAATCGTATGCGGTCAGATATTCGGGGAGGCTTGCGGCAGACACGTATCTGAACAGCTTCACAACGTCCTTGTTGTTCTTTTCACCGTCGTTGTTGACGTCGCCTCTGTCGTAAAACTCGTCTATCAGCTTTTCCAGGCTTTCAAAATCGAAAAATCCGGAGTAATCGTAGAAACCGGCTTCGGCGGGGTCGTCCGTGCCGTATTTTTCGGCGTCAAATTCGCCCGTGTAGGGCTTTCGCAGATCGACGTCGACCTCGGCGCCGCGATCCGTGTCCCCGCCGTTTTCAAGTACGGCTTTGTAATACATGGACGATCTTATCAGCTCACACCCGGGCGTGTAGAACTTGGTGACCGTGCAGCCGCCGCCGCCGCTTGTTTCACCTATCATCATAACGCCGTTTTCCTTTGCCCTGACTGATAGCTGGTTAGCGGCTGAGAAGGTATATTTTGACGTTAAAAGCGCGAAATTAAAGTCGTAAATCAATTCGCCGTCAAGCTCGTTATATTCTTTGTCAAGATTAACGTCCACGCAGTTTATGAGCTTCAGCATGGTTCCCGAATTCTGAAACAGTTCGTATTCGGACACTGCTGCACATTGCGTGTTTTTATTTGTTATCAGAGCCAGGATATACGTGACGACCGTGGTCAGGCCGCCGCCGTTTGTCGTTAAATCTATTACGAAATTCCTGACGCCTTGCTCCTTTGCGTATGCAAGCGCCTGCGAAAGCGGCTCGAGCACGTCGTTTGAAAACATGTCAAACGAGAATACGGCGGTGTCGCCGCATATTACAAGGTATGCGATATCCTCCCACTCAAGCGCCTTTTCGTACTTTTCCTCGGCATTGGTTTTTTCGGCGCGTAAATTTCGGCTGTAATCCAAGTAAGACCGACAGTACGACAGCGCATCAGACGCTGCAATCCATTTTTCCTCGGTGTTGTGTAATAGGTTTTCAGTCATGAAAGTACAGAGCTTTGAGGTTATGTCGATTTCGGTAAACATATCGAGCGCTATGACGGTATGTCCGCCGTCAAAAAACGGTTTTGACAATATGCAGAGACCAAGGTGAAAATCGACGTTCGAAGTTGATTTCAAAAGCTGCTTTGCAAGCCTCGTTTCGTCGCTGTACGCATCAAGCGCCTTGTCAAAGCCCAGTTCCTCCACCAAAGCCCCTATCGGCGCGGCGGACGGACAGCCGTAAAAGTTGTCGAACTGGAAGCAAAGCTCGTTATACGCGAATTCCGCAAACGCCTCCGAACGCTCCGTTATTGTGTAAACGGGGGAACGGTCGAAATAGCCGTCGGGATTTGTGAACGTTACCGTAAAATACAGGCAGCCGTCAATATATTCCGCCGCTACGTACGACAAAACCACAAGATCGTTCAGTACGGAGACCGGGAAGTATACCGCCCCGTCCTTTTCTATTATATCTATGCCGTATTTACCGAAATCGAGGTAAAGCGGAGTAAACTCCGTGCTTTCGACTACATAAGCCCAAACGTATTGATCGTGGTCGAAGAAAGAACCTTCCGGGACGTACCCGTAACCTATCAGAAAGTTTTCGCTGTTTTCAATAACGGCGGTATCGTTTACGATATCGACGGTCATTGCACCGCAGTCGTTTGAGATCGTGTACGTGCCGTTGTCGTTTTTATTGCAGTTGAATTCACAGATTTTGGCGATGCCGAAATAGTCGAGCATGTTTATGTAAGGTATTTCAGGCAGATCGCGGTTGAACAAAAGCGTCAGGGTCGTCGTTTTGTCCATTTCATAAAGGTACGTCGTCACCTCGCGCGCCTCGAATCCGGTGGTATCGAGCGCGACCGCCGGCACAGCGGACGAAAGGACGATAACAACGGTAAGTATTACGCTTAATACGGATATGTGCTTTTTCATTTTGCGCCTCCTTTTTCTTATAACATAATTATATCATATTATAAACGTTTTTCAATAACGGAATGTATATTGTTTTTGAATATAACAAAAAAAACAGGCGGATCATCAGCCTGTTTTGTCAAATGAAGACGGCGGCTTTGCCGCCTGATGAAGACGCTTTTCCGGTTTTATTGCTTACTGACAGCTCCAAGCACCAGACCGAGACAGCGTATATCGTCGTTTTCTTTAAAAATTATATCTTTATATTTCGGGTTGACCGAGCGCAGACGGTCGCCGCCGAATTTTTTGATATAGCTTTCGCCGTTGTATAAGAATATGCCGACCTTGCCGACAGGTATCTCGCCGCAGGCTTCGACTATGACTATGTCGCCGTCAAAATAACGCGGCTCCATACTGTCTCCGGATACGCGCACGGCGTAATCCGCGCGATCCGTCACGTCGTTTACCACAAGCGATATGGCGGAGGAGTGAGACGAATCGAGAAACGAACCGAGACCGGCGGATACCGGCACGTCGTATATGAATATTTTTCTCTTCAATCCGACGTCGGAGGATGCGCGTCTCGCCTCCGCTTCCATGCGCGACAGCTCCGCGTCCGCGGTCTTTAACACCGCCTCGCGTCCTTTTTTGTCAAGACGTGAGAATTTCCCGGTGATCGCCGCAAGATCGGCGTCCGCCTCGCCCTCGGAAAGATACTGCACGGTCGTGCCGAGAGCCGCGGCTATTTTTTCAAGCGTGTCAAGCTTCGGCTTGTCTGTCTGGCCGGACAGCAGCTTGTTCAGCGTTCCGAGCGGCACGCCGGATAACTGTGCAAGCTCTTTTGTATTTATACCCGTTTTCTTTTTTAATTCCTTGACTCTTTCATACCATTCCATAACAGTTCTCCCGTCATAAAATCTTATTTCCGGTAATATAATAGCGTAAAAAAAGCGATTTGTCAAGAGCTTTTGGAAAAAAAGTTGAAAAATTTTACCAAAAACTATTGACAAATGTCGAAAACGGTAGTATAATAGCGTCAGAAAATAACCGAAAACGGTAAAATCAGGAGAAAAATAATGGATAGCGTAAGAGAAATAAATATAAACGTAAAGAAAAAAGCGGTCACGGCGGACGTCGTAAAAGAAGCCGCGGTCTGCGCTGCGGAAGCGGTAAAAACGTTTTTTCAGTTTTTGCTTTATATGACCGAATACGCGATAAGCGCCGCGTACCGTTTCGTATCGTCAAAGCAGGCGGCTTACGTCATAGGAAAATATAAAAAAGCGATCATCGGCGTATCCGCGGGGATCGCGATATTCGCCGCTGTCGGCATAGTCGGCGGTATGGAAGCCGGGCTTATCTCGTTCGGCGTCGGCGTTCCGCTTGCCGCGGGTCTGTTCATTGCGTTCAGACTGCTCGGAAGAGACAGATGAATAAACCTGACCCGGAGCGGCGAAAAGCCGCTCTTTTTTCATTCGCCGCCCGTGTTTATGGGCAAAATGTGGTAAAAATACTTTATAAAAATTTAAAAAAATGTAAATCTTATAAAAATTTACGTTCCTCTTATTGATTATATTTATTTTTGATGATATAATGTAGCAGTAAAAAAGCCGAATTTTGATAGAGACGGCAACATCAAACGCGGGATTTCCCGCCCGGAGGTCATTTAATGAAAAAACTTATAGCTTTGCTTCTGTGCCTTGCTACCGTTTTAACGGTGCTTGCGTCATGCGGTCCGCGTGACGAAAACGATAAAGGCGCTATCGTCAATATGTATCTTTTCAACGAGATACGTAATTTTGACCCGCTTTACGCGTATACCAACGAGGCCTCGCTTGAATACGACGGCAACGACAACAATGGAAATCCGATCTTCCTGTCAAAGCTGAACGCCAACGCGGAAGCGGTTGAACTTTTAGGTCTGCTTTACGAGGGTCTTTTCAGACTCAATTCCGACGGCAAGGTCGAAAAGGCTCTTTGCAAGAGCTATGAATATATAAAGAAGGAAAACGCGTCCAAACCCGAAAACAACACGTATATGCTGCGCATTACGCTGCGCGAAACGAGGTGGAGCGATAATACCAAGGTTTCCGCAAACGACTTCATATTCACGGTAAAGAGAATACTCGATCCCGGTATCTCCTGCGACGCGGCAGTTATGCTTTACGATATAAAAAACGCCAAGCTCGTCAAATCCGGCGACATTTCGCGCGACAGACTCGGCATCTCCTCGCCTGACACACAGACTATCGAGATAGAGTTTGAAAAGGATATAAACATAGACAGATTCTTAGAGGTGCTCGCAAGCCCGATGCTCGTTCCGCTGCGTGAAAACAAGGTCGATTCCCACCTGACCGACGACAAGGGCGAGCTCATATACGGCGCCGACGGTATGCCCGCAAACAGCACGGACTGGGCTACCAAGGCTACATCGCTCGTTTGCTCCGGACCGTTCTTTATAAGAAAGCTTGATGATTCACTCGGCCAGGAATGGGCGCTTGAAAGAAATAAATACTATTCCGCAAATCCCGATCTTGACGAAAGAGTAGATAAATACGTAACTCCTTACAAGATCATAATCCACTACGATTTCTCGCTTGACGAAGTGCTTGAAGCGTATAACAACGGCACGCTGTTCTACGTCGGAACGCTTACGGCGGAGGCTTTTGAAACGTACAAGAGCCAGCTTACGATAAACGACACGTTCTCCGTCGGCTCGTATATGTTCAACCCGGACAGCGAGCTTATGCAGAATCCCGCGGTGCGCCGCGCTCTGTCGCTTGCGCTTGACAGAAACGAAATGGCACAATACGTCACGGGGTCCGTTCCCGCGACCGGACTTATACCGCCGAAGGTATACGATCTTGACAAAAAGACGTCCTACAGAAGCAAATACGGCGACGTCATAAGCGCCGAAGCCAACATAGACGAGGCAAAATCCGTACTTAAAGCGGCGGGTGTGAACGGCGGCGAGATAACCATACTCGTAAGAAACTTCACGGCAAACAACGAATCCGAAATGGCGCTGCTTGCCAAGACTCAGTGGGAAAAGCTCGGCTTCACTGTAAACATAGACGCGAGAGGACGCAATATGTACCAGTCCAAGTATAACGAGGGCGCGTACGACGTGCTTTACACAGACTGGCAGGCTTATTCCGTAAGAGCGTTCAATATGGTAGCGCCGTTCTCGATCTACTATTCCGGCGCCGCACTTGATACGGAGCATCACAACTACGATCCGAAGCCCAACTGCACCGGATATTCGAATCCCGATTACGACGCCATAATAGAAGAAGCGGCGGCTTTTGAAGAGGGTACCAGAGAAAGAAACGACAAGGTGTTCGAAGCGGAGAAGAAGCTTATGGAAGATATGCCCATAATCCCGCTCGTATTCTACCGCGACTATTATATGTCGAGCAGCGTGCTTTCCGGTATCAAGAACACTTACTACAACTTCAAGATACTGACCAAGATGAGCCAGAAGAATTATCATGATTATCTGCCGGTCGAAGAAACGAAAGACGAATAATAAAGACAAATAAATACGTAAAAGGAGAGGTAAAAGCAATGTCCGGAAAGCTGAAAATAGGAGTTTTCGGCGGCTTCCGCGGACAGACCATGATCGACGTTCTGCTTGACCATCCCGATGCTGAACTTACAGCGGTGTGTGATAAATACACACCGCTGTTATCAGAGGTAAAGGAAAAAGCGGAAGCTCACGGTCTTAACGTGGCGCTGTACGAGTCGTTTGACGAATTCATAAAGCACGATATGGACGCGGTGGTCCTTGCAAACTACGCGACGGAGCACGCGATCTACGCGGTAAAGTGCTTACGCGCCGGAAAGCACGTTTTATCAGAGGTGCTTCCGTGTGAGACCGTGGCTCAGGCGGTGGAGCTTATCGAAGCCGTGGAGGAGACGGGGCTCGTTTACGCCTACGCGGAAAACTACTGCTATATGCTGCACACGTTTGAGATGTGGCAGAGATATAAAAAAGGCGACATAGGCACCGTAACGTACGGAGAGGGCGAGTATATACACGACTGCGCGGGCATCTGGCCGCAGATAACGTACGGCGAGCGCGACCATTGGAGAAACAATCTGTACTGCAACTACTACTGCACGCATTCCGTCGGTCCGCTTCTTGCGATGACCGGACTGCGCCCCGTATCCGTCGTCGGCTTTGAATGTCCTCCGCCGGAGGAGATGAAGAGGCTCGGCGCGTATTTCGGCGCGGGACTTGAAATGGTGAAGCTGGAAAACGGCGCGGTGTTGAAGAGCATACATGGTCACCTGAAGCGCGAGCCCGGCAGCGTAAACTACGAACTGTACGGCACGAAAGGCAGTATGGAGACCGGCAGAGTTGACGGAACACAGCCGCTTTACGTTTACCGCGAGGGCGAACAGATCTGTCACGGCGAGTGGGAAAGCTATACGCCGGAGCTAAAAATAGAGGGAGAACTGGCAAGAAATCACGTCGGTCACGGCGGCTCGGACTTTTATCCCACGCATTTCTTTATAGAAAAGATCTTAGGCAGACCCGAGGGCGACAAGTGGACGATAGACGTATACACCGCCGTTTCAATGGGCTTGTGCGGCATATTCGCGTACCGCTCCGTGCTTGAAGGCGGAAAACCCATGCAGATACCCGATCTGCGCGACCCCGCGGTCCGCGAGGCATACAGGCACGATATAAAGTGCACGAACAAGAACATAGCGCACGGCGAAGACCTTCTGCCGAAAACGTCTTACGGCGAAGTCGACATACCGGACGAGGTATACGCGCACGTAAGACAGCTTTGGATAGACGGAAAACCGGGGGAATAAAATCGTAGGGGAGGGGTCAACCCTCCCGAATTAAGAATTTAGAATTAAGAAAACCGGATGATATTGTAGGGCGGGGGCTTGCTCCCGCCGCTTTAAATAAAAATGAATAAATAACCAAGAATAAAAATCGGTAATTTTTTGCGAATGAAAATGAAGGATCCTTCACTATATTAGCGAAAGGGGGCAAGATACAATGAGCGAAACGAGAGCGGAATTATTTGTTAGTGAGTATTTGGAAAAAATATTCTATTTTTGCCTGAAAAAGACGTCCGATCCTCACCAGGCGGAGGAATTGTCGCAGGACATATCCTTAAACGTTCTTACGGAGCTGAATAATGGTACTGTCATAGAGAATTTTCCCGCGTGGGTGTGGCGGATAGCGCGCATCCGTTACAGCGTTTGGGCGGACAGAAAACACAGGCGAAACGAAACTTTTGTAAACACCGATATATCCGAACTTGAATTCGCGGGTGATCAGGACGTCTCAGAGGACGTTATAAAAAAGGAGCAGTTATCACTTCTGCGCCGCGAGCTTGCGTTCATATCGGCTGATTACAGAGTTCTGCTCGTCGCTTATTATATCGACGGTGTAAGGATAAAGAAAATATCCGAAAAGACCGGTATCCCCGAAGGTACGGTCATGCGAAGACTGCATGACGCACGAAACAAATTAAAGGAGGGAATGAACATGGCAAGAGAATTCGGAAAAAGAAGTTACGATCCAGAGGATATAAGCTTTATAGGCAGCGGAAATCACACTTCCGGCTTGCCCGATAAGGTGATACACAGAAAAATACCGAAAAACATACTGTGCGAAGCGCACAACAACCCCAGCACCGTGGACGATCTTGCAATGGAGCTCGGCATTGCGGCACCGTATATGGAGGAAGAGGTCGAGATACTTTACAACGCGGAGCTTTTGAAGAAGGTCGGCAAGGATAAATACATCACAAGCTTCTTTATCACGCCCGCCGAGGGCAGGAACGAGTGTCTTGAGCTTTGCTGCAGATTCGCCGAGGAGAATTATGAAAAGCTGTGGAAGCTCGCGGGTATAGTTGCGGAAAAATCGAAAGAAAAATGCGTCACGTTCGGCAACTACAGCGACAAGGATATAAAAATGTTCTTTGCGCTGAAAATTGAAAAGATTCTGGAAGACGGTACAAAATACTGTAAATATAAAGAATTCAAGCGCGGCGACGGCGGCACGTGGGGCGTCATCGGCTTTGAGCAAAAGGGTGTTGTATGCAGACTGAACGGCGAATGGTTCAACAATAACTTATCTCTGACAAACGATCTGAAGATAATATGGGACGGCTTTCAGACAAACAGCAGCGCCACGGTATTTACAAAGGCAAGATACGCGTACGACTGCCCGGCAAGTGATAATCTGCCGCTTTTAAAGCGTATTGCAGAGGGAAAAGACGATTTTTCCGATACGGAAAACGGGATAATCGACAGACTTATCAAGCATAAAGTTTGCATAAGAGACGGCGGCGGATTAAAGGTCAACGCCGTGACGTACACGCAGGCTCTCTGCGACGAGATCGTCGGTTTTATTAAAGACACTGAACAGTATAAAACGCTGCAGCAAAACGCGGCTATGCTCGATAAATCAATATACGACACCGTTAAAAAGTACGCAAATCCGTATATAGAGGAAGATCTCGGATACTGTGGTTATATGAATATGCGAGTGCGCGAGATACTTGCAAGACTTTTGTATGACAAGGGCTGTTATCAAGGTCATTACGGTCAGTTCTGTGAATTCATTTATTAAACAAAGCGATCAGGGCGAGCGTGGCTCGCCCGTTTTTTATCGGTGTCGGCTGTGCAGATGAAATGATATATTCCGCATGATGCGGAATATGATATACCTAACGGTATGATATATGCCTATGGCATATGATATACGCTTCGCGTTTTAAGGTTGTCGCTGCGCGGCGTAAATGGTGGGTCCCCACCCTACGGGTGAACGGATATAATATGCAAAAATGAAAACGGACGGCTGACAGCCGCCCGTTCTTTATAAAGCGAATTGAACTGCGCCTTACCGTTTATTAGGATGATTTGAGCGATAAGGCGCAGTTCTATAAGAGGATCAATCCTTGTTATACGGGTAGAGTATTCCGGACATCGAATAGCTTACGCCCGTGCCCTCGGCTGATTTGATAAGACCGTTTTCGTCAAACGCATACGTTCTTGACGCGCCGCATATCACAGTTGTGCCTCCTCTGCCTTCCGGATCGCTGAAAACTTTGCTTATTTCGACTGCGTCCCATGCAAGTCCGCTTTCCGTTTTATTCATCATACCGCCGAACGCTTCGTTCTGCACGTATACCTGCTCCGGCGACAGCTTACCGTCGCATACGAGCAGCACCGCGCTTGTTTCTTCTTTATATCTTGCAAGAAGATCGTCGCTTTTTGTGCCGCGTTCACGGCTGTAATTATAATAAACCCTGCTCTGATTTTCGACTATATATAAGAACGCGTCCGCACCGAGATTCTGCTCCGGCGACATATGCTTACCGCTCAGATACATTTTACCGTTATAATACTCGGCGGAGCCGAATTCGTAAGTCGAGCCGTAGCCTACTATACATTGGACTTCGCAGTCGGCCGACAACAGAAGCAGATTCGTCTCATAATCCGTATCAAGATACGTTATGACGTAACCGATATCCGTTCTGCCTATGCAGCGCAGGCCGAACAAAGACATTCCGAGCTGTACCGGCGTTTCTTTGCGGTCGGTCTTATCGCCTGTTTTTTCAGAGTATTCCGTTATTATAAACGACGTGCATTTTACGCTGCTGTCAGTTGCTTTTCCGTTATCATCATATGTTTTATAAGCCTCGCAAATATAGCTTAAAACGTATATTTTTCCCGCGTCTTCATAAGCGCCCGCCAGCTGCTCCACGTAAGTGCCTACCGGATTTGTATAAGAATTCTCCCAGAGCACGGCTCCGTTTTCTTTGTCAAGCAAAACGAGTCTCATGGAGGCTATCGTGTCTTCTCTTACCATATCCAGATGATAATTGTAGCTTATCAGAAGAACGCCGCTGTCAAGTTCCTTATAGCTGTAAAGCAGAAGATCATAGTCGCGCTCGTATGTCCACAGAGCTTTGCCGTCTTTGATTTTTGAAAAGTACATTTTTTCGTTTTCAACGTCAAAGCTGTAGTTATAATTCATCTTTGTGATGAATAGCCCGCCGCTCATAATATAATCGGGGTTTTTAACGTTTACCTCCTGCGGCTCACCTGCCTGCAGTACACATTCGTCGAGCTTCAGTTCAGACCGGCTTTCTTGGCTGCCGTCCGGCTTGAGTGTTTTTTGCGTTATTACCGTCTCCGACAATTCGTATTCGACCTTTGAGCCGTGAAGCACCATTTTATCCGGTCTGCTCATATATTTTGTCATCACGGTCACAGCTGCGAAAGCTGCGAGAGCAAAGAGCGCCGCGGCGGACAGTACGTATTTCAATACTCTTTTGCCTTTTCCTTTGTTGAAGTATTTTCCGGCGTTTTCCTCCGCCGCATCCGTTTTATATTTGTCTTTTACGTCTTCAAGAGCAACTAAAATATCTTTTGATTTCATATTTTATACCCTCTTTCCTTAAGTATTTCCGCCAGTCTTTTGCGCGCCCGCAAAAGACGTGCGGATATTGCATTTTTGCCTAAGCCCGTTATCTTTGAAATAGTTTCAATGCCATCCGCGTAATAATAGCGCCGCATGAATATATAGCGTGAATCCTCCGGCAGCTCGGCTAAAAAGCTATTCAGCAATTCCGCAAGACCGCTTGTGTCGTCGCGTGTATCCGCTATGACCTCCGAAAGCTCATCGTCTATTGAAACGGTGTTCGCCCTGCGTTTCTGCGCCGTGTTGTAGCGGTATTTCGTCAGCGATATGCGCCGCACCGTCTCGCATAAATAAGCGAAGAGACTGTTCGGCCTCTGCGGCGGTATGCTGTTCCATACAGACAGATACGCGTCGTTCACGCATTCCTCCGCATCGCGTTTGTCACCTGTGATGCCGTACGATACGCGCCTTAATCTGCCGCCGTATGCGGCGTCAGTCTCGGTTATCGCCGATTCGTTCCTGTCAAAAAACAGCGCTATTATGTTTTGATCCTCCATGATGCACTCCTCCTTTCATAAGATAAGTGGACAAATGACGCGCAAAAATGACGCGAGGTGTAAAAATATGTGTTAATTTCTTTTAATACCGTCAAAAATAACCGGGGGTGATATTATGTATTTCAGATCGGATATGGCTAAAGAGATCCGCGAACGCGTTATGAAAGAGTATTCAAAAAGCCGGGCGGGCGAGCCGGACGGCATAAAATATACCGAAAAGATGCACGGCAAGGTTTGTATTGTGGAGGTGTTGAACGAAAACGGGGAAAAGCTGCTCGGCAAGCCGGCGGGAAAATACGTTACCGTAAACGTGGGCAGACTGTGGGAGACCGACGCGGACAACTTCAAACGGTTTGCCGATATCATATCCGACACGGTTTTATCCATGGTAAAGCCGGACGGCTGCGTGCTTGCCGTGGGTCTCGGCAACGAGGACGTCACAGCCGACGCTCTCGGGCCGCTTGCGGTAAAGCATATAACCGCCACGCATCACATAACAAATACGAGTTTATATAAAGACAGCTGTCTCGGAGACTGCGCCGTGCTTTCTCCCGGCGTGCTTGCGCAGACCGGGATAGAGACGGCGTCGCAGATAAAAGCGGCGGCGGAGCGCATAAAACCGCGTTTGATGATCGTGATAGATTCGCTTGCGGCGGCGGGGATAGAGACGCTTTCCACGTCCGTGCAGATAACGGACACGGGTATCTCTCCCGGCTCCGGCGTCGGAAACGACAGGGGAGAGCTGTCAAAAAGAACGCTCGGCATACCGGTCATAGCGATAGGCGTTCCCACGGTCATCGACGCCGCGGCTCTGGTACAGAACGGCTCCGACGGCGAATACGCGCGTTTAAAGGGCTGCTACGTCTGCCCGAAGGACAGCGACAGGTCCGTAAAGGAGCTTTCGAGGCTTATCGGTTATTCCGTGAACCGCGTCTGCCATCCTTTTCTTTCTTATGACGACATGGCGTATATTTGAGCGTCCTCCGGAATAGAATTTAATAAAAGGACGGTGATAAATATGGATACGAAAAGACTTTTTATGAAGATGAAGGATACGTCAGAAGAAAGCTACCGCGTAAAACACAGCCTGTATATACTCGGAAAAGCGATTCTTACGTACGTGGTTTTTCCGCTTGTCATATGCGGCGTGCTTGCCGGCGGCGCGTTTACCGCCGTTGACTCTGTCGTAACGGACAAAAACAGCGAAAACGTGATCTTAAACGGCTTCAAAAGCGGAAAAACGGCGAAACAAAGCCTTATGAATCCGACGGACGACAACTGTTTTGAGATAAGAGAAACAGAAGAAATACCGGACGATAAAACGGAAGAAGATAACGAAGATATTCTTCAAAGGCTCTATGAATTTGACAGGACCGCCGTGCCTGACGGATATATCGGCATCGTTCCCGTATCGCTTTACAGACAGGCAGACGAAGGCTGTGTTTACGTGTCGGACGCGGGCGACAAAAAGCAGATAGACGCTTTGCCGTATCTGCAAAAGCCGCTTGCCGTTACATACGAGGAGAGCGACGATTATCAGGTGCTTATAATACATACGCACGGGACCGAGGCGTTTTCGGCTGACGGAGCGTATTATACGGAGCCCGGCTCCTATCCGCGTTCCGCATTGAAAGAGGAAAACGTCGTATGCTTGGGCGATATTTTTGAAGAAGCGTTCAACGAAGCCGGTATAAAAACGCTGCACTGCGAGATACCGATAGATAAAGAATCTTATTCCAAAGCCTACTCGAACGCCGCGAAAATAATAAAGGAATATTTAAAGGAATATCCCACGATAAAATATATGTTCGATATACACAGAGACGCGATAGAGCTGTCAGACGGCTCAAAGGCGCGTATGGTGACGGCTGCAGACGGACAGATCGCGGCGCAGCTCATGTTCGTCGTCGGGTCGGACAGGATCACGGACGAAAACAAAAACTGGAAAGATAATTTAACGCTCGCCGTCAAGCTGCAGTGCGCGCTTGACGAAGAATACCCGGGGCTGATGCGCCCGATAAATATAAAGCAGGGCGCGTTCAATCAGTTTTACACGCCGCTTTCGGTTCTCATAGAAGTCGGCTCCGACGGCAACAGCATGGAAGAAGCAGAACGCTCCGCAAAGATACTTGCGGAGCAGATGGTAAAAACTATAAAAGAAGAATGATCATAAAAGCGATTTTGCCGCTTTTGATATCGCGGTATGGCCGCCGTTTTCCGCGCAGTAAGTAAGATGCTCTTTTGCCTCGTCCTCTTTGCCTTTGTTTTTGCTTATATTATAGAGGCGCCAGTGCGCGGTAAGAGCCGCGGCGTTGTCCGCTTTGAAGATGCCGGACGCTGAAAGCAGACCGCCGTAATATTTTTCCACGGTTTCCGGCTCGCCATTCGCCGCGGCTCCGCTCGTTTTTCTGACGGCGTCAGCCATGGCGGCGACGGTTGAAGAGCCGTCGTGCTTTTCGGCGTAGGAAAGCAGTCTGTCTCCCTCTTCAATGTCGCCTTTTCTGTACGCCTCGTCCGCGGCGTATACGGCGATCCTGCCCTTGTACGACGGCTTCATTTTCTCTTTCATTTCCGCTATGACGGACGCTCTGCCGCGCTTATCGTCAAGCAGATCGTACGCGGTATACAAAAGCTCAAGCGTATCGAAGCGGGGGCGCGCGATGACGTAATCGCCGCTCTCGCATTTTTCTTTATATATTTCAATAAATCTCTTAGGCAAAAGGTCTTTTTTAACAAGGCGCGTCGCTTCCGCAAACGGCTTTGATACGCCGTCCGCGTATATGCCGACGATCACGCTTAAGACCGCAAGACAAACGGATATAACGCCGACTGTCAAAGACGGCGTCGGGTCTATGTCTCCCTTGCCCACGAAATAAGCGATAACGAAAAATATAACGCCGAAAAGCAAAAGAAACGAGCCGATCATAACGGCTTTAATAAGCGAGGAACGCGATAAAAACATGATCACGCCCCTCCGAGCAGGAATATAAGACGCGTGTAGATAAGCTCCGTGTCGTCGTTGAACGAGCCCGCCGCCTTCTGCGCCTGATAAAGCGTGTCAAACGTCAGGGACAATTCAAAAAACGCCGTATTGTTGTGCAGAAGCGACATATCGGCTTTGTAACGTCCGTCCTCCGTCTCGGTTATTTCTATTTTTCTTTTTACGTTTGATTTTCTGAAGTCTATCGATTTGAGAGCGGCGCGCAGACCTCTGTCGCTGATGTAACCGGAAAGCTCGCTTTTCAGCGCTTTTACAAGAAATTCACCGTCTTCCGTCACGGCAAAAAGTCCGTTTTCGTCTGCGAATACGAGCTTGTCGTTCTCAAGCGCGTCAAAAGCCTCTATAAAATCCATGTTTGATATGACGCCCTCGTAAAGCGACAGATCGTTTATATCCGAATATGAAAGCGGATAACCCACTTTCTGCATTATGCAGAGTATATAAAGCTTTATATCGCCCGGATCGGTCAAAGGTATGACAGCCATTTAAGCACCTCCGATATGTTCTGTATCGTATTATACCATATAGCGCGGGATTTTTCAAGCGTTTGACGGAAAAATGCCTGTTTTTTTACAGTTTGAGCCGCTTTTTTGAAATTTTATGAAAAATAATTTTTAAAAACTATTGACATTTTTAAAAACTTGTATATAATAATTATATAGTATCAGTATATAGCCGCTGAAAGGAGCGTTTCTCTTGGATATTCTGCAGGAAGACGTGATGAGAACGAGATACGGCGACAATGAGGCGTTCAACCGCCTGCTTGACGCGTATACGCCGATGATCTCATCGCTTGTGTCAGAGATCTGCCGCTCCTGTCCCACGCTTGACATCAAAGACGATCTCAGGCAGGAGGCGGCGATAGCGTTGTATTTTTCAGCGCTTTCATTTAAAGCCGACAAAGGCGTTTCCTTCGGTCTTTACGCAAAGGTCTGCATCAAAAACAGACTGACATCCTATGTTCAGAAAAGCCTTGCAAGATCCCTTTCCCGGGTCATTTCCGACTGTATTGACGATTGCTTTGATAACGAGCCTGCCGCTGACGATAATGAGCAGCCTCTGAATCTCATCATATCAAAAGAAAGCTGTGATATGCTCAAAAAGCGTATCAGAGCGGAGCTTACGGATTACGAATATAACGTTTTTATGCTTCACGCGGAGGGAGATTCTCCGTCCGCAATATCAAAAAAATTGGATAAAAACGTCAAATCCGTATATAACACATTACAGAGAGTGCGGCAGAAGTTGAGAAAACTTGTTTAAAAAGGATCATACGCTTAGCAAAAGCGTGATTTTATACAAAGAAAGGAACAGCAATCACAATGTACGAGGACATCACATTAACTTGCAAGGACTGCGGTCAGGAATTCGTGTTTACCGCACGTGAGCAGGAATTTTACGCGGAGAAGGGTTTCCAGAACCAGCCGCAGAGATGCAAGGCATGCCGTGACAAGAGAAAAGCGGCGGCAGGTGAGGCAAGAGAGCTTTACACCGCTGTTTGCTCAAAGTGCGGAAAGGAAGCGAAGCTCCGTTTCCAGCCTACCGAAGGCAGACCCGTTTATTGCAGCGAATGCTTCGCTGAGATCAAGAACAACCGTCAGCAGTAATAAGGATAGGTGAGTAAGCACCGCTTTCAAAAGCGGTGCTTTTTCATATACGCGCTTTCATAAATCTCAGCACGAATCCCGGCGCATCATTTTTTCTTTTTTGGGTTTAAACATAAATACGGAAGTCCTTTTATAAGATTTGCGCAGTTGATGACCAGAAGCACGGAGCAGATGATATCGGACAGCTGCCATATTACGGACGCGGATACCACGGAGCCGAGCGTCATGGAGGCGCAGTAAATAAACAGATACGCTTTTGTATATTTGTCCGAGCCGGTGATGAATCTTACCGCCTGAGTGCCGTAATATCCCCAGCACAAGACCGTTGCAAAAGCGAAGAATACGGTCAAAACGGTCAGTATATGCTCCGCCGCACCGCTGAAAAAGTATGAATACGCGGATATGGATACTGNNTAGCCGTTAAAGCCGTCTCCGGCAGGGGAGAGCAGTATGACGAGCGCCGTGAGACCGCCGAAAAAAAGCGTATCCGTCAGCACCTCGAGCACGCCTATCATCCCCTGTGCGGACGGAGACGATAAAGAAGAGGCGGCGTGTGAAAAAGAAGACGTACCGCATCCCGCCTCGTGCGAAAAAACGCCTTTCGTCATGCCTTCACGGATCCCGGAGGCGATCAGCGCACCGGAGAATCCGCCCGTTATCTGTGATACGCCGAACGCTTCGCTTAAAATACGCGCAATAACGGCGGGCACCTCTCCGAGCTTCATCGATATAGCAATGACTGACACGGCGGCGAATACCGCGCAGAAAAGCGGCATAGCCGCGGACGTGAACGCCGAGACGCGGAGGATACCTCCCATAACGACGATAACGCAGACCGCGGCGAAGACCGCGCCGACGGCGAGCTTTGGCGCACTGTACGTCACGTTTACAGCGGATGAAGCCGCGTTCATCTGAATGAACGGACCGGACACGAAAGACATTATCACACAGAGAAAAGCGTACGTACGCCCGGCGGCTTTGCCGGAGATCTTCTCTATGTAATACGGCGCTCCTCCCGGGCCGTTTTCCGCGCGGAACCTGACGGACAGATACGCCTCGCAGTATTTGAGCACGGCGCCGACGGCCGCCGAGACGATCATCCAGAATACGGCGCCCGCGCCTCCGACCGATATTGCGACGGCGACGCCGGCGATATTTCCGACGCCGAGCGTGCCTGCAAGCGCGACGGAGAGGGACGACAGCGGCGATATGCCGTTTTTGCCGTTGTCAAGCCGTAATTCTTTTGCTGCCGACAGTATATTTGAAGGCTTGAAAAGTCTCAGTCTTATCGCTAAAAAAACGCCGCACACGGTCATAACGGACACGAGCAGAGGCGAACCCACGTATTCGTTTATAAATTCCAGTATATCCATATCTTTTATTCTATATCTTATTTAAACAAAATTAAATATAAAACCGATATTTATGGTGAAAAAGACTTGACTTGACAGACCGAATGTAGTATAATTACAAAGTACGATTATATTTAAATATTATGATAGAAGAAAGCGTATTATGACCGGACAACAAACTGAAAAAACAAACGTAATAAAGGAAATTTTCAATAAAAACGAGCTGAAACGGAGGCTTCCGTACGCGCTGCTTGCGGGCTTTACCTCCTCATTTTCGTTTTTCTTTTTCGGCGTGCTTGAGATCTTTGCCGGAAACCGCGACGAATTTCTGTTTTCGGCGTCGGATTTTGTCGGATACGTAACGCTTATCGCCCTCGGTGCGGCGATAGTTATATCCGCTTTGATAATGTTTTTGCCGAAGACCGCGTCGCTCCTTGTTTTCGGAATGGCGGTATGGGTGACGTTTATGGGCTACGTTCAGGTCCTGTTTCTGAACGGCTCGGGCTCGCTCGGCACGGATACGGGACAGACCGAGAGCCTTGCGCTGATAATAACAGACGCGGTCATATGGGCTGTGACCGGAATAGTAATAATTGCCGGAGCGTTGATAATGCAGAGTAAAGACGTGTTAAAGAAAATATATCTTATCGGAATAATAGTGCTCCTTGTCATGCAGGGCTCGGGCTGTGTTTCAAAAATAGGCGATATAACGCGCGACAGGCAGGATACGAAAAGCGAGCAGACGACCGCTGCGGTAACTGACACCGGCGCGCCCGGCACGGCGACTGAAACGGTGACGGACGCTCTGACGGACGCTCTGACGGACGCGGTGACTGAAAAGCCCGCCGTGAAGGACTCAAAAAGCGCGTATCTTACTAAGCAGGGACTCGATCAGGTATCGACCGGAAAGAACATAGTCATATTCCTGGTCGACAGATTTGATATTTCATATTATAACGACCTTATATCAAAGGACAAGAAGTTCTTTGACGGACTTGACGGGTTTACGTATTTTAACGATAACGTAACGCTTTATTCGCGTACGTGGCCGGCCGTTCCGACCATGATAACGGGTATAGACAACGACTTTTCAACGGGCGCGGCTGACTATTTTATGAAGGCTTACACGCAGTCTCCGTTTTTGAAGGATCTTAAAGCGAATAACTACCGCATAAAGCTCTACACGCAGAAATATTACTGCTACAGGGACGGAACGCCGCTTGTTGAGGTTGCGGACAATATTTCAACGGCAAGCGGATACACGATAAAGGACAAGAGCGCGCTTGTCGGCAATATGCTCGCTCTTTCCGCCTACAGATATTCGCCGAACGCATTCAAGGACTACATAAACATATCGTCCGCGTCGTTTTCCGGCATAGTCGAGCTTAACGGAACGGCTCCGCTTTACGAGATAGACGACCCCGCCGTATGCGGTCAGATACTGCAGAACGGGCTCTCTTTTGACGGGGACGGCAATTCGTATATATTCATCCACTTAAACGGCGGTCATTCCCCTTATAACATGGACGCCGACGCGAACCGTCTTGAAGAGGAGATAAAGGATTCAAGCGGCGTTGTAGGTCAGCTCCGCGGCTGCTTCAAGATGATATATTTCTATCTTGACGAGATGAAGAGGCTCGGCGTATACGACGATTCCACGATAATAATAACGGGCGATCATCCGAGAGCCAGAGACGATAAAAAGGAGCCGACTCAGCCGAGACTTACCTCGCTGTTCGTAAAACCTGCGGGCTCGAACGGCGAGCTTAAGTATTCGGAAGCGCAGGTAAGCCAGGAAAACCTTATACCGACGCTTGTAAAATCCGCGGGTATTAAAACGGAAAACGATTACGGCCGCTCGTATTTTGAAGTGCCGGAGGACGAGAATACCGTAAGATACCACAAATTCGAGCTGTCCGGAGAGCCGAATCAGATAGTTACGTTCAAGGTAGAGGGAAAAGGCACGGATTTTAATAACTGGTCGATCGATTCCAGAACAGAGCTTGACGGAACATTCTATAAGTAAAGAGGAACAAAGATGTATTATATTTGCTATCCGTTCGGTTATCTGATGAAATGGTGCTGGGAGCTTATGCAGAATTACGGGCTTGCCATCATCGTTTTCACGGTGCTGACGAAGATAGTTATGCTCCCGCTGTCAATTTGGGTACATAAAAATTCCATAAAAATAGTCAAGATACAGCCGGAGGTCAACTTTTTAAAGGTCAGATATTTCGGCGACAGAGAACGTATAGCGGAGGAGGAGAGCAAGCTCCACAAGCGCGTTAAATACAACCCGCTGCTCTCCATAATCCCGCTTGCTATACAGGTGCTTTTGCTTTTCGCGGTGCTTTATATAATAAAAGAACCGCTTACGCACGTGCTCCGTATCGACAACGGTATACTGCAGCAGCTTGCAAACGCGATAAACGTGGATTTTCAGGCGGATCAGCTTGCAATAATCCGCGCCGTACAGAACGGATCGATAACCGGCATGACTGACCCGGAAGTCATATCCGCTATGGAGCTTATAAAAACTTTCAATCTTGATTTTATAGGCATAAGGCTTGACGCCGTTACGACACAGGTCTGGGGCTGGTATATCTTATCGCCGGTCGCCGCCGCGCTTTCGTCGTTTCTTATGTGCTACGCGCAGAACAAGGCGAACGTTATACAGGCGGAGCAGACGAAGTTCAACAAATACGGCATGATGATACTGTCCGTCGGACTTTCGCTTTACCTCGGCTTCGGCACGTACGCCGGCGTCGTTTTATACTGGGTGACGGGCAACCTGCTTGCAATAGTCCAGCAGTTTATTTTAAACGCGGCGATAAACCCGAAAAAATACGTTGACTACGAAGAGCTGCAAAGAAGCAGGGAAGAGCTTAAAAAAATACAGTCGCTTGACAGCGGCAGATCCGATAAGAATTACAGAGCGAACCAAAAACGCGAAAAAGCGGATTACAAGCGGTTTTTCAAGATCGTAAACAAGCACCTCGTTATATGGAGCGAGAGAAGCGGTTTTTATAAATATTACGAAGCACTCATAAACGGACTGCTTGCAAAGTCAAATATCGTCATACACTATATAACAAACGATCCGAACGACGCGATATTCGAAAAAGCGAAGGAAGAGCCGCGTATAAAACCGTATTATATCGGTCAGAAAAAGCTCATAACGCTTATGATGCGTATGGACGCGGACATTGTCGTTATGACGACGCCGGACCTTCAGACTCAGTATATAAAGCGTTCGCTCGTCCGCAAGGACGTTGAATATATCTACGTTCCGCACGATATGATGAGCGTGCACATGGGCTTCCGCAAAGGCTCGCTTGACAATTTTGACACGGTATTCTGCACCGGAGCGCACGTTGAGCGCGAGGTGAGAGCAACGGAGAGGGTATATAATCTGCCCGAAAAGACGCTTGTAAAATTCGGCTATCCGTTAGCGGAAAAATTGGAGGCGGCGTACGAGGCGGAGCCGAAAGAGGAGCGCACGGTAAAGGAAATACTTATCGCTCCGTCGTGGCAGGAGGACAATCTGCTTGACAGCTGCGTAGATACGCTTATTGAAAAGCTGTTATCTGACAAATATCATCTGACCGTAAGACCGCACCCCGAATATTCAAAAAGATACAAGGAAAAACTGCAGATCTTAGTTGAAAAGTATAAGGACGTGCCGGAGGAGCGCCTGTCGTTTGAGCTTGATTTCACGGCGAACAAGTCCATTTACTCGTCGGATCTGCTCATAACGGACTGGTCCGGCATAGCGTACGAATTCGCGTTTGCCACAAAGAAGCCCGTGCTTTTCGTCAATACGAAAATGAAGGTGGAAAATCCCGACTGGGAAGAGATAGGCGAAACTCCCGCGGAGATATATTTAAGACCGCAGATCGGTCACGCGCTTGAAAAGGGCGAGCTTGACAGCAAAGTCGCGGAAGCCGCCGCCGACCTGATCGGCCGCAGCGCCGAATATCACGACAAGATAAACGAACTGAAGCTCTCACACCTGTTCTCATACGGTACAAACGGTTCGGAAGGCGTAAAATATATCCTTCACAGGCTGGCTGATATGCAGAAGACAAAAAAATAATTGTTTACAATTTTTACGTTGAATATGGTATCATAAAAAGATATAATCATCTAAAGAACTGTATAACGTAAAAACAAGAGGAAAAGAAAATGAGACTGCTGTATATCGATCCGAGCGCGGTATCGTACATCATACCGGCAATCGCCGGTGTCGCGGTAGTGGTTGGTTCATGGTTATATCTGCATTTCCGCCGCGCCAAATCAAAAGTGCAAAAAAAACTCGGCATTGATGAAAATGCCGGAAAAGAAGTTGAAGAAGACATTGTGATCAAGGACGACGAGGAAAAGAAAGACTGACGTTCAAATTAAGAAAAGAAGACCTGCGTTAATGAACGCAAGGTTTTTCTTGCCTTTTTTTGCCCTAAAATATCCTGTCTGTGTTCAAAAAGCAGACGGCGTTAATAATGTTCTGAACAAAAGGAGAAAAAATGAGTATACTGTCAAAAAAGCAGTTCGATCTGCTGGTCGCCGCGTCCGAAGGCGCGCTTCCGGCGCAGAGAACGCTTGCGGAAAAGCTTGACTGTTCCGTCGGTACCGTCAATAAGCTTATAGGAGAAATGGCCGACGCCGGATATATATCATCGGGACAGATAACTAAGTCCGGACTCGACGCACTTGAGCCGTACAGAGCAAAACGCGCGGTGTTCCTTGCCGCGGGCTTCGGCACAAGGCTCGTTCCCGTAACGCTGAATACGCCAAAGCCGCTTGTCAGAGTAAACGGCAAGCGCATTATAGACGGACTTATTGACGCGGTGCTTGCGGCGGGAATAGAGGAGATATACATCGTGCGCGGATATTTAGCAGAGCAGTTTGATCAGCTTTTATATAAATATCCGATGATAAAATTCTTGGAAAATCCGGCGTACAACGAGTCTAACAATATATCGTCCGCAATGTGCGCAAGATATCTTATGCAGAACGCGTACGTGTTTGAGGCGGATCTTCTTATACGTGATCCGTCGCTCATACGCCGCTACAATTACAGCACGAATATTTTAGGCATAAAAAAAGACCGCTCCGACGACTGGTGCTTTACCGTAAAGGACGGCATAATAACGGAGCAGAAAATAGGCGGTATAGACTGTTATCAGCAGGTCGGTATCTGGTACGTAAACGAAGAAGACGGCAGAAAACTGTCTGAACATATAAAGCTCACGTACGATATGCCCGGCGGCAAGGAGCGTTTCTGGGACAGCACGGTTTTTGAATGTTTCAAAAGCGAGTACAAAGTTGAGATACGCGAATGCAAAGACGGCTCAATAGTGGAAATAGACACTTTCAAAGAGCTGAAACAGCTTGATAAGACATACGACGTATAATACGTTTTATGATAAAAACAAAGGAGAAAGACATGAAAAAAACACTTATAAGAGTATTGGCGGTAATATTCGTTATCGCTATGGCGGCGTCCGTATTCGCGGGCTGCGGCTCAAAGAAGGAAAAGGTAGTTATCTGGACGAGCGGCGAGGATTACAAAAACGAATACTATCTGACCGAATGCCAGAAGAAATTCCCGGATTACGATATTCAGCTTGAATATATGAGCAGCAGCGCGATAGCCGCGAAAGTAGTTGAAGAAGGCGATAAATGCTCCGCCGATCTTATAATATCCGAAGAATACAATTATCTTGAAAAATGCTCGGATCATCTTGCTGTCCTCTCGGATTTTGACTATTCCGTATTTCTGCCCGAGATAGTTCCGGCAAGCCACAAATACACGCCCGAGCTCAAAAACGGCGGCTGCATAATAGTCAATACAAAGGTTTTAGCGGACAAAGGTCTTGCCGAGCCGACCAGCTACGAAGATCTGCTCAAACCGGAATACAAGGGACTTATCTCAATGCCGTCCCCCAAATCCTCCGGCACAGGCTATATGTTCTTAAGACAGCTGACAAACGAGTGGGGCGAGGACAAGGCGTTTGAATATTTTGACAAATTCTCTGAAAACGTCCTTCAGTACACGTCTTCCGGCTCCGGCCCCGTCAAGGCGCTTGAAGCGAGAGAAGTCGCGGTCGGTCTCGGTATGACGTCGCAGGCGGTCGTCAAGATAAACGCCGGCAACGACGAGTTGAAGATACTGTTCTTTGAAGAGGGCTCGCCTTACAGTATGTACGGCAACGCGATTTTAAACAAGAGCGCAAGCCGCAAGGCCGTTATGGACGTTTTCAATTACCTTGCAACAGATCTGTGCAAGGGCGACAACGAAAAATATTTCCCGGATCAGATATATAAGGATTTCATTCCCGAAGCGCAGGGCTTCCCCACCGGCATCAAATACGGCAATATGTCAAACGACACGCAGGCTGAAAAAGAAAGACTCTTGGAAAAATGGGATCACTGAACGATAAGCTCGTAATAGAGAACGTATCAAAACAGTATAAAGAAAAAGAAGTATTGAAAAGCGTCAGCTTTACGGTCAAGGATGGAGAGTTTCTCTCCATCTTAGGACCGTCCGGTTGCGGCAAAACAACGCTTTTAAGGATCCTTATAGGTCTTTTGAAGGCGGATACCGGCACCGTTACAAAGGACGGCGTTGATATAACGAACGCCGCGCCGGATAAGCGCGGTATGGGCATAGTTTTTCAGAACTACGCCCTGTTTGAGAATATGACCGCGCTGCAAAACGTGGAATATGCGCTGAAGATCAAAAAAGAAACGAAGCAGACCGCAAGAGAAACGGCGGAAAAAATGCTTGACGTCGTAGGTTTATCCGACAACGCAAAGTCTTTGCCGAAAAATCTCTCCGGCGGTCAGCAGCAGAGGGTGGCGATAGCGAGAACTTTAGCGCTGAAACCCGATATTATACTGCTTGACGAGCCGATGTCCGCGCTTGACGTTGCGACGAGGCTTTCCATGCGGTCGGAGCTTAAAAAACTTCAGGCGTCCTTCGGTACGACGATGATATACGTCACGCACGACCAGGAGGAAGCTTTTGCGCTGTCAGACCGGATAATGATAATGGACAAGGGTGAGATCAGTCAGATAGACACGCCGGAAAATATCTGCAAGTCTCCTGCAAACGATTACGTACGCACGTTCGTTTTAGACAATCTGCGCGCAAAGATAGACTCTTTGTCAAAGTACGCGCCGGGGCTTAAACAATGAAGCATAAAAGCATATCAAGAACGGTAATACAGGTTTGCCTGGCGCTTTTCTTCATTGTTGTCGTAATAGCGCCTATCATAACCATGTTTTCGCGTATAAATTCGCAGAGCTTCAAGTCTCTTACAAGCTCCGCGGATTTTGTGCCGTCCATAATAAACTCGGTAACTACCGCGCTTACGGCTACGGTCATATCTATGGTACTGGCGATACTGGCTTCGTTTTCGCTTTGCCGCACGCACATACGCGGAAAGGGCTTTTTTACGATGCTTTTCGTTCTGCCAATGCTTATCCCGTCTATTTCCCACGCTTACGGTTTAAAAGCGCTTATCGGAGTCAACGGATCCGGCATCTTATCGTTTATTTTAGGCGACAAAATAAGCGTTTTAGGCTTTTGGGGCATAGTTATCGGATCGGTCATGTATTCGTTCCCGGTAGCGTTTCTTATGATACAGAGCATTTTGCAGTATGAGGACGGGATGCCGTACAAAGCCGCGGCGGTGCTCGGGATACCGCCGTTGCGCAGATTTACCGGCATAACGCTGCCTTATTTGAAAAAGACGCTCATATCCATGTTTTTCGCCGTATTCACTATGATAATAACGGACTACGGTGTGCCGGAGGCCCTGCACAACCGTGAATTCGGATATACGCTGTCTATTTTAATGCTGCGCGACGTTGAAAATTCTGATTTCGGCGCCGCGGGTATAATCGGAGTCATGCTTCTGATACCCGCAGTCGTCGCGTTTTCGGTCGATATGCTCGTGCCCGAGCTCAGCCAGTCCGGCTTCGTATCCGAGACCGTGGAAGAGAAAGAGGGCAGAGTATCAAAGATACTCGCCTACGTTTTCTGCTCCGTTTTGTCGATCCTGATACTTTTGCCGATAACGGCGTTTATAATACAGGTGTTTGCAAAATCTTACCCCGTTGATATGTCGTTTTCATTCAGTCATATAATTGATACGATGAAGAGCGGCGCGGACGGCTTTTTGATAAACTCGCTTATTTACTCGGTGTTCGCGGCGGTATTCGGCACGGTGCTCGCGTTTGTGTGCGCGTATATGACGGCGCGCGCAAAAAGCAAAATAACACGCGCTCTTCACCTTATGTCAATAACGTCGGTCGCCATCCCCGGTCTCGTCCTCGGTCTGTCGTACGTCATATTCTTCAAAAGCTCGCCCATTTACGGCACGGTATTCATAGTGGGCTTTGCAAACGCGGTACACTTCTTTGCGTCGCCGTATCTTATGATGTATAATACGCTCGGCAAGGTCAATCCCGATCTTGAATCGGTCGGCAAGACGCTCGGCATAAGACGCATAAAGATAATAATTGACGTAATAGTGCCGAAGGTAAGACTTACCATGTACGAGATGGCGGTTTACTTCTTTGTAAATTCAATGATGACGATCTCCGCCGTATCGCTTCTGGCGCCGCCGTCACCGCAGCCGCTGTCTTTGATGATCGCCCGCGCGGAAAGCCAGATAGACATAGGCAAAGCCGCGACGGTATCGCTTATGATACTTATAATAAACTTTATCATAAAGCTCGTTATAACGCTTATAAACAGGAAAAGAGCGTTAAAATGAAAGTAGGGGCGATCATTGATCGCCCGCTTTGATAAATAAAGAAAAGCCGCGTTTTGCGGCTTTTATCATTATTATGTTTCGTTATCGGGTTTGTCGATACCGAGCTGCATACCCTCGTACATCCAGTCGTTCCAGGGGAAGTTTTTCCAGGTGTTGTAATGGTAGCGGTGCATCTCCTCCGTTATAAGGAGCATCTTTCCTACGCTTCTTCTGTTCGGCTTGAAATCGTAGAACTGGTTGTTCACGTACAGTGAAAACTGCGCCGTGCTCGTCATGATTATAAGCGAATAAATGACTGAATAATCAAGATCAAAGTGCCAGTCCTCTCCGAATTTTTCACCGTCAAAATGTATGCCCTTGTGGTCAAACGTTATCTTGCCCTTGCCGCACGGCATGGATGTGTACTTTTTCGGTACGTATTTGTACGGCGGAAGATATCCGAGGTTTACCTCCTCCGTAAACGAATAATCAGGATCATCGCGTATCTCTTTTATTATGCGCACGCGCTCCTGCTCGACCCATTTTACGGGGGATACCGGGAATATGCAGTCGTCGGTGAACGGCTCAAACTCGTAGTAGTCGTTTACAACGGCGCCGTTGCCGCATTTCGTACACCAGATCTTTTTGCCCTCGGCTTTCATCGTAAGATCGCCGCCGCATTTGGGGCACATAAAGCATATCTCGTCAAGATGCTCGGCGGATCTGCCGTGCATTTTCCATTTGATATGGTTTTTCTGCCCCCATTCGTAGTCGTCGTGATGAAACGTCTCGTTCAGCTTATCCTGTATTTCATCCGCCGTCATTTCCTTAAGCTGCTCGGGAGTGAAGAGAAGAAACAGCTCCGCCTCCGTGCGCCCCTTGCGCGCTTCGAGAAAATGCTTGGTGCTCGTCAAATACTGCCCGCGGAAATTCATACAGTAAACGGGAACGCCGTAATGCTTTAAAAAGTGTCCGGAGCCGGGGACGACCGGCTGATTCGTTCCGTAGATCGAGCTCATCCCCTCGGGAGAAAACGTCACGATACCGCCCTGCTTTATGATGCTGTTCATCGCCTTAAGCCCGGCGCGGTCGTTCGTATATATCTTTTTGGGGATTATCTGATTAAGCTTAAAAACGAGATTCAGATGTGAACGGAAAAACTCGTTATATCCGGCTACCATATTGTATCTGTCCGGATACGCGGCTTTCATCGTATACAGATGATCGAGACGCGATAAGTGGTTCCATACAAGGAAGCATCCGCCGTCTCTGTCTCTGATATCCGCCTTTTTCGTTATGTGCGGCGCATACTGCGGCAAAAGTATCAGCGAGCCGAGTGCGTTGTATATAAAAGTGACGATCTTGCTTGGCGTATGATATTTTCTTTCCGCAAGCTTTTGCTGAAGCGTGGGCTTTGTGCTTTTCTGATCGCTCATCTTTACACCGTTCAGATCTTTTTGTTATCGGACAGGAATGACACGTAGTCTATGACGGACAGCGGCTTTGAATAATAGTAGCCCTGTATCGCCTGACAGCCGAGCCTCTTGAGAAGCTGTACCTGATCTTCAAACTCAACGCCCTTCTGCGTAACCTTCATATGCAGTTTTCTTGCAAGATCCGTTACGCTTGCAAGCACCTGAAGGTCGCGCTCGCGCGAGAAACCGTCTCTTAAGAACAGCCTGTCAAGCTTTATTTCGTCCATTGGCAGCTCTTTCAGTATGTTGTATGATGAGAAGCCCGCGCCGAAATCGTCTATGCAGCACTTGAATCCGTTTCTGTGAAGCTGTGTGACGATATTGCGAAGCATTTCATAATCCTCGTACGCAAAGCTTTCCACAAATTCAAGCGTCAGGAATCCGTCGTCTATATTGTATTCCATCTTTTTCTTGATATAGAAATCAAGAAAATCGTTTTCTGTCGCGGTAACGCGTGAAACGTTGACGGAAACGGGGTAAAGCGGGAGCCCGTTTAAAACGGCGTCCTGAATATACAGGCAAACCTGTTCAAACACGTAGTGGTCGAGCTTTACTATAAATCTGTTGACCTCAAACAGCGGTAAGAAAACGTCAGGCTGCATATATTCCTTGCGTTCCACGTCGTACCAGCGCACGAGCGCCTCACAGCCGTCCGGCTCTTTTTCGGCGATATTGTATTTAGGCTGATAGAACACCTTGAAAGCGTTGTTTTTGAGCGCGGCTTCCATATGCGTTTCAATGTACTCGTTTTGCACGCTGCTGGCGTACAGCGTTTCGTTATGTATACGGAATACACCGAAATCGCACGGATATTTTGTAGCGCCCTCGGCGTCTGTCGCAAGGTCTATCATCTTGGGGACAGCGGCGGTCACTTTTCTCTCCGTAAGATAGATACCGCCCTGCAGTATTATCATATAGTTGTTTGAGAACTGCGTGCTGTGGTGCGACGCAAGGCTTATAACGGTGTTAAGTCTTGACTGCAGGATATTCATATCGCTGTAATGGAGAAGTATGGCGAATTTTCCGTCTTCAAGATAACCGTAAGTCTCGTCAAGCTGGAGCATACGGTTTATTACAAGCTTGATATGCTTCAGTATCTTGACCATTGCCTCAAGACCTATCTGGTCGACTATGTAATCGTAGTGGTTTACTTCGATTACTATGACTGCAAACAGCGTTGCCTTGTTTTTCTCTATGATCTCCTGAGATACGCGCTCAAACTTCGTCTTTGACGGGCAGTCGAGCAGCTTGTTCGTATCGTTCATCGTGGCGTACATACGCTTTGTGCGCCATCTGTGGATGATACCGTATATACCAACCGCTAAAAGAATGACGAAGAATATAGCGATCTCGCCGAGCACCGTACGTATAACGAAATAGCCTGATTCATACACGTTGTCCGCGCGGCTGTAACCTATCACGGCAAAGCTCGTATTCTCATACTCGTGTACGCTGCCGACCGTTATTATGGACGTATGGCCTGACACGTTTTCGACGTACGTGCCTCTTTCACCCGAGGATATGCTGTGCTGTATGTCGTCTATTATGCTTTTGTTGTTCGTCTCGTTGCGGAGCACGTCGTAAATGTTGCTGTGCTCGCGTATATCAAGACCCTCTTCCGCGTAAAGAACTCTTACTACCTCGCCCTCAACGGAACATATAGTCGTATAATGAGTTTTGGAGTAAGCGTCCTCCGCCTGTGTGGTCTTGTACGAAACGACGCTTGATATCGGGTAAAACAGTATCAGAGTATCCGCGTATTCACAGTCCTGAAGAGGTATACAGAAAGCAACGACGCTCAGATCGCGTATTTTATCGGTAATAACGCCGATACACGTCAGCTCGTCTGTCTGCACCATCCTCAGAACGTCGGGATCCTCGACGCTCATGTCTATTTCTTTTTTCTCAATATCGTATTCTACGCCGTCCTTGAAGAAACGTATGGCGCTTATGTTGCCGAACATATTTCCGAGGATGTTTTTATCTGTCTTACCGACGATCTTTTCACCGTCTTCATCCAGAATATCCATGAAAATCTTACCGTCTCTAAGTCTGCTGACCTGCGCGTAGAATTCCTTGTCTAAATTTTCAAAGGTCTCGCGGTCGTTCTTCTCATAGTAAGCCTTGTTTTCCATGATTTCAGCGTAAAGCTTCATTGCCGAATCACCGAAGTTCTTTGCCATGATCTTATGAGCGTCTATGCCGTACTGCAGGTTGTCCAGCGCGTTTTCCGTATACTGCGCCGAAATATTAACGGCTTCCTGCTCTATGATCGAGGCGAACTGCAGTATCATCGCAACGGCGCTGCTTATCATAAGTATGCATATAAGGCATACGACGAGGAGCAGATGACTGCGCGAGATCACTGCGGCGTTTTTCGCCGCATCTTTTTTCTTGCTCATTTTTTATTTGCTCTCAAGTGCTTCAAGTTCTTTTTGCAGACGGTGGAGATTTTCTCTTTCCTCTTCTATCTGAGCGGTGAATTGATTGAAGAAATCAACGTCTTTGTCATCGGGTTCCGTATGGCGAAGAATGGCTTCCACAAGAGCCGCCTGGGATCTTGTGCGCTTCTGCTCTATTTCCGCTATGCGGTCTTTACTGTTCTTTATAGCTTTTTTAAGCTTGGACTTTTCAAACATTTGCGTATCTCCGATCTGTTATATTGTTAATTTTCCTTTTGGGAATTATCGTTTTCTGTATTGATTTCAGGCTCTTTTTCTTTTGGCTCTTCTTGTGCCGGTTCTTCTTCTTCCGATGGTTGGGCGCTTTCGCGTTTAAGTCTTTCCACCTCTTGCTGCACAAGCTCTTCTATTTTGGCCTGCCGCTTTTGCTCAAGCTCTTTTGACTTTTTGCGTGTTGCGCGGATTATATCCGGCATATAGATTATCATAACTATTATGAATATTATGGTAAGCGAGGCGACGATGCCTATCCTGGACATTATAAATCTGCCGATAGCGGTAAGCACCGGAAGATTTTTCTCGTATATCGCCACAACGTCTTTCGCTTCCGTGGGATACGCGTCCTCAACCGGGTTTGCCTTGCCCTTTGTGTAGAATAATTCGTGATCGCCTTCGATCCTTACGACCTCGTGGGTGTTGTTCGCTCCGTTCAGCTCTTTTGATCTGAACATGATGATGTCGCCCTCTTCCACGGTTTTGGGATCGACCTTGCTGACAAGTATATAGCTTTGCGCCGGTATATCGGGCTCCATGCTCGGCGTCAGGACCCAGACGGCCGCTTTGCCGAATATGAATACAGTGCGGTTGTTAGCCTTGAAGCTTATAACAACGATAAGCAGCGCGGCTATGATGAATATAAGAGCGTAACCTATGATGCCCGTTATCCTGCGTAAAACAGATTTTTTAGCCTTAGTATTTTCCGTATTTCCGTTTTCAGTCATTTTTTGCGTCATCCTCTGTTCTGTTCTCAAACGGGAATATCAAGCCTGAAAGAAATTCATCTTTCTCTTTTGTATCTTCAGGCGCGTCGGTCTGCTCCGGCTCTGCCGAAGCTTCCTGCTCCTGCTCCGGTTTTGTTACTGTTTCCTGTTCCGGCTCCGCTTCAGTCGTATTTACCTGTTCCGGGCTGTCCGGTGTTTCTTCGGGCTCTTTTTGCAACTCTTCGGTATCTTCCGTGGTCCCAAGAGCCTCCGGCGCGGCATCGGTATCCTCCGCGGCTCCGAGCGCCTCCGGCGCGGCGTCTTCCGGCTCATCCGACGGGATCTCAGCAAACGCGTCTGCTTCCGCCGGGATTCCGGTCTCTTCAAATACGGGTTCTTCCGGGATTTCCTGCGCCGTGTCCGCTGTTTCTTCCGCTGTTTCATCCGCGGCTTCTTCCTGCGCGGGCTCCGGTACTTCGTTTACGCTGAGAGCGTCGTTCGGTACGGGCTGAGGCTCGGGTATTTCGCCTTTTGAATACAGAAATCCCTCGTCTCTGTCGTTTATTATCGCGTCCGCTTCCATCGCAACGTCAAGGGACTGCAGTATTATCTGATCCTCCGGCGTCATGGTGGAGTAGCGTTTTTCTGCCGGCGTCTTTGCGACTTTCTCCGGCTGGGGCTTTTCGCCCAGGTCAAATTCATGTTCCGAGGTGTTGTCTAACTCGTCTATTATCCTCGGCTTGAGTTCTTCTTTTGAAAGCGTGCTTGCAAGCGTGCTGTCAAACTCAAATTCGTTTCTGATGTTGTAACGGAAAAGCATATACTGGATAGCCATCGTGGAATACATCTCTTTTATGTATCCCTCGTCTATCTTTTCAAGATTTTCCTGGAGCAGCATGCTGTATCCGGCGCCGTCGTACGTATCAAGGAACTGCCAGAGCTCGTAGCACTGACGCAGGTTCTTGTTTTTCATAATGGCGTTCGTACGCATTACGGGCGGACGGATGTAGTTATGTCCCATCTGCATGCAGAATTCGGAGGTGACGTAAGTAGTTAATATGCTGTTCAGCTTTTCAACTCTTTTCCAGAGGTCCGTAGTATAAGAATAGTTTCTTTCAACTCTGTCGTCAAGTCCGCCGGACTGCTCGGATATCTCTATCTGGAAGTTCATTTTGACTTTTATCTTGTCGTGCAAAAAGTCTTCCTTGAATTCTATGCTCGTCGTTTTTTCATCCTGTCCGGCTTTAAGAGCTATCTCGTATCTGCGGTTGATGAACATAAACAGACGGTTGATCAGGGTGTTGACGAATTTGTTGTCATACGTCATAAACGTCTCGTCTTTAAAGACGTTCAGAAGCATTGACGGCGTTATTTCGTCGCCTTTTACGTCCTGTATATAGTTTGTATGCTGTGATAAATGCTGGAGCGTTCTGACGGAGACCTTACGCGTAAGCTCTACCGGTATCAGCTCTTCTTTTTCTTCTATGAATTTCGAAGGATTGCGGATTATATAGTCGAGAGCGGGGATGACCTCTTCTATGGCGTTCACCCACGTTTCGTCGATAGCGCGCAGAAAATACCTCTTGCGCAGTTCCATCGTCGCGTTTCCGCTGCGCATTTTTTCGATTATCGTGGGATAGACCTCGTATTCGTCTATTATGTTGTCAATAAAGAACGTTGTATCGTCATATATAGAACGAAAAGTTGATTCCTTTGATACATCGTTGTCGGTATTTTCCGGCATTGCTTCTTCCTCCTTAATACATCATCTTCTGCAGGCGCTGCAGATAATCAATACATTCCTTCATCTCACCTTTACCGAACAGCTTGTCAATGTAAAGGATAAGACCGCGTATCTCATCGCGTATGAGCGACATGTTAAGACCTTCAAACTTTCTGAAGACCTTTGTGGCAAGTATGTAGTCGATACCTTCAAGATCCGTACCGCCGCACGCAACAAATACGGGAACGAACAGCTTCAGCTGTTTTATGATACGGTTACCGAAAGCAACTCTGAATTTTTCTATAACGTACAGGTCAAGCATACCGATCTTCTGTATAAGCTCGTCGTTTACGGGGTTTTCCTCTATCGCCTTTTTGTAAAGCGATTCAACGTAGGAATAGCTTATGCATTTCGCGTTTGTCATCGGCGCTTCAAACGGTACGCCTTTTGAATCAAGGTTTATAACGAGGGCACGGTCGTACACTTTATCGGATATGGAGAACGTGGAGTCGTCGTTGTTGGCGGTACCGATGTACCATACGTTCTGCGGTATCTGCAGCTTACCGTCGCGCAGATGCTCCGGGTCGGACGGCCATGATGAGGGAACAAGTTCTATCTTCCATTCCTCGGGGTTCGGCATTTCGAGTATTGAAAGCATTTCGGCAAAGTAATACTCAACACGCGCTATGTTCATCTCGTCGAGGATTATGATGTTTATATCGTCGTTGTAGGACGCTTCATATATTCTCTTTAAAACTTCGGTCTCGTTGAATTTTTTCGTAAATTCATTGAAGAATCCGAAAAGCTCGGTACGGTCTCTCCAGGAAGGCTGAACGGATGCGATCGTCGCGTCATTCTGGAAGTATTTGCCCAGCATATAGGGAAGAGAAGTCTTACCTGTACCGGATATACCCTGTAAAAGGATCATCTTTGTGGAGGCGAGACCCGCTATGAGAAGACGTATGATCTTTATTTCATAGTACAGACCGCTCCTTGAGCACGCGAAATTGCGTATATCGTCACAAAGCTCGTGAAGCGAGAGGGAACGCTCATATACAGGCGGAACGTAGAAGGTGTACTTCTCGTCGACTGCGGACAGACGGTAGAAACGCTTTGACGACACGTCGACAGGCGCATCTTTCTTGTCGCCGCCCTGACCGGGCGCGCCGAGTACCGCCGTACCTCCGCCCTCGTTTTCCTCTTTGAAGAATTCCTTTAACTCTTCATAAGTAACGCCGGACGGGTCAAACTTATAGTTAAGGATACGTTCCTTCTCCTCCGTCAGTTTTATGACGTTTCTGTGCAGGTCGGCAATTTCCTCAAGCATATCTTCGTTGCCGACGAGAGTTTTTCTGAAACGTACGTATTTTCTTATGGCGATAACTATAAGGAATATAACGCCGGCGATGATCGCGTACGTTATAAGGACCGTGAGTATGCATAAGATCCAGCCGAACACGTTAAAGTCGTTCTTGTAACGGGAAAGCTGGTCAAAAAGCACAGGAAAGTTGAAAAATTGAAATATGGCGTTGAATATGCCTTTGATAGCGTTCCATAATCCCTCAAGTATGGAGGTTATAAAGGCAAAGAACCATTGCATGAAAGCATCCATTATTGTACCTTGTTGCAAACAGCAAAGCGGTTAAACGACGTCAGCATGCATCTCCCGCGTCTTGCTTTGAATTAGATTTGCTGATTATATCGGAATTTTACCGTGTAATGTCAGGTTTGATCGTTCTGATCGTTGTTGTTCTGATCGTCTGTGGCTTTTGCCGCAGCCTCATTCTGAGAACGTATGTATTCTTCAATAGCTCTCTTCTTGATAAGCTCTTCGTCTTCCGCCGTGATCTGTTTCTTGTCCGCATTCTTGACCTCTATGACCTTGCGCACGAACATTATTATTTCAAACAGGAAGAAGAGAATAAGCGGTATCACTATGCAGATAAAGAAGCCTGTGGGCTGCATAAGGAAACTGATAACGTTGCCGAGCACGGGAATACTGCTGATATTCTCGGATACCGTTGCGGTTATTTCCGCGGGCGATACTTCAAGTCCCGTAATGCTTGATTTTTCAATTGATTTTGTCTTATACGCAGTAACGGTATCGTTTCCGCGAACGACTTCGGTTATTATGTGATAATGCTCTTCGGCTGTGCCGTCGTTATCGATATCCTTTTCGAATTTGATGACGGTACCTTCGGCAAGAGACGTTCTGTCCTTATCCGTTATCGCTTTTATCTCGCGATTTAAGTTGCTGACGCTTATTACGTCAGACGGATATACCGTGTATGCGTCTTCAGCCGTGTTGTTATCACCCTGTGTCTTGTAAGATACAAAACCGGCTTCATCAACTATGACCTCAACAATTCTGTGGGTGTTTATCTCAGGCGTGTTGTTGCCGTCAAGGTCGGCTTTGAATGAGATTATGTCACCGGCCTCAAGCGTAACTTCCTGATTCTTATCCGATTCAAGATAAAACTTGTTTTTTGACGTATCATAAAACAGCTTCTGGCTTAAAAGGATATCACCCTTTTTGATCGTCGGCTCCATAGAAGGAGTCAGAACAGGGCTTATTACTTTGCCGCCGATCGTCGGAACACCGTCGGAATTAGAATTGGACATAAACGCCAGCACGGTAACAACTACCGAAAAGGCGACAAATATCCATAAAAGAACATTTCCGATTATACTCCATACTTTTTTTGCTTTACTCTGGGGAGCTTCTGCCGGCTTATCTGCAGGATTTTCAACCGGAGCGTTTGTCGGAGCGTTTGTTGGTTGTTTGTTTGAATCCATTTTCGTATCCTCTCTTTAAGGTTGTTTTGAGCTTTTTTCGTTAACTGCTTCCCTTTATATCAAACTAATAATGAACTATTATTAATTATTTAATATAAACTTATTTGTAAAGAGTTTTATGAAAAGATTGTCTGTATACAGAACCGCTTTTACCGTATTTTAATCAATGAAGTCAGGCCAGATCCTCGCATTGGTATATACGATCTCGTTTTTGGCTTCAGATTCATTAAGATAATCCTTACTGTTGTTTTCACCGTATTTGAACAGCTTTGCCGTAAGCTTGATCTTGTAGTTTGAATATGTAAGGTTTTTCGCTTCAAACTTACTGCCGGTGAAGATGGTGAACTCTATCGGGAACTCCAGATTGTACTGAGACGGGCTGTTCGGTATGACGGCCGATTTTTTCAGGATGAAGACGTAAGTTGTATCGCTTGATTCTTTATCCTCGGAGTAATCGTCACCAACCGTATAGCCGTTTACGTAGATCTGATCGGGATCCATATACGTCGGGAATTCAAGAGGGTTGTTGTCGTTGTAGTTGTCCACTTTTGAATGGAGCGTAAGCGTTAATTCCACGTAGTTGTAATCCGCGATCTTATCCTTTATCTTGGTTATATCGTATAATGCGCGTGTAGATACCAGAATATCCGTCAGACCGTTCGTGTCAAGCGGGTTAATACCCAAAGGACCGTAGTCTCCCTCAAATACCGTGCTCTTTACGTTGAAATACAGCTGCGCTTTGTCGCTTATCTTACTGAAGTACGAGGAATATCCGCCGTTTGTCGCGTTCGTATCCTGCGCGGCGACCGTACTCTTACTGTACGCCGTGTTTTCGTAGCTGAACGCGATATTCGACGTACCCGATACGACTGTACCAATCGTAGTATTCTCTATCTTCTCTCTGTTCGGGAACTGCTTTGCAATATCGTCTTCGTTGCTGTAGTTCATAACGATACGCGCCATAATGAACGCGCCGTTTGTATTTCTGAGTTTTGCGTTAAGAGTGGTCTGGTCGGCTGATTTGATCTCTATATTGTTGTCGTTAACTATATAGGTTCCCGGTGTAAGCGTGCTGAAGTCGGAGATGTAGGCGTCCGCGATCTGGTACTGCGCGCTCGTTCCGGCGGTATCAAGACCGTCTATGACTCTTCTGTTTCCGCTCTCATCCGTGCGGGTGAGTATCGTCATGAAGCTGTGGAATACTTTGATCTCGGGGTTACCTAAATATGACTCCACCTCGTCCTTGACTTCTGTCGCCAGCGTGATTTTCGTCGACATATCGACGGTCAGAGTATGTCTGTTCGTGGTGAACGACATGGGTATCAGAGAACCGTCGGAAGGAGAAGCAAGCACGGTGTAATTACTCTGAACGAAGATGTTTCCGAGTATAAGGTGGACGCTCGTAGCTTCCGCCGTGGCGTTTCTTATACGGCTCGGGACCGCGTTGTTGTCAAACTTCGTCGTCGTACCTATCGTGTAATGGTAAACGGCGTTGGATGTGATGGCTTCCGTAAATATCGAAACGTAGTATTCTTCATCTATCGGAACGTACGAAATGCTGTGCACGTCGTTTGCGTCTTCCGGAACGTCGACGTCCTCGACCGTGACCTTATATTTCACAGCTTCGGAATCCGTTGACTCGTTTACAGGGCGGAAGTACGTGCCTTCAGCCTCGTACGTGCCGTCGGGTCGGACCGTCGTCTTGACCGTGGCGCCCAGCGGATTATCGTCGGTTGCTCCGGTGACTAAAACCATATTTCCGTCCGTGTCGCGCTTTGCCGATATCTTAAGCAGATCGTTTAAGAAGATCGGGCTGAAAGCGGCGGTTCCCGTACCCTCTCCGTTCGAAAGATCCATATCTTCTTTGAATGCAGCGAGCGCGATATTGTTCGTCGTGCTCTGATACGCCTGCTCAAACGACGCGTAATAAGGCTTTCCGCCTCTGTTAACGTCGACAAGCGTCATAAGCGTGCCATCCGGATAATTGCCTATGTTTGCGGGTCGTTTACCGATCCTTTGCAGATTCAGGTTCTTGTTATAGTTGTCAAGCAGATTTTCACCGCTTTCAACGGCAAGCTGCCACTCGTTCTGCGTACGCATATACGTATATTTGAAATATAACGTGACCGGCGTACCGAGGTTTTCCATAAGAGGCTTACCGTAGCGGCTTTCATATTCGCTGCTGAGATATCCTGTTGCGGAATCGACTGCTATATGGAAATCGTACGTAAGTATCTTCTTGACTATAACGGGAACGTAAAGGTGATACGCGATCTTTGAGGTGTCAGCCGGGTCTTTGTACGCGATATCTATCAAAGTGAACATGCTTCCCGACGTGTCGACCTTTGTCTGATCCGTAGGTTCTATGTAGAATCTGTGGTTGGTTGTATCACGCTTAAGATTTGCTTTCTCCGGATCAGCTCCATCCATGCTTATGATGAAACTGCCGCCGCTGTAAACCATTTTGTAGATGTTTACGGTATAAACGTCATTATTATACGTATAGTCATAATTCGTATTTGCAAGCAGATTTATATATGCGTTTACCATGTCGGTCGTCTTGACTTTGGAAACGTCGTCCGTTACAAGCACGGCAAAGTCGTACGCGCGGTTTTCGCTCTGTTCGGTGTTATACGTAGAGAGCTTGCCTTTATACGTGTTGAATACGGACGCGTATGAGGATGCGACGCCGTAGCGCGCGTCTCCCGTCAGTATTTCATGTATGGGAAGCCCGTCTGCGGTTGAAGAAATACCGTCGCTCGTAAGGAACAGCCCTGCCGTGCCGATATATCCGGACGGATTTACCGTGACGTAGGGGGATTCGGGAGCTGAGGTGTAATCGTCAGCGTCGGTCACGAGCGTCGGATTCGCAGTATTCGGCGTGATACCGGCGCTTATTCCGTCGTGATCCGCCATGACCACGTAACCGTCGGTGCCGAAATAATTCGTATTTGCATCCGCCGCCATTTTACCGGAAATATAGCTGATCTCAGACACGGAGTCGCCTGTGAAGGATAAGCCCGTGATTTTGATCTTGGAATCGGTGAAGTTGTTTCCGCAGACGTATCCGGTCGTTCTCGCGTTTGATACTAAATTTCCCGTAGTTAACGTTTTATTGTAGTTTCTTACGGAAACGTTGTTGAGCAAAATGTTGTGACCGTAAAACGTTACGGGGTTGTTGTTGTTGTCAAATCCTATTGATCCTACAAGTCCGCCCGTTCCGGACTCTCTGCAGTTTGTGTTAGTCGTCTGTGAATTGGCGGTGCTGAACAGCGTGTATACCGTGCAGTTTTCAGATTTGTGATCCGAAACGTTGATTTCACACACGCCGCCGCTGCTATAGCCTTTTTCATTACGTATTCCGCCTATAACGGTACCCGCGCTGCAGTCGTCTTCATAGGCGTAACCTGTATAGGCGCTCCAAGTCGAACAAATCGTCATTGACTCTACAGCACAGCCGGATATATCGATCTTGGATATACTCTTGTCGTTCAGTCTGGAGACTTTTCCAATAAATCCTCCGGCGCAGCGTATCGCCGAGACATACGTGTCGCCGTTTCCGGTAACCGTTGTATCTGTGATGGTATGAGCCGGACCGGACGTGCCGCTGTTGAAAGCGTCATATCCGACTACTCCCCCGGACGTATCGCCTTGTATATCGACGTTGATGATCTGAACACCGCTTATCGAATAATCGGTCAACAACGCGGAACCTATTAAGCCGCCTGCCACGTCTCTGTGGTTAAGGATACTTGCCGTCGTATATACGTTATGGGTCCCGTTGGCTTTTCCTTTGACAACAACGTCCTGAATATTGACTTTCGTGACGTTTGCCGTTACTCCACATTCGACCGTACCTATAAGACCGCCGGCGCTGTAGTAATCAAAATACCACTGGTTGTTTGAATAATAATCTGTTTTTGTAGCACTTAAGAAGGTTGTTCTGACCTCGTCTATCGTAAAGCTTACGGTATCGTCGGTTAGCGAAATGTTTACTCTGGCGTTGGCTCCGTTTACGTAGCCTATCATACCGCCGGCTCTGACTCTTGCGTCAACGCTGACGCCGTCGTTACCCGTTCCGCAGTTTAAAACTGTGCATACACCGTTGTTTGCGTGGCCTACAAGACCGCCGCCGTATTTCATGGATGATACGGACAGGCCGTTCATGCTGACGTTGTTCAGAGTGAAGGATCTCGCGGTATATCCGGCAAGACCGCCGACGCTTAAAACTCTTTGGGATTTAACGCCCGCGTTGTTTTTCTCTTTCATCTTACCGTCAACGAGCGTTTTTGCGTTTGAGGAGCGCTTGATCGCCTCATGAACGACGTTTCCCGTAAGCGTAAGATCTTTTATAACGTCGTCGTCGGAATTAACGATCTGGTGCATTACGTTGAACAGACCGAATCCCGGATTGGCGAACTCGTTATAGTTTTCGTTGTTTCTCGTGCTGCCGTCGTCATTTCCGTCGTAGTCGTATTCGCCGTAATACATTGAAAGGTTAACGGTCGCGTTTTTGCCGTCAAGCTTGTTGAAATGCAAAGCCAAAGCGGTATTATCGCTGTATATGCTGCCTATGCCGCGATATCCGGCGGGCAAATTGTATGTTACGCCGCTTGATAAGTTAATAACCGAAGCAACAGATTTATTGTTACCACTGTTACCTGAATTGCCGCAAATGCTTCTTGCACGGAAAAGATCGGCAACTTCTTCATTATTTACCGTTTTTGTACTTTTTGTATACTGTCTAATAATATAAGGAATTTTTGTCGATCCGTTGTAAGCGTCGTTTTCGTGAGCGGAAGCATAATCACCCGTTATTTGCGCGGTGCTTCCGACCTCGCTGTAATTTGCGCAGCGCGTGGATGTATAATTACGGTAAGCTATCCATGGAGATTCATATGTTGTTTTATTCTCAGTTATAGTTATAGAAGCGTAAGGCTGTTCCGTTGACGCATTATATGCTGCGCTTCCGGCGCCGGAGTTTACTATGCAGGAAAGGACGTAAAACGCCTGTGCATCCGGTATCGTAATTGTATGATTATTGGCTGCCGTCGCGTTTACCGTAAGCTTGCTTGAGCTGTTCGGATTAAGGTCGCAGATGCTGTAATTCTTTGTTCCGTTGTCAAGCACGGCGGAAGAGACCGCGTATGAGTCCGCCTCGTTAAAGGCGTAACCGGATATCACTCTGCCTATGATCGGGTTGACGTATAACCATGCGTCGTTGGCAAACGTGATCTTTTTGCCGGAACCCATCGTAAGTCCCGTTCTGCTTGCCGCATCGACCGAGCTCATATTGCGGAATATTACGCCGCCGTTTACGATAACGCCGACGTACCCGCCCACGGGAACAAGGCGCACGTAAGTGTCGCCGGCATTTGTAAACGTTGTATGTGAAAAATCTACTCCGACGTGGTCAATAACGTTGTCTCCGCCCATTACCTGACCGATGACCGCGCCGTATGCCATACAGCCTTCGTTATCATATCTGAAAAGCAATTTACTGGCCGCGCTGATCTGTATGCTGACCTGACCGCCGTCCTTGCCGACTGACACGGTGAGATCCTTTACCACGCATCCGTTGGCGGATTTTATAAGCGGGTTTTTCTGGTTTGACATATTTGTCAAAGTGTGATTATGACCGATTATGACGCCGCGGAACGCGTATTTGTTTTCATATCCGGCGTCCGATGACCCCGACTTCATAGCGCCTAAACCGACAAAATCAGCGGGAAGCTCTATATCTGTTTCTATACTGTAATAGGCTCCGGCGAGATACTCTCTGACTCTGTCGGGATCGATCGTTTTACCGCTTGGAACAGGGTCTCCGTTGTCATCTATCTCTACGAAGTTCGTACCGTTATACTGATACGTTCTGTCTTGTAACGCAGCATTGCTGTTGTTTACAAAATCACACCACATATCAATTTCGTATACGGCTTTCTCGTATGCGTCATTTGTCTTGTTTGCCAGATCGTCGGGCAGTATTATTTTCTGCGTGTCGTCTAAATTGCCGGCTATTATTTTGGCAACGGTGGACAGTACGTTGCCGTCTCTGATAACGTACGGGTCATTATAATGTCCGCAGCCGGATTCCATAGCCGCGCTCTTTAGGTTGACGCGTATTTCGTGGAAATAATTGTATGCCGGCTGACCGTTATCAGTTATCTGCTGACCGTCATAATTGTATACGTGCGGTAAGAATCCGGATGAAAAATCATATTCTCCGGTGGTATTTGAACCTGTCGTCGGGTCTGTAAAATTTGTGTCGCTGTTAAAGTATTGATTTTCTCTGCCGGCGTATTCAACCGATTCGGAAACTTCCTTCGCGTACGTAACGTGGTGAGTATTTGAACCGTAGTCTTCATCATGCTCGTAGTTGTATTCGGCATAACCGCCGTTTGCGTATGCAAAGTTGTTCAAAAAAGTTGCGCGGGAGAATATCGTTCTGCCCGTACCGTAGGCACCGGTCAGCGAAGTGTCTGACAGCAGCGCCGTTGTTCTTGAGTCGAGGATCATATCCGAGAACTTCAGGGTTATGTTCGTCGCCGTATCGTAGCCGACGTCGCCGATAAGAGACGACGCGGCGTAGCCGCCTCCGGAAATAAGTGTGTCGTAACTGCCGGATTTCGTTGAAACGGTGCTCATATCAAGGCTGACGTTTTTACCTATATCATTTATAAGAAGAGGCGCGTAGCCTGTTCCGTTTACGACCGCTCCGTCAAGAACCACGTTTTTAACGGTGACCTTGTCGAGGTTATCCGTGTTTCCGAGCATATTTCTTACTATAAATCCGGATTTTCCGGTATCGTTGCTTACGTTGCCCTGAACCGTCAGACCGTTTACCGTAAGAGCGCCCGTGTAATTACGGAATATAGCCTCGTGCATCAGATAATGCTGAGATCTGTTCGCTATATGCGTTGAACGGACGGAGCTGTCTGAATTTCCGGTACCCGCTTCGCCTGTTTCTATTTCATTATTATAAAACTTGATCGTCGCGTTATTTATCGTCATGCCGGATGCGTCTACCGGGTAATATGAAAGACCTTCCATATCACAGTTTCCGCTGATCTCATTGTCGAAACCTTTTGAAAACAGCGTGGATGCGTTGATCGATGAATGAGCGTATTTTTTTATGCTCCACAATAAGAGTTTTTCGCCGGATGACGGAGAGCTTTTTTTGCGTATCGCTTCAAGATTATAGTAGTAACGCGTATTTGGGTTGATCTTTGTCGCATACGACGTCTGATTCTGGTACGTGTTACAGCTTGATCCGTTCATTATCACTGCGGTGTTGTTCGGAATGTTAAGGGAAATGATCGCCTGACCGTTATCGTCTGTCTGTTTGCCGCTGAATACGGAGTATGCGGCGATCTCGTCAAACACGTTGAACGATCCGCTCACATTTGCGGCGGCGATATCGTATTTTGCCAGATCCACGTTGAGATAAAGAGCGGATTTTGTGCCGTATACGGCGTCGTTTACGATAAAACCGAACGAGGACGTACCGTATCCGGACGTAATACTCGCGCCGTTGACCTTGACGTGATGAACGTCCATTTTACCTGTAGCCTGATAAAACAGCGCGCCGATATTGCCGGAGTTTGATCCGGACATGACCTCTATTTTAGGAGCCGATGAGCCGCCGTTGCCGACGAATATACCGTTGTCGCTGCCGGCATCACCGATCTTTACGTCTACGTTAGGCCAGACGCAGCCTATGAAAGCTCCGGAACTGTTGCCTCTGGCGCCGGAACTGATATTTTTAGACTGTATTTCAACGCCGTCGTTTACTGTAATATTAGTAAGATTTACTTTACGTGCGTTTGAATCGGCTTTTGTCGAAGCTTCTTTGAATACTCCGATAAGACCGCCGAAATATATCTTTCCGTCTTTTGTTTTATTTTTTTGGTACAGACGGTTGTTTTCGGATGCGGTCGCACCGCTTAAACCGATCTGAACGTTGTTAAAATTAAACGTATTTGAACCCGTGGCGTCAACGTAACCTATGCAGCCGCCGAAATGCGCCCCGTCGTTTGAGCTCTGTCTGAAATCATTCATTATAGAGCCGAACGTACACCCGGACACGCTGATCGTTCCGGTACTGCCGTCTTCTATCTTACCTATGGCACCGCCGCAGTTGAAGCCGGTCGTTCCCGCCCAGACTCTGTTTTCCTGCTTTGTGACGACGCCGGAGAGCGTTACGTTTCCTTTTGCAACGGCTGCGATGCCGCCGATGTTTCCGCCGCTTGTTGCAGTGGTGTGATCGAATCCGTCGACCGTAAGATTGTTGAACGTCGCGTTGTTGATTTTAGCAAACAAGCCCTGATACTGATGCTTGATGATCATACCGTAAGCGAGGTTGTCGCCGGATGAAACGGCGCCGCCGGTGTTTGTCAGACCGTATGCTTCACCGATAGCAAGCGTTATCGTATGACCGCCGCCGTTGAAAATGCCGGTGTAATAGCCGTTAGCACCGTTGTCACGCGTAAAGGATTCTATACCCGTGTCGGAAAGATCGATATTTGCGGTAAGAGTGAGAGGTTTTCCTAAAACCGTGTCGCTTGCCGATGAACTGTCAAAGTCGAGATAACCCTTATCTCCGTTGTTTGACTGTATGTTCAGAGCCGTTTTTATGAAATCCGAAACGGTCCCGATCGATTCAGTATGGGATGCGACGGCGACCTTGTGCGTCGTATCGTTTACCGTGAAAAACGTGCTTTCCGTAAGTCCGTTTCCGGTCGCCCCGCTTAATCTGAGCACTTCGCCCCAGTCGCCTATGTCGTCGACCTTAGCCGAGCCGCCTGAGACCCCGGAGGAACGCTTGAAAGTCCAGTTTGCGTCGCTTCCGCTGCCGAGAGCGTATACGATACCGTTTCCTCGGGTCCCTATAAGCTGTGCGCTGGAATAGTTTGCCTCGGAAAGATCCGTCGTGCCTTTGATACGTACGAGACCGTCGTTTTGCCAGTCTATAAGACCGCTTCCGCAGCCGCCTTTTACCTTTACCGTGTTTTCTATATCAACGAAACTGCCGTTGTTGCCCATGGAAGCGATAAGACCGGCGTTCATGTTGGATACGCTTGCGTATACGTTTCCGATCTTGACGTAAGCTTCGTCATCGCCGATTATACCGCCTAAAATGCCGCCCTTGCGCGTGCCTGCGGACGACGTTGCGATGACGTCGACCTGTGAAATATCAAGAACGTTTTCCGGATCGTTATTGCTGTACGCGCCTATGATGCCGCCGCAGTAATCGCCGCCGGTGAAATTTGCTTTTTTCGTGAATATATTGTCGCTTATATTTGCTCCGGTATCCGTTACGGTTATGCTGTTTTCAGCGTCAAGATAACCGATTATTCCGCCGGCATAACCGTTTTTGACGTTCAGACCGTCAGAATAGAATTTTATAAGGTCGAACGTGCGGTCGCTGCCGGTGCTTTTATAATAACCGTATACGCCGCCTGCGCCCGCCGTACCGGTAACGGTCTTTGACAGCGACGCCGTCGCGGAACCCGTAAATTCGATATCCGCGTTCGTGGCGTGACCGACGATGCCGCCCGCGTATTTGCCGGAGCCGGACGCCGTTACGTCAGACTGTGAAGCGAAATTTTCTTTGAATATGATCTTTGAAGCGTCTCCCATCTCGCCTACGATACCGCCGGCGTGGCCGCCGGTAGACGTGACGGTGTAGGGAGCCGTACTCGAGCATTTTACCGTAAGTTCGGCGCCGTCTCCGAGCGTTCCACATATTGCACCGACGTTTCCGGCGCTTGAAATTGCAGCTGCGGAGCCTAAGACCGAATCATGCGTAAATTCAATATCTACGACGCAGTCCGCCTCGATGGTTCCTATAACTCCGGCAAACGAACACGTTGTGGAGTCGGCGCTCGTTTCGGTATCCGCCGAGATCTTTACTTTCCATTCGGCGTTTGCGGATGCCGTATGTTTTACCGTGTCCGCGAACAGAGGAGCGTCCGCGTTGTTTTTGCGTATAAAATTAAGTTCCTGTAAATTATTCGTGGCGTCAACCACGGTGACGTTAGTGGTAACGCAGCCGAAAAGCGCTCTGTCCGCTACTATGGGAGCCTGAGCGGTTTCGGTCATTTTTATCGTACCGTTGAAGGGACGCGCGCTTGTGCCTATTCCTTCAAACGCATGGTCGGTCACGGTGATGTTGCCGTCAAAATGGATCTCGGTCGACGTAAGATCAAAATATGATTCTCCGCCTCCGGTAAGGCTGAGCTCCAGCGTATCGTCCGGGTTGTGGCCGCCGTAGTAATACTCGTACGCGTATTTCAAAAGATCGTTGGAGCTGGACAGTGTTATAAGCGTTCCGGTAGGCGTGCTCAGATACGAATAGTCCGGATCTTCCGGAGCTGCCGAGACCTTTATTATACCAATCGCAGCGGTTATCAAAAGTGCGATTATACATATTACGGCGCTTGTTACGATTATTCTGTTTTTGATTTTTATGCGTTTTGCCATTTTTTTGCCACTCTTTACATATAACGTATTTTGTAACGTATTTTTGGTTGTTTTTTTGATCAGGATTCGGTATAACTGAATCTTACGTATGTTCCTTCGGCGATATCGTTGTTGTTCAGATCGGTCCAGCTTAAATCTCGGGCCACGTTTTCGTCAGCAAAGTAGAACTGCAGGTCATATCTGTCCGTTATACTGGAATCGACCGGGAATTCGAGCGTGCTCCATCCGTTGACGCCGGACGTATAGGCCGCACTCGCGCCCGCCTCGTCCAGAACCGATTTGATAAAAGTATTATTGACTTTAAACGTATCGTCTTTCCAGCTGAGAACGACGGTGCCGACGCCCGAACCGGATATCACGTAGTTTAATCCGTCGTAATCCGAGGGGGTGTGATTAGTCTGAACGTCGCTGAAACGTCCGGACCATGCATTGCGTATGCTGTTTGTGCCTGTTGTGAAAACGCTGTCGAGCGGTGTGATCCCGCTTGAATTGCCGACGGGACGGGCGCAAAGATAAAGCGCGAGATTTCCCGTTCCCTCGCCGTTGAAATCTTCACTGAACGTAACTTTGCATATGTCTGTTGAAGCGTTTCTGTGGTCGAGAGTGCTCACGGCAAACGTGTTGGAAAGTGTAGATGAATTGAGTACAACAGTTGTATTTTTATACTGCAGACTAACAGATTTTTCACCAACCTGAGCGGCAGTCGCGGGAGTTTTTGTAGTTTTGCCGTTGCTTTCACCGAGTATGACGAGCGCTGCGTACAGTTCATACGTTATATCGTATTCATAAGTTTTCGCCGTATTGCCCTGTGCGTAATTGCATACCGTTATTTCGCCGTAAGCGTGGGTCGAACCGTCTGTATATATCATTCTTCTGTATACGTCGGGAGATGCGTTTCCAAGAGTCACGTTTGATGATAGGTAGTTGGAGGAGAAGAGAACACCGACGCTGTCGTACGTGGCAACAACACGTTTTGCACGGCTGCTGTTTGTAAATTCAGCGTACGTGAATGTAAACGACAGACAAATAAGTATAGCGAGCGAAAACGAAATAAATGCGACTGTTTTGCCCCTGCTGTGCGTTCTGATATTCTGTTTCATGTCTTTTCCCTCCTTCCCGTGAGTTTAACCGTTGCCGCTGTTCGAGGTGTGATTTCCCGTGGTATTCTTTGCGGAAATGTATATAATATCGGTCTCTTTGCTGTTTATCGCGTTGTTATTCCAAATTACGCGCAGAATGTAATAGTTGTAGAAGTTCGGCTGATTGTGATAATCGGCGCGCTGTATTTCGTCCGCCTGCCAGTAAAGCGGTATGGCGTATTTGTGATGATTGGAATAAGTGCCGTAAGTCATGTCGTAATACTTCTTTTCCTCATCAACGTCAGTATTATCTTTTCCGAGTAATTCCGATTCTACCGTTTTATCGTTCAAAAAATCTCCGGTAAGCGCTGTTGTACCGTTCGCAATATAATAATGCTTTACGGTGTTAGTGCCGTCGTGAAGCGTATAATCGACATAGCCGCCGTTATTATTCGGAACCGGGTCCGTCGTTTCCACAGCGGGATATATCTCGTAATCGAACTGGTTGTTTGTCGTATATGCGAGCTGGAGCTTGAAATACTGAACGTTGCTTCCTTCAACGCAGAAAACAAAGTCCATATATTTTTTGTTTCCGCTCATCTCCGTGCCCTGGTTTTCAACGTCTATACCGCCGAGGTCGATATAACGGACATCCTCACGGTTTCCGGCTTTGATAAACATCGCCATAGGGTCGGACACTTCCGATATAGCGGCGGTGCTGCGTCCGTAGTAAAACCATGCTTCTACCGCTATCGAAATCGAAAGGACGGTAAGCAATACCGCCGCGGTAATGCCGGTACGCAATAATCCGCGGTTTTTATTTGATTTTGAGGTCGATTCGATTTTGTTTCCGTTCATAATAATGTTCCTGCGTCAATTCTTTTTACTGTTCTTCAAGAAATACGTCTACAGTCAGCACAAGATGTCTTGCATACTCTCCTATGTACTGGTCAGCGTTATTATAACCGTCGCTCAATTCAACGTAATAATAGTCAAACACGTCAACGTCCGTTCGGCTCAGATCAACGTAGTTTTCCGCCCTGTCGTCCGTTAAATTCAAATTTTTGAAATATTTGCCCGCGTTTATAAAAACGTAGTTTGCGTCTTGTTCAAGTATACTTTGCAGTACCTCTGCTCGCTCGGTTGAGGAAGAATAAATGCTTTTTGCGACCTGTCTCGGATCGCTGTCGTCGTATGCAAAGTGCGCGTACGTTATCGGCCATACCCAGTAAACCGAGAATTTATAGTGATATTTGCCGTTTATCTGGCGGGGTTCCGTAGCCGAAGTGTGATCTGCGGTGTTGAATACAATATGCGTATCGTTGATCTGATCCGAATAGCTGTATATGCCGTTATTGCCGGTTCTTTCGTTGAACAGAAGTATGTGACCTCTGAGAATAGTTTGTAGATCTGTGTCCGAGGTCGTGGCTTCAAGTCCCTGCGCCGTTTGTTTCGCCGTGATAAAGCCAAGGTATATATCGAACGTGCGGTCTTCCGTGTCCGGCACGACTATATCAAAGCTTATCGTACCGAATGCGCCGGGGCAAATTCTTCCGGGTTCAACGGTGCTGGCTTCATCATCGATCGCGAAATTACACATCATTTTATAATATCCGGAACCTGTCTGATCACGTAATGCATACCCACCGTTTGATCCCTGAGACAAAAACTGAACCACAGCGTCGCCTGCGCCGAGAGGCGTTGTCTCATCGCCGGAGGCGTAAAGCTCAAAGCCGTTATAATCGGCCGATATGCTCATATTTTTTGCATTGACTTTTTCATAAGTTGCAAACCAGCCGAAGGTACGGTTGAGACCGACGCTTACGGCGAGTATAAGAGCGACTGAAACGGCGGTAAGCGAAAGGAGCATTCCCGCCAGCTTTGCTTTATTCTGTTTATTTTTGTCCATTTTCATTTTGACGCGCTCCTTTCTTTACTAAACTATTTTTATTATAAATATAATGCTCGCGTATTCTTATATAATATAATACATAGCTTTTGTTTTGTAAATATCTAAATAAAAAAATTTACTAAATACACGAATAAAATTATAATTTTACATATCCTTACGCAATGATATTTTGACCTCGCGGGCTGTGCGGCGCTGTACGGACGCGGTATTTATCTGATTTTATTGAAAACGCAAAAGAATTATGATATAATGCGTCACGCGGACAAGCAGCGAAAAAGCCGTATGAGTACAAAAAGAAAGCAGCAGGATGTATATGAAAATGATCAAAACCGTTTCAGTTATCGAGCCGAACGTGACCGCGCTTGAAAAGCCGATTCCGAAGGTCGAAAAAAGAAAAGTAGCGGCGTACGCCCGCGTTTCCACGGACAAGGAGGAACAGCAGGGAAGCTACGAAGCTCAGATAGATTATTTTACGAAAATGATCGCGTCCAACAGCGAATGGGAATTTGTCAAAGTATATTCGGACGAGGGTCTGTCCGGGACAAGCACGCGCCTGCGTAAGGGTTTTCAATGTATGATAAATGACGCGCTGTCCGGAAAGATAGATCTTATAGTCACAAAAAGCATAAGCCGCTTTGCCCGCAATACGGTCGACAGCCTTACGACGATAAGGATGCTGAAGGACGCGGGAGTCGAATGTTTTTTTGAAAAAGAAAACATCTATACCTTCGATCCGAAAGGCGAGCTTCTCATAACGATCTTATCAAGTCTTGCACAGGAGGAGAGCCGTTCGCTTTCCGAAAACGTGACGTGGGGAGCGCGAAAACGGTTTGCGGACGGCAAATATACTATACATTGCAGCGAGTTTTTAGGGTACAGAAAAGGCGCGGACGGCGCGCCGGAGACGGATGAGAAGGAGGCGTCGGTGATCCGGCGCATTTACTGTATGTGCATAGAAGGTCTCGGCTATTACGAGATAGCGAAAGCGCTCACAAACGACGGGATAAAAACGCCGATGGGCAAGGACGTCTGGGGCTATTCCGTTGTAAAAAGCATACTTCAGAATGAAAAATATATCGGAGACGCGCTTTTGCAGAAGACCGTCAGCGTAAGTTATTTGACGAAAAAACGCGTAAAAAACGACGGATTTGTCAAGCAGTATTACGTAAAAGGCGGTCACCCGGCGATAATAACGGAGGAGTTTTTCAATGAAGCAAAAGCGGTGCAGGAAACGTACGGCAAACGCGCGCGGCGCAGTACCGGCAAAAAACCTTTTTCAAAACGTCTCAAATGCGCGAACTGCGGAAAATGGTTTATTGAAACGGTCTGGAACCCCAATACGAAATACGAAAAACGGACGTGGCGCTGCGGAAACAATAAGAAAAACGGCGGCTGCGTCGCCCCGGCGTTTACCGCGGAACAGGTCGGCGCGCTTCTTGAAAACGCACGCCGAAAGATCTCGGAAAACCGCGAGCTTTATCTGTCTCTTCTGCCGCGTTTATATACGCCATTACGCGTGCTTGAGGTTTGCCGGATCGAGCGGGCGGAGATAGAAAACGCCGGATTTACGCCGGATTCCTCGCCTCGTCTCGCCTCACTTTTGCCGTTTATAAAGAGCAGGGAAGACCTGAACGAAACGGTAGACCGGGCGCTGCGCACGCACGATACGTCCGGTCTGCCTGACGACGTTTTGGATATGCTTGTCGACTGCCTTGAGGTCTTTTCCGACGGCAGATTTGCCGTGCGTTATATCCCGGAAAACGGGTTTATTGACATTTGATATTCATGGCTCTC